>JBNMNB010000131.1:0-20706 GCA_051270635.1 Verrucomicrobiales bacterium | reverse complement strand
CGATGACTTTTTCATTGTAGATGATGGTCAGCCCAACGCGTCGATTGAAAAGAATATCCGGTCTGCCCGTGCGGTGCATATCATTTGCCTCCGATGTCAGCATGATCAGGCGCAAATTCTGATGGGCTTCTTCAGCACCGTCATCTTCCCATTTAATCAGAGCTCGGGAGTCTGGCCCACGAGCCGGCGCAAATGAGTTCTTTGCGGGAACCGTACCATCAAACGCCTCAACGTAGAAGTGTACAATCTCTCGTCGGGCCTGGCCCGGGATTGTGCCGCTCCATGTGCCGTCGACACCTTGTGTCATGGTTCGAGAGGTGAACGGATCGTCGCCGTCTACACGATAGTGGAGTGTGGCGCTGGCCACACCATCAGGATCATCGATTTCTACCGACACCGTGACGTCCGCGTTCGCTTCCGGAACGACAGGGCTATGCGATAAATGATGATACGTTGGGGCGGCATTGTCTTGATAGGTCGAATTCCTGGCACCTGGTGTTCCATGGCTGTCTGGTTGGTCCAGAATGAATGTGGTCGTAACCTGGTTGTAGTAGAGTTCCGCGTGCAGCTGCGGAGAGCCACTCAGCCACTTCGCGCGCAGGGAAATCTGGTATTCAGTGTCTCGGTCGACAGTATGCAACCGTGTGGCACCTTCCTCTTTGAGACTCGTTTCAACGAGGTTATTCATGTAGTTCAATGGACTGGTTGCCACGATACGCAAAGCGGGATTGGCTCCATCGTTTTCAACATGAGATGTGACGTGTGTGCCAAGGAATCGCCAGTGATTGTCGCCATCCGCCATCGATCCATTTTGGATCAGCGGTGTCGCTTCGCCTAGTGGATCTGCGATCACTGAAACATCATCGACCAGGACTTCTCCAGAAGTGAGAAGCCCCAATCGTAGCTCCTGAAATTTACGCTGACTGGATGTAGGATACCAGCGGGGTCTTACGGCGGGCGCGGTGAACGTGTAAGTTTTCCATTCCGCTGCATCGGAATTATCGCTGGCGGCCCAGGCATCTGGTGAGCTGTTGTCAGCAAATGGATTTTGTAACTCCAGGCTGGAACCGCCCTTGTCGGTGTAGGACGGCCAGGGGGCGCCGTCGAAGTAGTGCACTTCATCCACAGGGTTTCCGTTGGCTTCACGCAGGATCAAGTGATCATCACTGTTCGAAAGGCTGCCGCGGTAATCTCCGATCACGGTGACACCCTGATGTTTCAGTCGGACAGCGGTTGCATCCTTTGCAATGACCAGGTAACCGGCTGGCCTAAGCATTGTGCCAGCTGGAATCTCGAAATCCACCGCACGGTCCAACTTCCAACCACTGAGATCGACTGGACCGTCGGATCGATTGTAAAGTTCTACCCACTCCTCGTCATCTGCTCGATAGGGGACACCTTCGATGCCTGGAGATTCGACAATGATGGCATCCAGTTCCAGGCCAAAGACGACATCTGAGCTTCCGAGCCGTTCCTGGTGGAGTTCAACTGCAAGGGTATTCTCACCGCTAACTAAATTTGCATCTGGTAGTGCGAGTTCGATCAGCTCTGCATTACTGACCCCATCTGCTGCGAGCGATTCGAACGTCACGTTACCATTCGGCATGTTGTATCGATGAATCTCTGTTCCGTTCAGATAGATGATGACTCCGTCGTCCACGAGCAATCGCAGGCGGATGCCTTTGGTCTCTGCGCCGTCATATTGAAACTTCCTCCTCAGGTAGTAGGTGGCAATCGGTGGGCTGGTGGTGAACGCGGTGCGGATCGGTTCGCCGAGATCGCTGGACTCTCGACCGTGCAGGCCCTGGCCTGCAGGCCAGCTGGAATCATCGAAGTCGATTTCCCGCCATGCGGTTCCAAGATCCAGCCCGGACTGATCAGATCGCCACTCGGAGTCAAAACCGAATACGGGAGAGCTCGTGAGAGTATCTGGAGTGGATGGGGTGCCGTAGATGGGGCGATGGCTGTACATGATCTCGTTGATCACGATAGCATCCGTAAACTCGAACTCGTTCACGGCTCCAGGCGTAGGAGCGGAGGGCACAAGGGCCTCGCCAGTAGGATCCACTAATTGGCGCGCCTGATACTTGGATTCTTTCACCGCAATGCCATCGAGAACAAATGTTCGTGCGGGCGACAACAGGAACAATACATCCTGTTTTTCGGGGCGGAATCCTAACGTTGCCTCATTAATCTGCAGGAAATTTCCCGTGGGCAATGTCTGCGCAGCCAGCAGCACCGACTGTCCGCCAGAGCCGACAATTTCACAGTTTTCCAGAGAAATTGCCGTATTCCCATAGTTCACAAGTTCTACCCAGAATTCTCCAGCAGGAGCATCCGTGGGGCTGAGCTCACTGATGGCGATGGAAGGCGGAGTGTCAGACGTCTGGCCTCCTCCATCAGGTGAGCGAGTGATCTCAAATGGCGACGTCCAGGCAGCAAGGGCCGCCGCCTGCTCAGCTGTGATCGAGAAGTGCCAGATCGCCAATTCATCGATTCGGCCATCATAGTAAGCCATCCCGTCTCCGCTTCTGTCGCCTGCTCGCCAGCGAGTGCCATCCTGCCACAAGGAGGCGATCGATTGCGGTGTACCTTCGGCTACTCCATTGACGAACAAGTTGGCCTGACCGCCATTGGCCGCGCTAATGACGATGTGATACCAAGTGTTCGGCTCGGCGATGGTTGTTCCCGTCACTGTCTTAGCTGAGCCGTCGAATGTGTAATGTTCAAAGCTTCCATCTTCCGTCATGCGCAACTGATGTGACCATGTACTGGTACTGCCGCCAGCATTTGTCAGGAGAATGATAGACTGCGCACGTATCACGTCGGGTCGTACCCAGAGAGCGATCGAATATCCTTCGATATCGGCAGCTTCGACAATCTCAATGGTATCGTTCGTTCCATCGAATCGCATGGCATCACCAGTCGCCGGATCTTGCGGAACAAGGGCAGAGAATCCTGCGCCGCTGCGCGTGAATTCAATGCCACTTCCGGTTGAATCCGCTTCGCTGTTGTCGTCGAATGTAAAGTAGCGTGCGACGCCATTGGAAACCACCACCTCAGGTTCCTCCTCTGACGTCCAGGGGTTAGCAAAATTGAAAGCTCCAGGTGTGCCGCCATACTCATGGCTGGCGCGCCAATTCTCAGCGGGTTCAGAAATCGTGAGGCCGTCGATTTTTGAAAGTGTCGCGCCGCCGCCGTCCGCAGCCACCGGCCAGGGGTGCCGGTCGCCGTAGCTAAGTTCATCCATGATTCGCCCGCTGCGATTGCGAAGAATCAGCTCTTCTCCACCATTGGCCAATTGGCCCGAATAGGGGCCGGATATTGGAACTCCCGGGTTGGCCTCTGCGAAGGTGGCGAGATCGGAGGCAATCACGAGATAGCTATTTCCTTCAATCACTGTTCCCTCTGCAAATTTATAGCCAATTCCACCATCCAGCGACCAACCTGAAAGGTCCACATTGACGACATTTTGGTTGTAGAGCTCAACGAATTCCAGAGTTTCCTCGGCTCCGCCAGGATTAAAATGGATTTCGTTGAACACGACGATTGAGTCAACCGCGCTGGCTGGGCGCAGAATGCTGATCATAAATGCCAGTAGCGTAAGAAAAATCAGGGGGAATCTCATTATTGGGAAAATTTCAGTCTTCCAACGGTCTATCACGTCCCGGAATCGAAAGCAGCAAGGAAACAGCTCGATTAATCCCTTAATTTTCGTGTTAACCTTTGTCAGATGCGGGACATTTGCCCGATGATAAACCCAGTGACGTGAACGAATCCCCACCTGAAAGTCCAGACGAAGAAATTGTCGCGCAATTGACCGCTATTCAATTGCCACTGCGATTGTACGTCCAATCGCTGCTGGCGGGTGAGTCTGCACTGGGAGATGTTGTGCAGCAGGCGAATGCCACCATTTGGCGCAAGCGGTCGGACTTTACTCTGGGAACGAACTTTAAGGCATGGACATTCAGTATCGCCCGCTACGAAGTTCTCAATTTTCGCAAGCGCCAGGCGCGCGATGCACGGTTGGTCTTCAGCGCGGAACTTGAAGAAACCTTTGCTGAGGAAATTGCTGAGCAGAGTGTCGATTTGAACCATCGTCATGCTGCGCTGCGCTGCTGCCTGGATAAGCTGCGGGACAAGGACAGGGAACTGCTCCTGCATCGTTACTCGAGCAGTGGAACACTGGCTGATTTTGCTGAGAAAAATGGACGTAGTGTAAGTGGATTGAAGGTGACACTGCATCGGCTGCGTAATGCGCTGTCTGGCTGTATTGATGGGCAATTGCGAACAGGGCGAACAGGGCAGGGAGGAGCGGAAGCATGAGGGATGACGAACGCACATCGCTCATTGATGATCTTCTGGACGGCTCGTTGTCCGAGGCCGAATTTCTGCGGCTGGAAGCTGAGCTTTCTATCGACCCTGCAGCTCGGAAGGAATACTACGCGCGACTCTGTCTGACCGCAGCACTGGAATCTGAAGCGCAGGCGGCATCGTTGGAAACGAAGGTGACTCCTTTTGTTGGAGGGCACCGAGTGAGGTGGGGATTGCTCGCGGGTGGAGCCGCCGCCGCAGTAGTAGCCGTATTCATGGTTGTCTCATCAAGAGCGCCGAGTGATGCTCCTAATCAAGTGGCTGAGCAATTGGAACCGGTCGAACAAAGAGCCAGCGGGTTTGCTGTTTTGTCAGGGCAGGTGGATGCGCGCTGGCGCGGTGGGTATTCACCGGTCGATGGAGCATTGTTGCCCGGCGGAAAATTGAATCTCGAAGAAGGAGTCGCGCAATTGGAATTGTTCAGCGGTGTCATGGTCGTGGTTGAGGCACCAGCAGAATTTGAAGTGATTTCCTCGATGGAAATGGCCGTTTCAAAAGGCCGATTGCGTGCGCATGTGCCTGAACCAGCACATGGATTTAAGATACACACGATCGATGGCGAAATCGTTGATCTCGGCACTGAATTCGCCGTAAATGTTTCGGATGATCACTCAGAGGTGCACGTGTTAGAGGGGGAAATAGAATGGCATGCAAGGGTGCCGTCAGCCCCGCGTAAAATGACAGAAAGGGAGGCTGTGTGGACAACGACTTCTACTGGCGAGGATACAGGATTCTCGGCTGATGCCGCAGCTTTTCTCGGGGCTTCCGAGCTGCGTGAACGCATGGTATCCAGTCGCAGCAATCGGCAGGCGGTGTGGGAGACGTTTAGTCATCGGTTGAAAGATGATCCGCGGCTGGTGGCGTATTTTCGTACAGGAAATAAGGCTGGCTGGAGCCGACGCGTTCCAAATCTTGCCCGTCACGGCGCGGCGCGCGAAGGGGCGATTGTTGCCGCAGTTGGAGCCACAGATCGTTGGGCGCAATCTGATGGGGCGCTTGATTTCAGCCCAACGGGAAGCCGCATCCGCGTGACGATTCCCGGCAGCTACCAATCAGTGAGCCTCGTTGCCTGGGTGAAGATCAACAGTCTCGACCGCTGGTATAATTCATTGTTTTTGACTGATGGTCATGAACTTCATGAACCACACTGGCAGATCATGGACGATGGACGGCTATTCTTTTCGGTGAAAAAACGTGACCAATGGGATGCCGCAAAAGGCGAGCGAGATAAGCATATTTTCTATTCGCCATCGTTCTGGGAACCATCGCTCAGTGGGCAATGGATGATGATCGCAACGGTCTACGATATTGACGCCCGAGAAGTGACGCATTTCTTAAACGGCAAACCACTCAGCACTGAAGCGATTCCAGATGAATACGTTGTGGAGACTGTGAAAATTGGCAATGCCTCTCTGGGAAATTGGAGCCTTCCAGAAAATGATGATCCCCACTTCGCCGTGCGCAATTTGAATGGCAGTATGGATGCCTTCATGCTGTTCAGTGTCGCACTTACTCCCCAGGAAATACTTCAATTTTATGAACTCGGAAAACCCTGACATGTCACTTGGAAAGCAATCTTGGACTCTGCTGTTGTGTGTGCTTGCCGCCAGCGCGCTGACCTCAACTGTCCACGCGGATCAGCATGAGATCGAACGTGAGTTTTCACTTAAAGTGCTACCATTGCTGAAGAGTAAGTGTTTCGCCTGTCATGGTGAGGATCCTGAGAAGATCAAAGGTGATCTTAATATGCTGACCCGCGAGGCGCTGCTGGAGGGGGCGAAGATTCAGATAAAGTGCTGGTGCCAGGGAAGGCTGAAGAAAGCGATCTGTTCATCGCTGTCACCTGGGAAGATCCAGATCTTGAAATGCCACCCAAGGAAAATGATCGACTCACAACTGAGCAGGTCGGCTGGGTTCGGCGTTGGATTGATGCAGGTGCGCCGTGGCCGGATGAGGCGACGCAGGAAAAGTATCGAATCGAAGAGCGGTCTGCAGTGGTCACGGCCGATGGAATGTTGATGCAGACCAGTGGCGGCGATAGCGATGACTGGACATATCGGCGTTATCAGAAAGAGGATGTCTGGGCATTTCAACCGGTGGTGAAACTTGATGCGCCTGCTGAAGGTAATCCTATTGACGCATTTGTTGATGCTAAGAGAAAGGCTGCTGGATTCGAGGCAGCACCGCTGGCAGATGCGAGGACACTGGTGCGGCGAATCTTATTCGACCTCACTGGTTTGCCCCCTTCTCCGGAGCAAATGAATCGCTGGGGGCCGAAGCTCAATACTACTGACGAGTCAGCTCATGTGGCCGTCGTCGGTGAGTTGGTAAATGAATTGCTTGGCAGCCCTGCTTACGGAGAACGCTGGGCGCAGCACTGGTTGGATATTGCGCGTTATGCAGACACAGGCGGCTATTCAAACGATTACGAGCGATCCAATGCCTGGCGCTATCGCGACTATGTGATTCGTTCGCTAAATCAGGACAAACCCTACGATCAATTTGTGATCGAGCAGATTGCGGGCGATGAACTGGCCGATGCATCGGTACGAGAACGCAGTGGTGGGGACGAGAAGGCGGTGGCCGCAACCAGAAAATCAGGCGACTACACGGCGCAGGAAAGCGAGTGGCTGGTCGCTACCGGTTTCCTGCGCATGGGAGCCTGGGACAATGCCATGGTAAAGGCTCCTGAGGCACGTCAAATCTATCTGGATGACGTCGTGAACTCTGTGGGGCAATCCTTTCTTGCGACGACCATGCGTTGTTGCAAGTGCCATGATCACAAGTTCGATCCTATACCTACCCAGGACTATTATCGGCTCTACGCTGCTTTCGCTGGAACGCAAATGGCTGAGAGACCAGCGCCATTGTTAGTGGAAGAGAATCGCGACGGTTTTGAGCATAGCAAAGCTCATGTTGAGAAGATGTTAGCGTTTGCTGTTGCTGAGAAAAATAAGCTGAAAGAAAAGCAGGATGCTGCGGCGCGCGCCTGGTTCAAGGAACACGGTCTGGAGTTTGTGCCTGAGAACGAGCAAAAAGACATTCCTGATGAAATGAAGCCGCCACGTTACGTGGGCTTGGACCATGTAGAACAAGGTCAGCTTAAAGTGCGCGAGCAGGATGAGTGGATTTGGAATCGCCGACTGGAGCGGTACCAACCGATGGTGCAAAGTGTCTACAACGGGCCGGATGCTGATTCCGAATGGAATGCTGCACGGCAATTCTAGTGGGTGGAGCACTGGAGGCACCTGGAAAGAAAGTGCGACCGGGTGTTCTGAGCGCCATCGGAATTCCTGTCGAAGGTGCGCCGGCAGGGAACCCTTACGTGCTGCCAGAAAAACTTGAAGGGCGCAGACTGGCGCTGGCAAAGTGGATTGCGAGTCCGGATAATCCACTCACCACACGATCCATCATGAATCGCGTCTGGCAGTATCACTTTGCCAAATCAATCGCAGGAAACCCAAACAACTTTGGAGCAAAGGGCAGCAAGCCAACGCATCCTGAGTTGCTCGACTGGCTTGCCGCAGAATTCGTCGAGAATGGATGGTCGCTCAAGCACATGCATCACCTGTTGATGACATCGAGGGTGTATCGCCAGGCGAGCCAGCACCCCCAGCAGGAAGCGCTAGCGAACAAAGATCCTGACAACAAGCTATTTGCCTATTTCTCCCCACGCAGAATGACAGCAGAGGAATTGCGTGATGGATTACTCAGTATAACTGGTGAACTCGTTCATGCGCCTGGTGGACTTCCGGCAAAGCCAGAGATCAATATGGAAGTCGCACTGCAACCGCGTATGATTCAGTTTTCCCTGGCTCCTGCCTACCAGCCCAGCGCGACTCCTGAGCTGCGCAATCGAAGGACGATTTACTCGTATCGAGTGCGCGGTCTTGCTGATCCATTTCTGGAGATTTTTAATCAGCCGAATCCAAACGATTCGTGTGAGCGGCGCGATACCGCATCCGTTTCGCCACAAGTATTCACTTTGCTCAATAGTGATGTGATTACGGACCGATCCATTGCATTCGCTACAAGTCTGGAAGCACAATCGAGTGTGCTGAATGAGCAGTTAGTGCAAGGATTTCAACGAGCCCTTGGACGAACGCCTGACGCAAGTGAGGTTGAGCGAATGGGAAAATATGTCTTAGAAATGCGTGACTATCACAGCGGTGTGCAACCTTCACCAGCTGCCTATCCAACAGAAATCACACGCTCGCTCGTCGAGGAATTCTCAGGTGAGCCATTCGAGTATAAGGAAATTCTCCCGGTATTTGCAGACTATCAACCGGATACAAAACCCGCTGATGTCAGCGCGGATACTCGGGCACTTGCGGACTTTTGCCTGTTGTTGTTCAACTCGAACGAGTTCATGCACGTTTACTAATTGATCGACTTACGCGTTCTCCTCTTCATTTTCATTCTGCTTACGAAATCATGAATCATCCACTTTGTTCTCGTCCACTGTCATCACCTGGATCGCGTCGTGAGTTCCTCTACGGACTTGGCGCCACGCTGGGAACGGTCGCATTTTCTGATTTGATCGCTAAGGAAGCTGCCGCTGCGGGTGTTTCGCCCTTGTCACCGAAGAAGCCAATGTTCGAGGCCAAGGCGAAGGCCTGTATCATGCTGTTTATGGAAGGGGGGCCAAGTCAGGTGGATACTTTCGATCCAAAGCCGAAGCTCAACGAGCTGCATAAGAAAGAGTCGAAGAGCACACGTGGTCTGGAGACTGGCTACAAATTTTACGTCGGTAGTCCCTTTGGTTCGCGTAAGGTAGGGCAGTCAGGGATTGATATGTGCGACCAGTGGATACACATGGCGGATCCTGAGGTCGCCGATGAACTTTGTAATTATCGAGGCTGCCAGGCAGAGTCGTTAAATCATCCGGAAGCGCTATTCCATATGAACACTGGCAGCCGACTCGGGGCTGATCCTTCATTGGGAGCCTGGGCGACGTATGGCCTTGGATCTGAAAATCAGAATCTTCCGGGATATGTGGTGATGACGGAGTCGGCAATGCCACAGGGAGGCTCAAGCAATTGGAGCAACGGCTTCCTGCCTGCATACTATCAAGGCACACGCCTGCGACCTGCGGGCTCGCCCATTTTGGATCTGAATTCACAAGGTTACAAAAATCGCGAGCACCTGCGGCGATCCCTGGATGAGTTGTCATTCCTGAATCAGAAGCATGCCGATCAGCACCCTGAACATTCCGATCTCGCTGCGCGGATGGAGAATTATGAACTGGCATACCGGATGCAGATGGAAGTGCCTGAAGTAGTCGACATCGCGGGTGAGCCTGAGTCGATCCGCGAAATGTATGGGTTGAATGATCCTGTGACCGAGCCCTTTGGTCGGCAGTGCCTGCTGGCGCGTCGATTAATTGAAAAAGGTGTGCGCTTCGTGCAGGTTTTCAGCGGCGGGTGGGATAGTCATGATTTCCTGCAGCGTGGGCATTCATCGCGGATTCGCAGTGTCGACAAGCCGATGGCTGCACTGATCAAGGATCTTAAAGCAAGAGGAATGCTCGACGAAACCATGGTAGCATGGACCGGCGAATTCGGAAGGACACCTGATAACAATAAGCGTGGGGGAGTCTACTCGCTGGGACGCGGCCATAACATTGATGCCATGACTATGCTGCTAGCCGGAGGAGGCGTGAAAAAAGGGAGCATCGTTGGTGCTACGGATGAGCTGGGTGCTACGGCAGTGGATGTCGTCCATCCCATTCGCGACCTCCATGTCACATTGCTGCATCTCCTGGGACTGGATGACAACAAGCTGACCTATTTCCACGCCGGGCGATACAAGCAGCTCAGCCAGTTTGGCGGAAAAGTGATCAAAGAGTTGATCGGCTAGCCTGCATTATTCGGCTATTGCAAGGCTTCGCCGGAAGCTCATGAATTATGCAGGCTAGGGGGGCGATCTTGCCGAACATCCCAAAGGTAGCGCCTCTTGAAGTGGGCACCGCTTTGATAGGCGATATCATCTTGAGGTACCGCAACCTCATCGAGAAAACGAGCGCCAAGGTTTTCGATGATGTGCAATGATGCCGCGTTCATCGGGTCAGCTGTAAGTATTACTTCATCGTAGAACTTAGCGGCGAATGGGGCAAGTGCTCGGCTGGCGATTTCCGCATAACCATTGCCGCGCAGTGCGGGAATAACTTCGTAGCCAATGTGGCCGACGACTTGTTGAATGTGCGGTGTGTCACCGATGCGCAGATTGATGTGGCCCGCGTCTCGACCGTCAGGAAGCGGGATGATTCGAAAATGATATCCGCGCACCTGGCCATATTCCGCGTTGCCGGGAAAGGTGTGGGAAAACCGCAATGCCACTGAATTTCCAAAAATCGTCGCAGGTGGGCTGGGCAGCTGTTCTTGCTGGCGCATCTGGCAAGAAAGGTGTGTCGAAAGGAGAAACGTGTCAATCTCAGGTGATGGTTAGGTCGTAATTAGTTCATTATAAATGTGTTGAGATAATTAGAGGATTGGGAGGATGTGATGAATGTGGTGTGAAAATCATTCCTTGCCTCTATTTGGGGATTGCCTATCGTTCCTCTAACAGATTTTGGATCTGGACGCTCACAGTCGTTACTCGCTTTGGAAAGGGCGGTTACTGATCGACATCAGGCCAATTGTCAGCCGCTTAAAAGGCTGCGCTCGCTGCGGAATACGGCTCCATCGGGAGCAGATGCAGGTCATTAGATCCGAATCTAGAATGCACGGAGATTTTTTAAATGTTGAGATCACACACCACAGGTCGCAGAGCCATGCCGAAGAATTCTTCTGGCGCCGAGCGATGGGGGCAACCGCATGGGAGGCGAAGAACGCTTCCTCCCTGCGAAGCGCCCGAGGTGCAATGATGCCTGGCAACTCCGTGGGACATACCAACCTAATACAACATTCCCACAAGATGGGAAATCACGATGTCAACCACACAAGAAAGATCAAATAACCCGGAAAGGGGAGAAAGGAATAGAGGCGGCAGGAATCGCAGAGGCGGTGATCGCTCCGGTGATCGCTCCGGTGATCGCAATCGTCGCAACAACAACGACGGTCGCCGGCGCAACAATCAGTCAAGCCGTTCTTCCAATCGCTCAAGTGAAAGCCGTAGCGTGCCGAGAACACCACGCGTGGCCCCGCTGACTTTAGGTCAGCAGATAATTCGGATTCTAACCTTCGGCCTGGTAACTCCAACGCCGAAGCGAAAGCCCAAGCCGATAAGTCCTACAGCCAAGGCTAAGGCAAAAGCAGAGTCAAAGTCGTCATCATCATCGAGGGCTGACAGGCCTGAAAGGAACGGTGGAGCAACGAAGAGTGCTTCCCGTCGCGAACCCAGAGAATCGAGAAAGCCTGAGCTGCGTGAAGTGACCAGTGGTCGCCTCTACGTGGGCAATTTGTCTTACGATGCGAACGAATCTGATTTGATGGATTTGTTCAAAGGAATCGGTCAGGTGCAATCCGCTGAGGTCGTCAGTCACAAGCGGACGATGCGATCAAAAGGCTACGCATTTGTGCAGATGCTGTCGCTCGACGAAGCTAAGCGCGCAGTGAGTGTCCTGCATGACAAGGACTTTATGGGTAGACCACTTGTCGTGAGCGGAGCAAAGGCAGAGCGACCATCCTCTCAGTATGAGAAATCCGAAACTGCGGAGGACACCGAGGATACCGAGGATACCGAGGTCACCCAGCCCACCGAGAGCTGATCACAGTTCAATAGAATTCCTAAAATGTTGAGAGCCTGCTGACCTTTTCGGTCTGCAGGCTCTTTTCTTACCGCGCTTGACCGTGCTCGCAGTGTGGGCGAATGTTCGACAATAAATCTGTTCGCTTGAGATCATTGGAAGCCCACAATAAATCATCTAAAATGACGAACCGGCAGGGAGTCGCTCTGCGGCTGAATGCGATTAGTCGTGTGGTGATGCTGGCCACTATTGCGATATTTTTCCAAAGTCTGGCAGAGTCACAGACTGGCACATCGACAGAGGAGATTAGCGCATCCGGGGATTCGGCTGGTGTTGTTGTGCCTTCAATTACACGGGAAGAAATTGGTGCCGCGATGGTGCCATCGCCGTTTGCATTGCCGTCGCCTCTCGCCTGGTTTCGAGCATTCGAAAAGCACGGCAGTCCCCGCTGGCGGCATTTTTACAGGGACAGTGGATCATTTTCCATTGTTGACCGACACAAAGCAGCTCTAGTGCTCGGTGTAACCTTGACGGATGCCTATGTGGCGGTGGAATCGAGAGGCAGCCAGGAAGTACGCAACGTGCTGGTGAACGTCCGGACTCTGGAAAAAACGTTAGGAATCAGTGAGCGAATGCAACAGCGGCATACCCGACTGGGGGAATTAGCTGATGGCGAGCAATGGGCAGCGCTGCGGGTGGAGCTGGCAGCGATGGCGACAGAGCAGGCAGAATTACTGAAGCAACAGCGAGATGCTCCTTTGGCCGATCTCATTCCATTCGGTATGATCCTGCAGACGATAGCGATCAGTTGTGACATTGTCAGAGATTTGCAAATTGATGAGCGGCTTTGCATCGGGGATATCACCCTGTTGATTCTGATGATCCGCTATGTCGAAGCTCTGCCTGAGGCTACTCTGAAGGAGCGAAGCGTCCGTGACCTGCGCCGGTGTTTGAAGTCGGTGCGGGACTACTGGATCGACGAACCGCCGGAACCGGTCGAAGACAAAGTCCTGGCCACGCGCACGGCTCTCCATGAATTTCTAGGTAGTCTGGTGGTGAACAAATGAACTCGATAACGCGCAGCTTTTTTCGCATTTCTCTAGTGACCAGTGCGCTGCTGGTCGCGTTCTCGTCGACCGACGAAATGCGTGCACAGGAATCCGTGGACACACATGATTCCGTTCATCGGGTGGAAACTGGCCTGCGTGCTTTAACAAGCGAAGGCTGTTGTCGGCGCGGAGTGGTTTGGGAAGGCGAATTGCCCCCTGGTAAGCGGGTGATGTTGCCGTTTTTTTTCTTCAAGGAGAATCACTACATTCTGGTGATCGCTGCAGATGATATGCAAGCTGCCGAGTCGACGCTGAACATTGAATTGTTCGATCTCGTGGGAATTCCCATTGCCTGTCACACAGGCGCGGGAGAAGGTCGCATCGCAATCGCGGCGCGACCGACGAAGACAGGAACTTGTTACCTGTCGATGACGCTGCCAGAGAACAGTAAAGCGTTGAAAGTGGCGATCGGCTGCGCTTTCAAGTGATTTCTTGATCGGGCAAGTGGCAGGTGGCAGTTAGCAAGTGGGGAATTATTGCGATGCCGAGAAATCGCGGATCGTATCGGATTCTTTCCCGTAATCAACGCCATCGATGCCGAATCCAAACAAGCGAAGGAACTCGGACTGATAACCAGCAAAGTCTGACAAGTCGCTGAGGTTCTCAGTGGTCACTTCATCCCAAAGTCTGGCGACAGCTGTCTGCACGTCCTCACGCATTTCCCAGTCGTCGATACGGATGCGTCCCTTCTCGTCAACAACAACTGTGGGCTGCGATAGCCTGTCGGAAAACAATCGGCTGATCTGTTCGATACATCCCTCATGCAGACCCCGCTCTTTCATATCCTTGTAGAGCAGAGAAATGTAAAGCGGCACCACAGGGATGGCAGAACTTGCCTGAGTCACCAGTGCTTTATTCACCGAAATCCATGCCGTGCTGTCTCCAAACTTCTCGTTCAATCGGGCGGCGCTTTGCTCAAGATGCTCTTTAGCGCGGCCGATGGTGCCATTGGTGTAGACAGGGAAAGTTAAATCCGGGCCAATGTAAGAGTAGGCCACCGTACGCGCTCCATCTGCCAGCACTCCAGCATCTGCGAGCGCATTCATCCATAGTTCCCAGTCTTCTCCGCCCATAACCTTCGAAGTGTGCGCGATCTCTTCTTCGCTTGCGGATTCAATGGTGATCGATTCCACTGCGCCTTTGTCTGTGTTCAATGTCTTTTGGGTGAAGGGAGCCCCAATCGGCTTCAGGCATGATTTGTAGGTCTCGCCATCAGTCGGATCCGTTCGCCGTGGGGAAGCAAGGCTGTAGACGATCATATCGACCTGCCCGAGGTCAGTTTTGATGGCGGCAATCACCTTCTCCTTCATTTCTGTGGAGAACGCATCTCCATTGAAGCTACGCGCATACAGGCCATCTTCTTTGGCTGCTGCCTCAAAGGCTGCTGAATTATACCATCCTGCGCTGCCTGTCTTGCGCTCTGTTCCAGGCTTTTCAAAAAACACTCCAATCGTCTTTGCTCCGCCACCGAAGGCGGGGACAATGCGCGAGGCCAGGCCATATCCAGTCGAGCTGCCGACGACGAGCACGTTTTTCGGCGCATTCTCAAGTGGCGGGCGGGATTTCACGTAGGCAATTTGCTCGCGCACATTGGCAGCGCACCCTTCTGGGTGGGAAGTCGTGCAAATGAACCCGCGGATCTTCGGTTGGATAATCATTCTTGGAATTTGAATGCGTTCCCACGAATTACAAGCGCGGAACCACCGCTCTTCCAGGCTGTCAGGGCAACTTGTTTCTGCGCAGCATCTTCGCAGCAGGCCTGGCTTGACTGCGCAGTTGTGTTCCCCACATGGTTCCGAGGTCAACATCCTGAATTGAAAATGAAGAACTCAAGTTCCCTATTGCCCTTATTTTCCCTATTGCATCCTACGGTGATTTTTGTCTGTTTTGTTGCGTGCTTCTCCGCAGTGAGCCACGCACAGGATGGTGAACGAGGGAACCCTCTGGTGGTATTTGTAGCCGGTAAGAAGAGCCACGGTTATGGAGCGCATGAATTCAATGCAGGTTGTCTGCTCATGCAGAAAGTTCTGAGAGCGGAAGCGCCTGAGATCGAAACAAAGGTTTACCTTAATGGCTGGCCGAAGGAAGACGGTGTCTTCGAAGGTGCCAGTGCCATCGTTCTATTCATGGATGGAGGTGGAAATCACCCTGTACGCGAGCATTTGAATCAACTGGCGCCACTGATGGATGCGGGAGTTGGATTAATGTGTATGCACTATGCCGTAGAAGTTCCGATCGGGCCAGTCGCGAAAGCATTTCTCAGTTGGATCGGGGGCTACTACGAAAGCGGTTACTCTATCAATCCGCACTGGACGGCGAAAGCAATGCTGAACAGCGAGCATCCCATCACCCGAGGTGTGGAAGCCTTTGCTCTGAAGGATGAATGGTATTACAACATGCGTTTTCGCGAACGCATGGAAGGCGTAGTGAGTGTGTTAGAGGCCGTGCCGGACGACGAATCCAGAGCTGGTGCTACCTCCTGGCCGCGTGGGCCAAAGAAACATATCGTCGAGGCAAGTGGCCGGAAGGAAACACTGCTCTGGGCGACTGAGCGTCCAGATGGTGGACGAGGTGTTGGATTTACTGGAGCGCATTTTCATTGGAATTTTGGCGATCCCAATTTCCGCAAGCTGGTAGTCAATGCGGTTGTCTGGACGGCGGGACTGGAGGTGCCAACAGCCGGTGTTCCAAGTATTGACGTGACTCTGCCTGACTTGGAGGAAAATCAGGACTTCGAAAAGCCGGAGAATTTTCAGTTGCCTGAACTCGCGCCAACGAAAACTTCCCCCTAGAAATGGGAACTTTCGGAAGATGACTAAGAGCTGAGCCCGTCGAGTGGATCGGTGCTGGGCGCTTCGTTGGTGCGGTGTCTCGAAGGTTGGCTTCGCATTCGATAGCCGCCGTTGGGAAGATACTCGATTTCGACGTCTGGCCCCCTTAATTCAGTGCTTCCTGACGGAGCACTGGCAATTTCTGGATCGGATTCAAATAATCCTTCCAGTGGGCCACGAGTGGGAGTCCGATCAGAATACGGAAACCCAAATTCCGGCGACGCATCATCGAAGCAATCATAAGGATCAACGAATGGAAGCTCGACGTAGTGGTCGGTTCTTGCCTCCTTCGCGAATTCTTTCTCCAGAAGCCGGTCAAAGTCGGGATTGAGATCAAACGGATCATCGCTTTTCTCTCCTTCTGCTACCGTCCATTTTTTCACGCCTGCCAGTTCATCATCACTTGCCGATAGTTGCTCAAAAAGGGCCGCAGCCCTCCCTTGCATCTGGTTCAGGGTATCCTGGAAGGCTTGTAAATCTTCCAGAAGTTGCTGTAATTCAAAGGCTAATGTCGAGCGAGATGGATCCATAATACAGTTGTACCATGGAAATATTAACCATATTCACCATAATTTCAATAACAATCTCAGTTCCCTCAGTTTATGGAATCGATAGCGCAATTTCTAATTGATGGCGAATTTCCGCCAACTCTGTGCGGGCAGTGATTTTTCCTCCGCTTCTTTTTGAAAGGTAGAGCGTATCGATTGCCGCCCCCTTTTCGGTGTTAATGCGGGCATGAGCGATCTCCAGATCGAGTGCAGTAATCGTCGAAAAGATGTCAAACAGAAGCCCAATGCGATCGATAACCTGAATCTCAACAACCGTGTAGTCAGGGCTTATTTCGTTTGTCAGGTAGACTCTCTGCGGAAACTCATGTGCCGATTCCGTGACGGAAAGATTGCTGCGCTGGTTGAGCGAGCTTTCGCGTTTGTCTGCAATGCGCTGCTTCAGGTCGATGGGTTCGCCATCACTCCAGGATTCCAGCATCTCGCTGACCGCGCGCTGGGTGGATTCTACCGTGACCGGTTCAAAGTTGACCGTGCAGACTCTGAACATATCGACAACGATGCCATCCTTACGCAGAAAGAAATCAGCACTGAGAATATTCAAATTCTGCGCAGCGAGCGATCCTGCAGCGGCTGCCAGCAGCTCTGGGCGATCGCGTAAGCAAATGACAAACTGACTGCAGCTTTGTTCGGGAGTCGCAGTCCATCGGTGGCGTAGCGGGTTGCCTTTATTTTCGGCTGCATCTTCAGCTTCCTTGACGCTTTTGATAAGCCGAATGTGGCGGCAGATTGGTTTGACTCCACGGAAGCGAAAGTAACGCAGTGGCATCAGTTCGAAGTGCTCTTTCACCGCGTTTGCGAAGTCGTCATCCAGCGACTTTTCAACTTCCATGCGCAGTTCGTCACTGGGTTTCTCATTCAGGGCATTCAGTGAATTGCTGTCCGCAAAAAACTCAATCGTGCTGTGGTAAAGTTGGCGCATGAGTGCCTCTTTCCAGTCTGACCAGGCTTCCTTGTTCGTGCCCTTTGAGTCTGCGTAGGTCATGACGAACAGGATATCCAGATAGGTCTTATTCTGCATGATCTGTGCGAACTCACGGACAACATTCGGGTCCTCAATATTTCGCGACGTAGCCGTTTTCCAAAACGTCAGATGATGATCGACAAGGAACAACAACAGGCGGCGGCGCTCAACCGAGATGCCAAGCCGACGGGCAACGCGATCGGCAAGAATGGTGCTGGCATCGGCGTGCTGGCGCACGTTCTCAGCCCGACCCGTGTCATGCATAATGAGGGCCAGGTAGAGGATGAACGGGTCCTCTACATTGTGAAATAATGCCTGATAGAATCCGAGTGATCGCTCATCGGTATCGCTCAGGGCATCAAGCATTTCGATACACTTAAGGGTATGCTCATCGGCAGTGTAGCGGTGGAAAAACTCATGCTGCACAAGACAAGTGAGAGCGCCGAATTCTGGGAGATAGCGGCCCAGGAAATCGACCCGGTGCATCTGTCGCAAAGTATGCCCCACGTCTCCCTTGTGAGAGAGGATAGCTTCAAATGTCTCACGAATTTTTTTACGGTAGCGGAAATGCACATTGACCAGCGCGTAGTTCTTCTTCAACAGGACACGAATCGACGGGCTCAACTCCAGATGCCGCTGCTGCATGTGCAGGAAGGCGCGCATCATTCGCGCTGAATCCTCGACGAAAATATCTGAAGATTCGGGGTAGATGAGGCAATTTTGACTGTAGAATCCGTCGAAACTCTCCCTTTGTGTGCGGCGGCGTGCGAGGAAATTGACTAGACCTGAGCTTTCCTCCTGATTGCGCAGATCCAGCCTCTGCATCACCGATGCCAGGAAGTTGAACAGGTTCCGCGTGTGCATGTAATAGTCGCGCATGAATGCCTCGATGCGGTGCAGGACTTTTTTCTGCGGATACTTTAGATTCTTGGCGACGACTCCCTGTAGGCGCAATGTGAGGATATCTGTGGCCTGCTTTTCCGCGTAGTGCATTTCGTTGCGCACACGCAGCAGGAAATCGAGTGCCTTTTCCGTCTGGCGAAAGGCAGGTTCTGAGAGAAGTTGTGCGTCGACCAGTGAACTGAGATCATGAGAACCCTCACATTGCACAAAACAGATCCAGCGTAGCGTGTGATAATCACGCAGGCTACCGCATCCATTCTTGATTTGCGGTTCCTGAAGGAACACTGTCCGATCATACTTGCTGTGCCGATCTGTGAGATCCTGGCGTCTTGATTCGAGGTAATCCGCCTCCTTTCCTTTGATGCAACTCTTCCAGAAGCGCTCGGTGAATGCATTGAACAATGCTTCATCACCAATCAGAAAACGCGCATCCATCATCGATGTCTTGGTCTGGCTGTCGCTATTTGCCTGTTGAATACACTCCCTGATAGAGCGCACCGCGTGTCCAACTTTGAAGCCTACATCCCATAGCATGTAGAGCACACTCTCAATGACATCGCGAGTCTGCTCAGGCAGCGAATTGGAGGAACGTGTATGCAGAAAGAGCAGGTCGACATCGCTACTGGGATTGAGAGTTTTTCGACCATAGCCGCCTACCGCGACCAGCGTGAGTGTGCTGGCTTCGCCCCCGTCTCCCACCTTTCGCAGGGCTTGTTCCAGAAGGTTCTGCAGGACTATATCGAGTAATTCTGCGCGCGCAGTGCAGATTTCAATGCCGCAGCCGCCTGCGCGATGCTGAAGTTTGACGCGATGCTCCTCCGTTTTCAGGAATCGCTTGTAGCGACCGAGAAGTTCGGCGTGAGATGCGACTTGTTCCGGCGCACTGCGGATAGCCGATTCAGCATGGGAGCGGAGGTTTTTGAGATTTTTCGCCAAGATGACGCAGGGTAGCTTCAGAATGCCCTTAATCACGTAATAATCCGCGCATTACGCGGTTCACAGTCGAGAGCAGAATGAGTCATCGGTCTGTAACAACGCGTTGACTTTCATGGTTTGGCTGGGTTTACATTTGGGTATGACCATTTCTCGACTTCCTCTCCACTTTTTGTTTTCAGCGGCCCTCTTCCTGACCAGCTGTTCGTCTGTTTATTTCGGAGCACTGGAGAAGGTGGGGGTGCACAAGCGCGACCTTATGATCAAAAGAGTCCTGAAGGCGCGTGATGCGCAAGAAGAGGCGAAAGAGCAATTTCAGACAACGCTACAGCAGTTTTCGCAAGTCACTGGGTTCGACGGAGGGAAGCTCCAGGAAACTTACGAGACCCTTCAGGCAGCCTATGACCGGAGTGAGGTCAAGGCGAAGGCTGTAAAATCGCGCAATGATGACGTTGAAAATGTGTCAAAAGCGCTGTTCCGGGAATGGCAAGCAGAGGTGAAAACATTCGAAAACCGTGATCTTCAGGTCAATAGTGAGCGCCAGTTACGCGCGGCGCGGCAAAAATATGAGCAATTGATGACGGCAATGCGCCGGGCGGAAGATCGGATCGACCCGGTTCTTCGCGCTTTTCGTGATCAGGTGCTCTACCTGAAACACAACTTGAATGCCCGGGCAATTTCTTCGATGCAGGGCGAATTACGGCGTGTCGAGATAGATGTGGCAAGTTTAGTGAGGGAAATGGAACGAGCAATCGGCGAAGCTGAGGCATTCGTTCGATCAATGGAATAGTCCGTCCGCACCGAAAACTGACGCATCCTCAGGGTGGCGTCGTACTTCAAACCGATGGCTCAGCGATCGAAGATGTCGGAGGTGAGCCCAAAATATCTCATGGTTCCACTCGGCTCATCCGGATTCGGAATGATTGCGCAATCGATCGCGGATTTGGACCCGGTTTCGAACCTTTGGCAAACGTCCGCCTGTTCAGCACTCGAAGCAGACTGTGGGTAAGAGTCCGTAGCCAGCAAGGAAACGGTCGCTGGAGATCTGAGATCATTGCTTTGGATCTTGAGCGCAATCCCATTTCTGAGTGTCGTTTTCCCTGGAGATCCGAATGCCAGCTGGCCCAAGGCCCAGGGGACACCATCTGAGAACACTTCAAGATCAGTTACCGGTGGGATTCGATATCAGCTCATCGAATTCACTATTCGTGTAAAGGAAATGGTGAAACAAAGGGTTGCCTGATACCACGCTGATTGATTAAATTCTGGGAGACAACATTCCTAATCATGAATCGATATTTCCTGCTCCCGTTGCTCCAGTTACTTTGTGTGTTTCTCG
>JBNMNB010000130.1:0-20942 GCA_051270635.1 Verrucomicrobiales bacterium | reverse complement strand
AGCAAAAGCTCTTGTCCTCCTTCTTCAGTCTCTACAAACCTTCCTTCTATAGTGGACTCTCCACGCTCAAGAAGAAAATCGGATCCGACCCGAACAATTTCATTGAAGAGATCTGGGTTCTTTCTCTTTCGCTTCATTCCAGGGATTTCAGGAGTCCGAATCACCAATTGGTAGAACTCTGCTGCGCCATCTATATGTCGCGTATTCTTTGAAATCGCATGTTCCGGTTTCTTCGAAGTAGCATATCCCTCCGTAGCGCCATAGTCATATCCACGTGAATCAGTGGTTTTTGAATCTGTCGGTCGCATCGGGGGCGGCTTTCCTGAACCACCGCCCCGGAATGGCCTCATCACTCGAGGCTGTGCAGCATGTGGTTGATAGGAGCTCCTAAGCTCGGGGTGATCGGCGAGGGCAGCTTTGAGTCCCTTCTTAATCTCCGCAGTCGATCCCGGGGCGACATCGACCGCAGTCTCAACAATCTGTGTTGCAAATTTTGGTTTAGCGCCAATCGCAGCATACACAAGTTCTTCTACTGCTTCGGGGTGATCGTTTATCTGTTCACGCAATAATGCCAGCACTTGATCGCTATCCGATCTCTCGACTTCAGTTTTGAACTGCGCGATCTTTTCGGGCTCAATTTCCTGAACCTGAGCATCACCATCCGCCCACAATAATGAAAAACAGGCTACTACCAGAATTGCACGCATATAGTTCAAAGTGAAGACACACATTCACCCACGTCAAGTCCGGTTGCTGGCTGGGACGCATTTTTCATACTTTATATTATCACTCAGAGAACACTTCCGATCATAGGAGGATGATTTCAGCGATTGATTCAAGCGATCCGATTTGGAAATCAACATGGGCTAGCGTTTCCGTATCGAACGTTGCAAACTATTTCGTGCGACGACAGAATCCTCAAATGCGCTGGATCTGCCTGTCACTTTTTCCACTTCTCTGCTCACTGGTGTTTGCAGATGAGAATCCCAACAAGAGTCAGCGACCAAATTTCGGAATCGTCAACGTTACCAAGGTATATGAGTCGAGCCTCTCTGCTGAACAAAAAGCAATCCTCGAAGAAGAGCGGAAGCATTTGCGGGCCATTCAGAAGTGCGGTGAACGGAACATGAGATACTGGAGACGGATTATGCAGTGGCAGGAAATCCAGAAGGAAATCGCTGCCACAAACGTGGGCGAGACCGCAACGCTGCAGGAGCAGGCATCCAGAATTGAAACTGAACTCAAGACGCTGGAGAGAGAAACCAACGCGGTCCGTCACCGACGCGAAAGAGCCCTCGCGGGACCAAGCGGTGCCGCGCATCGATCAATTCTAGCCTGCCCCCTTCAAATCGGAGAACTGACAACGTACCTTGTGGGAAATGGAGTATTTTCACCGAGCGAAGAAGAAACGGGAAAATTTAGGTATAGGTTCTGCATTTATCTATTGTGAGTGCTTGCCAAGCTTGTGGTCGATTTCATGGCACTTCTATTAATATTAATACTACATCCCATTCCAGGCCCAGAAACTCGTGAGCAGAAAAAGAATAGTTGGTGGTGTTGGCATCGCTGCCGCAGCCATTCCGTTGATTATTCTCCTGACCTTCTTTGCCTATGTTATTCGAGCGCGGTTGGCGGCCGGTTATTGGCCCAGTTACTCCCACCCGGAATCATGGAGCATGGGTTTTTCGATTCACTACGCGATATTGCGCCCGTGGTTTCACATTCTACCATTCTGGCTGCTTCCGTTCCCCACAGTTCTCTACAACAGTGCCGTATGGATTGTGTTTCGCAAATTTCCGAAGTGGTCATTCATCGCACTCGGGCTTTCAACAATTATCGTTTATGCGTGGCTTTGGACAGACCCGGGTGAATTCCTCGACTGGTTCCTGGATTGAGGGTCTAACTGGGGTGTTGAAAACATCCAAAAGTGTTCCCGCAGAAATCCTGAAGAAAGCGCAGTGATTGGACCAGCCTCCCCAGAACTAGGGAATCGACGACAACATACATTCAATTTTCGAGCTACCCAAGTAGCTGCTCGGCACGCACGTTCACGTTCCGCGACTGTACGCGTTGTGGATGGCGACAATCGCTCGTGACGTGGACGCGTTCCCAGCCGGACGGTTCGGAGAGCCATCCCTGCCTCACGCGCATCAATCGCATCCCTCGGGATGCTCGGAAACTGGAAGTTTCCGCTATTATAGAACGGCGTAAGTTCATTAACATGGTAAATTGAGTGGCTGCAATTTTAAATTGCCCGGTTATGGAGTGCGGTAACCCTCTACAGCTTTGTGGTAGCCGCAGCCCTCTGCGGGCGGGCGGTGAGTTCTTTGGTACTCAGGGCCGCTCTCAGAGGCATATTAACTTGCTCCTCCTCCTGCGCTCCTTCGTCGCCTTCCGAAAGCTGTAGAGGGCTACAGCACTCCACAGCATCTCTTAAACGAACTTCCGCCGTTCTGTTCTGGTGCGAGTGGCTGGAGGTGACGGTAGAACTGGAGAGCTCAAGAAATCATCAACAGAAATGTTGACGCTACGCGCTGAGGTTTGCCTCGCATTCATCTTTGGATGCGATCCAAATCCTCTACACGCAGTGCCGAGCTTTTGGGCCGTACGAAACAGGCTTTTTGACCGCCAGTTTAGTCTTGGCTGAACCTGCTGAACACTAAGTTTCACTTCTTTTTTCTGATTTCAGTCGGTTCAATTCGTGCCTCCCATAGCGAGCATTCACCCATTCCAATGCTCTAAACCTAAAGAGGAGAATGATCAAGTTCATCACATCACCTACTTGACCTCGTAGAAGCCTGATCTCACCTAATTTCCACAATCTCCTTTATCTTTATCACATTCACCGAAGAGCTTCACAACGTCTAGCTCACCGATCCCGATGGAGCGGAAGTTCAGTCATTACATCCAACCTTGCGCTTTGGCGTGGGCGATCGCTTCAGACTTTTTGATTTTGGCTGCATTCGATTCCGCCAATGAAATGTAATCGGCATGGCGCGCAAAATACGGCCCGAGCCATCCCACTTCGTGAGTGAATGCCATAGTCCAAGCCAAGTTTGGCGGAAACACATAGAAGTCAGCAAAAGGCCGTTCCACTGGCCGCGAATCCAAAACATAAGCGTTCTCTCCTTCGTTTGGCAGGATCACAAACTCGCACGCCACTTGTTTCTCATATTCAACTACGGCCTGGTCACCTTCTACGCTAGAATAGCGGTTGCCGCTGAATACATGCCACAGATACGCCTTGGTGTTGCCTCCGAGACGATCCCCGCCATACACTTTGAGCCAGCGCGCTCTAATGTCAGCAGTTTCCTTCTCGTTGTATTCGAGCATGCGTTTCATCGTCTTTGCCGATTAGCTCATATTAGCCGACCCGCTTCCCGGGTTCGTGCTCAACAGGATCCACGGTTAATCATTCAGTCTACCCCTTCACCTCAATTGCTTGTTATGGGTCTAGCTACGTAATCACACACCCTGCGGGAACTGTGGATCTTTCTGTAGCCAGGCGAGGAATTCTCGATTGCCATCGGTGCCGGTGATGGGGGAATCAATCACGGCGCGCCATTCGATTCCTTCAGCACTATCGACGAATTTGCGGATCTTGGTGACCGCTTCTTCGTGAAATTCGGGCTCGCGAACGATGCCGCCCTTGCCCACCCGATCTCTGCTGAGTTCGAACTGTGGTTTGATCAGACAGATCGCTTGCGCGCCTGGGCGCATGACTTGGATTGCGGGTTCCAGAACCAGGAGGAGCGAAATGAATGATACATCAATGACGACGATGTCGACAGGTTCACCAACGTCATCGGGAGTCAGGTTACGGGCGTTAAATTTCTCACGCAGAATGACTCTGGGATCCTGGCGCAGCTTCCAAACCAGTTGATTGGTTCCAACATCAAAACCATGCACCTTTGTCGCCCCCTTCTGCAACAGGCAGTCAGTAAACCCACCGGTAGAAGATCCAATATCGAGCCCAACCATGCCACTTACATCAACACCAAACTTCTCCAGTGCGCCTTCCAGTTTTAAGCCGCCGCGGCTCACGAATCGCGGACGTTCTTTGACTGTAATTTCGCTGCCATCCGTCACTTTGGAGGCAGGCTTATCGACCATGTGACCGTCAACGCGCACCTCTCCGGCGAGCACCATACGGCGCGCCTGTTCGCGTGATTCGCTCAGCCCGCGCTGGAAGACTGATTGATCGAGCCTGGTTTTTACTGACACTTGGCGACGCGTTACTCGAATTCGGTCGTGGGCACGGTTTCGGAGCCATTGATGGCATCGATCAATTCGCGCAGACGCCCGTAGTTCCGCTGATGGGCGGCAAATACCAGCCGCGGCAACTCGGCCAACTCAGGCTCATTGCGCTCGGCCTTCAGGGCGCGACTCATTACCATCTCGCCGGATCTGATGACATCCTGAAAGTCTGCATTGAGGGTCTCCAGAGCAGAATCAATGAGACTATCATTAAGGCGAATGACGAATTTTTCGCCGACGTAACGGTAAGAGTGAAACACTTTATAGAATGTCAGCACTTCTTCAACTGCAGCATCGACGTCGTCGAAAACCTTGAATAGCGAAAAATCCGATTCGGAAATCATTCCTAATCGAAGCAAATGCTCGCGCACAAATTGCAGCCACGTCTTCCAGTAGCTTCCGCCAGGAGCATCGACCATAACGATAGGGATGATGCGTGCCTTTCCAGTTTGGATCAATGTCAGGACTTCAAACCCCTCATCCATCGTGCCGAAGCCACCAGGGAAAAGAGCAATGGCTTCCGATTCTTTGACGAAGCTGAGTTTGCGGGTGAAAAAGTAATTGAAGGTGACAAGTTTGGAGTCGCCTTCGATGGTTTCGTTTGCTCCCTGCTCAAACGGAAGACGAATATTGAGTCCAAATCCGTTGTCGCGACCGCCGCCTTTCTGCGCGGCTCCCATGATCCCCTCTCCTGCCCCCGTGATGGTCATGAATCCAGCTTCCGCAATGCGCCGCCCAAACGTTTCCGCTGCCTGGTATTCCGGCTTCTCAGGCGCTGTCCGGGCAGAGCCAAAAATCGAGATTTTTCGCGTCTGCCGATATGGATGGAACACTTTGTTCGCCTCGCGCATTTCGCGCAGGCTTCGGTTCATGAGTTTCAGGTCACCGGAACCGAGATCGTCTGTTCCAATCCCGAGAGCAGTAATGACCATCTCTTCAATGAGATCATTGCGTCGAGGACAACCGGACTCGGCAACCAGTTGTGCGATCCTTTGATCCAGATCCTCGTTGCCAGTGGTGCTCTTGATGCGGGACAAGTGGGAAACGGATCCTGCAGTGAAATCCGTTTCTTCGATCGTTGGGCGCTTTTTGCGATTTGCCATCATCCATTAAAACACCAGTGATAGCATTTGCCAAAGTGTATCTGCCCTGGCCATCTCCAAGCATGAAGAATTAACCCTCAGCTTCAGGGCGTTTGGGAAGGTGCTCCAGACAATATTCCTCGTCGTCGACCGAACTCACGCGGAATTCGAGTCTGGGATCAGTCAATTCTGTTCGCTTGCAGGTGGCGCACTCATGTAGATGGCTGCTCGAGACATCGGACATTTCCTTTTTGAATTCCATCTGACGCTTGGCGTGCTTAAAATGTTCTTTGAGCGAATACCCACTGGCACCTGAGTTATCAATCGCGATCACTTCCTCGATGTTCCAATTGCTACGAAGAATGAATGCGCCAATCAAAACAATCATGAAACCACTGCCTTGAAGGCCATAGAGGATCATGCCACCAGCGGTGATTCGACCAAGCCAAACGGCGAAAATGGTTGCCTTTCGATGGCCGATGACGTGCCAGAGCAGATCTCGTATTGCCCGTCCACCATCCATGGGGAAAGCAGGCAGACAATTGAACAATAGCAGAAATCCGTTCACCCAGGCGATCAATCTTACTACCCTGCCCACTGGACTAATAAGAAACTCATAAGAAGCGTTTTCGAGAACGCCATAAGAAAGGGTCAACCAAATGACCAGCGTGACTGCCGGCCCTGCAATCGTGGTGACCAAGTGTGCGGTGGGATGAAATGGAGGCCGGCAAAGTGCCAGTCCTCCCAGCGGCCAGAGAATAATTTCGCTGGCGTCTCCCTTGAACAGTTTGCACGCCAGCGAGTGTCCGAATTCATGCAGTAGAATCGAAAAGAACAGCCCGAATACACAAACTGTGGCGATCAAGAGAGCATTTAATCCTCCGATCTTTGAAGAGTTGACGATGTCCACGATCAGCCATGCTGCAAAAAACAGCAGGAGAAAATGGATCCTTACATTGATGCCGAACCATCGGCCTATAAAAAAACTTCCAGCACCTAAATTCATGAAGGCCGCAAGGTATGGGTGCTTTGCTCGATTGTCCATGCCAGTGCTGAAAAATTGATCGATCCACTGCGGCCCTCAATTTGCGTAGGCACCGACGGAACTGAATTGTCGACAGAAATTGACGCGCATCGATTTTCGCCCGAAGCTCGTGCTCATGGCTGATATTCCGCTTCAAGAAACGCCACTGCGCGCAATCCACGAGCAACTCGGGGCTCGCATGGTGCCCTTCGCTGGCTGGCGAATGCCCGTGCAATATACAGGAATCATCGCTGAGCACACAGCCGTCAGGGAAAACGTCGGCGTTTTTGACATCTCACACATGGGCCAGTTTCTGATCAGCGGATCTGGTGCTGCGGCCTGGCTGAATCAACTACTCACCAATAACATCAACGAACTCGATGTCTCGCAGGGACAATATTCCCTGATGTTGAATGAAATGGGTGGCATCATCGATGATCTCATTCTTTATCGGCTCGATGCCGAAGTGTTCTTTCTGGTCGTCAATGCGTCCATGATCGCCACCGATGCCGAATGGATGAAATCGCGACTACCAGCGGATGGAAGTGTGACCTTTGAGGACACCAGCGCATTGTATGCAGGCATGGCGATTCAAGGACCTATGACAGAGAAAATTGCACAGGTGGTCTGCGCTCACTCGCACAATCCGCAACTAGAAGCACTCCCAAAGCGCAATGGCATCAGCAGTTTTGGTGGCGCATCGAGCCGCTGCTACGTTTGCCGCACCGGCTACACCGGCGAAGATGGATTCGAATTTTTCTGTCCCGCTGAGCAGGGCGCTGAGTGGCTGCAACGCATTCTGGATGCCGGCGCAACGCCCTGCGGACTGGGTGCGCGTGACACCTTGCGCCTGGAAATGTGCTATCCGCTCAACGGATCAGATTTATCTCCCGAACGCACGCCACTGGAAGCCGGACTCGGGTTTTTCGTTGATCTCAACAAGTCTGACTTTGTAGGCAAGGATGTTCTGGTAGAGCAAAAAGCAAACGGCCTGCCTTCCCGACTTTACGCGCTCAGATTAGTCGGCAAGGGACCGCCGCCGCGTCCTCACTACCCCGTTTACCTCGAGGACGAACTTCTCGGTGAAACATGCAGCGGAGGAGTATCGCCATCGACCGGAGCAGGAATCGCCCTCGCTTACCTCACACCTGGCAAAGTCAAAGTCGGCGATCAGGTCGCGATAGAGATTCGCGGACGGCGATTCGAGGCAGAAATTACCAAGAAACCGTTTTACAAAAGGCCCCAGTAATTCGTAGGCTTCGGCCACTGACATAACACCTATGGACGCACCAGAAAATCTTCGATTTGCAGAATCTCACGAGTGGATCACGATCAGCGCAGATCCTGCGACGGTTGGGATCTCGGATCATGCGCAGTCTGAATTGGGCGAAGTCGTCTATGTCGAACTTCCTGAAGTCGGCCGAAAGGTGGACGCGCAGGAGCCTATTGCGGTGATCGAATCGGTGAAGGCTGCCAGTGATGTTTACGCACCTGTGGGAGGTGAGATTGTTGAGATCAATGACAACGTGGCTGAGAACACTGGCTTGATCAATTCCTCTCCCTACGTGGATGGATGGCTATTCAAGATCAAGCCATCGAACTCGGCCGACTTCGATGCATTGCTCGATACTGCAGGGTATCAGGCGGTGATTGCTTGATACGACGGCATGGAGGAAGGAGACTTCCCAGCCTTCATGCGCGAACACTGGCATCTCCAAAGAATGGGGATCTCTGCTCGACAAGAACCAGCGACTCGGCGTCGGCAATAATCGAATCGACAAAGTAGTGCGGATTTTCCTACAAGCTGATGGGTTGTCAACGGAAGTTCTCGTTCCCTGGATTGGAGAATTCATTCGGTGTGTCTTCCAGTAGATCCCAAAGTAAGTGTGAAATGATCGATTCGATCGTGTCTGGGCACCACATCCGCCAGAGAATCTTTTCGAGCATCGATATTTTCTTAGTCGAACAGCTCTTTCACTTTCTGTTCAGTGGAACTGCCGGATGCATTCGCCAGGGCTGCCGTTGACACGGCCTGCAGAACCGACTTCTTGAGCACGGCCACTGACTGCGAGGCATCTAGCAGGGACAGGTGATCATTCTTTGCCGCCAGATCTCGGAAGATCTCTCGTGCTTGATCAAGTGCCTGCTGATCTTCGAATTCATTCGGTTCATCGCCACGCGCACGCACGCGCCACAAGCCACCGCTGGCAGGAATGTCCATAATGATACCCACGTCTGGCTCTGGGGCGAATGCATGATGCACTCGTAAAATTTCCGACTGATCCCCTCCCCGCGATCCCTGATAGGCAACCGTCGAATAGTAGTAGCGGTCAAGAATCACAACACCTCCCGCATCCAGAACGGGCTGAATAGTGCGCGCAATATGATCGCGGCGATCTTTGATGAAATAGTCGAGCTCGTCTTCAAGTGAGAGCCGTCCGGAGGCTGCTGATTCACGCAGTTTTTTCCCCCAGTCGACGCCAGTCGGTTCCTTGCTAAGGGCGCATAGAATCCCCCGCTCGCCAAAAAACTGGGCAAGAAGCGCGCACTGGGTAGTTTTTCCCGCGCCATCGATTCCATCGATGACAACGAATAATCCGCCTGGAAATGGTGTCTGCACAGGGCGAACGTCACCAATGCACAGAGCCAGTGCAAGCAATTAAGAAGGCGACCAGTATCGGCCAATTTCTGAGTGGCACTGGCTGGTCAATTTCAGTATGGTGACCGAATGAAGACCTTCCGAACGATTGTTTGCGGCTACGATTTCACACCAAACTCGGAGTCTGCGCTTGCGGAGGCGCTAAGGATAGCGGGTGAAGAGAATGGCACGGTTATTGCCTGCCACGTGGTGAGCGCGGGATTTATTGAAGATCAGCAGGAATTCCTCAATCTCCCCACTGACCTTATTCTCAAGAAAGTGAAAGATGCGGTCGTGCAGCGCGTTGCCGAAGTTGCCACTGACGAAACTCTGAGCCCGACGGTAAAAGTCCTCATTGGCCGTCCAGAGTTTGCACTCACGGATGAGGCGCGCTCGGTCGGGGCAGAGTTGCTTGTCTTAGGTGCTGCAAGCGATCCCAGTGGAAAGACGGGCATCATCGGGCGACGCTGCGTGCTTGAAGCCAGTTGTCCGGTTCTGATCAGCAGGAATCATCACGGCGGACAGTATCGATCGATCATTGCTGCCGTCGACCTATCGGAAACTTCCCGCTGCTTAATTGAAGCTGCAGCAAAACTCGCAGTCGATGAAAATGCCGCGATCAAAGCGGTGCACAGCCACTATCCTCCATGGACGCATCCAACCAATGTCCTCTACGATTTGCGGCCGTCTCATGACGAGGACTTCAAGGCGCAGTATTACGAATTGCTCCAGGAGCAGATGGCACAACTGATCAGACATTCCTCTCAGTTTCTACCCGTAGAACTGGAGACAGAAATAGTGGAAAACATGAACGATGTTGACGCAATTCTTCGCTCCGTCAGCGACTCAGATGCCGACCTTCTAGCTTTCGGATGCCATGGCCCATCTGGCCTGAAGCAACGCTTTCTGGGAACGACAGCGGAGCACCTGTTACACGGTAGCCATTGCTCCGTCCTGGCTATCCCCGCCAGCGAATGCTAGCGGTTACGGCAGGAGTTTTATTACTTCAGGCAGCAACAAATCTGCTACCTTTTCGGCACCTTTGTTGGTCAGCATGGACTCGGTCATGAAGCACGAGGCATCCTGCGGCACGTCACCCTGCAGGTCAACGAAGGGCACTCGGGCTTCATTTGCGTACTCTTTTGCCTTTGTGTAGTAGCGGTAAAGTTCCTTCTCTACCCACGCTGGTTCCGGTTTGCGCTGAGGCTTTTCAGTGTCGTTCACCCGCACGGGGATGGATAGAAGGTTCCTGGCTGAGGCATCGATGAACTCGCCACATAGTGAAGGTTCCCCAGTCAGCAGAACTCTGGCACCCGCACCGCGTGCTGCACCGACGATCACCCGCAATGATTGCAGATACTCGGCAATAGGATCCTTGCCCTCATCGCGTGGGATAGAAAACACAAGATCGAGCTCCCGATAGCGTGCTCTGGTTTGTTGCATCCCAGCTGCATAGTAATTAGTTTGGCCAAGAATTTTTTGCTGCAGCTTGCGCGACGTTTCCTGTCGGCTTCGGCTGTAGCGTCTGACGATCTGCGACCATCCCATCAGTAATTTCTTCAAACCTTTTCGTTCTTTGCGAACCGCAATCTGATCCATTCCGAACTCATCAAATTCGTACGACTCAGGATGAATCAAAACGTCTTCGACCCCGTATTGGACGATGACAATGTCAGGCTTAAACTCTGCCAGGTATTCGGTAGCCCATTTTGCTCCAAAGCGACTGCCCCTTAACTCGACGCCGAGCGCGCCGAATTCGAACTTTCTAGAAGGATAGGCTTTCTTTAGTTGAGTCCGAAGTCGCCCCCACCAGGTTTCCGACGCATTTTGCATGACACCTACTGTCGCCGCTCCACCAATGCAGACCACGCGCACCGCGTCGCTTCGTTTTGCACCATCTTTCCAGCCATCGCGCCGCAGTAAATCCGTGCCAACTTCGAAGTTGATCTTATGGAGGACGCCAGAATACTGATTATTGAGAATAATTTTGGTACCCAAGTCTGGCTCCACCGGCAGCGCCAGGTGCAGCACCAATTCGACGATGACGACCAAAGCTGCGAGCGAACAGAGAGCAATGAGAAGGAGCTTAGGAATCTTTTTCAAAATCAGGAAGAGCAATGCGCGTTCCTACCACTGAACCATAACCGCACACATTTGGGAACCTCTTTCATCGACCCGCCCCTGAAAGCCCGGGTTCAACGAACCAATTTGTCGCCAACAATGTCATGCAGCCGCTTTACACTACGACGAATCCGCGCTTTGACCGTTCCCAGTGGCTCATTCAGCTGGTCAGCGATCTGCACTTGAGTTAACTCGGCGAAGTAGGCAAGCTCGATGACCTTCCGTTGCTTTTCGGTGAGATGAAGGATGGCGCTGCGCACAATTTCTCGGCGCTCGGATGCTTCCAGCGATTTTTCTGGCGCAGCAACCGGCCCATTTCCCAATTGTTCCGCCACGATGGCCTCCTGTGTCGCGGCGTTCCGCAAGCGAGAGCGCCGACCGTTGGCTCGAACGCGATCAATCGCACGATTTCTGGCCATGGTGACCATCCACGTTCTCGGCTTACCTTTAACGACGTCAAAGGTGTTGGACTTTTTCCAGATCTGCCAGAGCACCTCCTGTGTCGTGTCTTTGCTGTCCTCAACATCATTCAGGACGCGGTGCACCACAGTAAAGATCAGACCGTGATACATATCACACAAATCCCTGAACGCGTGGCGGTCTCCATTGGCGATCTGAGTGAGCAATCCTGCCTCTTTTGACTGATCTGAAGGATCAATCGCGGTGTCTTTGTCGACTTTTTCGGTGGATAGGGTATTCATAGGTGAGCATTATGTAGACAAAAGAGGTATCGATGTCTACCTTTTGTTTAATAAAAAGATAATCCGGTCGCATTTTCGTCCAACTGCGCCACCCTTAAAATAGCAATTGATGCTCAAACGATTTTGAAAGAGGAGACACCTACCCACCGAATGAAGATTGTGGCGCAGCGCACCGGGCTGAGCCCGCATGTGGTGCGCGCATGGGAAAAGCGCTACCGAGCGGTTGAACCCAATCGCAGCGGAACGAACAGACGGCTGTACAGTGAAGCCGACATCGACAGACTTACCTTACTTTATGGGCTCACTCAGGTGGGCCACAGTATCGGCCAAATTGCTGACCTGAAGACCGCGCAGCTGCAGCAACTGTCGAATCAGACTGCGAGCAGGGAAAGCGGGCTGCTTCACGTACTCAATGCTGGCAAGCCTACCGAAGTAGATGGGACACCGGATATTGAGCAACACCTGGAAGCAGCACTCGATGCGTGCAGGAGAATGGATCAGGGCGACCTGGAGGCCGTCCTCGACAGTGCAGTCGTACAGTTGGGATATTCTGGATTGGTCGAGCGGTTAGCGGGCCCTTTGATCACTACAATAGGAGAAGCCTGGCATGACGGCACAATGACTGCAGCGCAGGAACACGCAGCGACAGCGACTATCCGCTCTCATATTGAAAGGCATGTGCGGATCTACTCTGCAAGTGATGGCGCCCCGACTATTGTTATCACCACTCCTGCTGGACAAGTGCACGAACTGGGCGCAGTGCTCGCAACGGCAGTCGCAAAGAAAGTGGGATGGAACGTTGTCTTTCTAGGGCCCAGTCTCCCCGCGGCAGAAATTGTCAGTGCGGTCAGACAAAGTGGGGCAACCGCTCTGGCGCTCAGTATTTCCTTTCCCGCAGACGATAATGCGCTGCCCTCGGAGCTTCATCTCCTGCGCAAGCTGGCAGGCGATGGCCTGACAATTATTGCCGGTGGCCGGTGTGCGCCTGCCTATGCAAACGCGCTCGAAGAATCGAACATCGCGCATATCCCTGACTTGAGTTCGCTTAGAGAAAAACTGCTCTTACTGAGAGGTCATACGAAGGCGTCTTCTGTCGGATGAACAAGGAGGCGTCATCCAGCAGCGGCATGTATCAGACGCCCAGTATCTGACTGGAAACGTGGCCTTCGTTGAGATCGACTCGCTCTGGTCGGCCTTTATGCATATAGACCAACTTCGTGTGATCGATGCCCAGCATTGCCAATGTAGTGGCGTGGAGGTCATGCACATGAAGCTTGTCTTCGACTGCGAAAAGCCCCAATTCATCGGTAGCGCCAATGGTCTGGCCGCCTCTGACGCCCCCGCCAGCCATCCACATGGTAAACCCAGTCGGATTGTGATCTCGACCGTCTCCTTTTTCGCTCATCGGAGTGCGGCCAAATTCTCCGCCCCAGATCACAAGCGTTTCATCTAACAGGCCTCGCTGCTTCAGGTCCGTGATCAATCCGACAATCGGCTGATCTACGGCCGCGCAGAGTTTGGAATGATTCGCTTCCATGCCCGCGTGACTGTCCCACTTGCTTCCTGCTCCATGGTAAAGCTGGACAAAACGGACACCGCGCTCGACCAGGCGACGCGCCATCAGACAGTTGCGACCGAATACTTGCGAATGCTTTGCGTCCATTCCATAAAGGTGACGCGTGCCCTCATTTTCGTTGGAGAGATCGATCGCCTCTGGTGCCTCGGCCTGCATCCGATAGGCCAGCTCGTAGCTTTGAATCCTTGCCTCGAGGTCAGAATTTGATCGCCGTCCTTCGAGATGGGCCGCGTTCAATTTCTGCAGGAAATCCAACTTCCGATTCTGCCGTGACACTGTTGTATTCTTCGGTCGATTGAGATTTTTAATCGGCTCGTTTCCTGGATCAAAGAGTGCGCCCTGATAACTGGCAGGCATGAACCCAGCGCCCCAGGAACGTGCGCCATTCACTACCATGGTGCTTGTATCCTTGATGACTACAAAGCTTGGTAGACTGTTGTTTTCACTTCCGAGTCCATAGGATACCCAGGCACCCAGGCTGGGACGCCCGCCAAAAACGGATCCAGTATTCATCTGGCACACGCCACCCGCATGATTGATCCCATCTGACACACAGGAACGAATCACGCAAAGATCGTCGGCAATTTCCCCGTGCTTCGGCAACCAGTCGGAGATCCATAATCCGCTTTGTCCATGCCTGGCCCACTGCCGTTTCGATTCAAGCAGCGGAGAATTCACTTCTCCCATTGCTGTCACGGGACGCTCAAAACTGTCTGGCAACCGTTGCCCTGCCAACTTGTTCAGCAACGGCTTGGGATCGAACAGATCCAGATGACTGGGCCCGCCTTCCATGAAGAGAAAGATAACATTCTTCGCCCGCCCAACGGAGTGAGGAATTTTTCCGATCGCCCCGGCGCTGCGCCCATTTTCATTTGCAGCGAACATCGATTCACCTGCCATGGCCGAAAGAGCCACAGCACCAAAGCCAGCCCCAGCCGAACACAGGAAGTCTCTTCGCGAGGCGGGTGCTACAATTCGATTACAGCTCATCCAGCCAAAAGGATAGCTGGCTTCAATCGAAAAAGAAACTCTGAAAACTCAGGAAGCTTCCATCGCCCGCTGCAATTCGTTCTGGAATGTCGCAATGTCGCCTTCTGATGGACGATAGCCGGGAGTCGTGGGATCCAGTCCCAGTCGGCCCATTTGATCGACATTCCATGCAGCTCTCTCACCATCGCTGAATATCACGCGGCCACTCACCATCGCCTGCGGTTGCGTCACACTGTCGACAGTCACCGTGACATTCCCCCCGGGCAGCGGTGGATCATTGACACCATCATCGCCCAGAACCGCTTCCACTTCAGCCAGATCATCGCCTTCACTTTTCTCCTCAGGGTCAGCGGCCGGAGGCTCTTCCTTTTTCAGCTCAATAGCATGATCTTCCAGTAGAAACCGCGTCTCCAGGTAGGTCACGCTGATGTTCAGCTCGTTCTTGAGGCGCTTCTGCACCTCGCCCATGCTGATTCCAGCTTCATCCGCCCATTGGGAGATGGTTTGTTTCTGCTCGTCGGTCAATTTCACTTCCTCACTGGAATGGCCAATGCTCGAAACGTCAAGCGACAAGAGCACTTCGCGCCCCCCCCCCCGTCAGCCCAAGGCTTACGCATGAAGATTGGTCAAATTCCAGAGCACATGTCATTGAAGGAATCGGTGGTGCCACCATTTTCTAAGTGATATTGTCTCATCTCTCAATGCAACACTGCCCCCTCACTGCCCCAACGGGGCTACGTAACAAAGCCCGGGGTTGCGAGGCACGTGCTACCCCGGGATATTGTCGTCAAAGATCCCAACCCCAACGGGGTTGAGGGGCATGAGGGTGTCAGTGCCCGGGGTAGCACCACTGGCGCACCCCCGGGCTTCGGGACAGAATTCCGTTGGGACAATGAGAGATAGGGCGGCTCAAATTCGCGCACGCGGGATGGAATCATACCCATCCAAACGGATTACTATAAATACTTATCACAACTATAATTCAAAGCACTTTACGCGCTTGGTGCGATTAATTTTCCGTAATTTCCATGCCTTTTAATTTTGATACGCAAGTCCCGCCGGGCAGCCAACGATACGATGAATTTTCTGTGAATTTTTCACAGTCTATTGGAACTATTCCAGATCCCTCTACTCGACAACGAACCGATTACATTGCCCCATGAAGCTGGCAGGATTCTGGAACACCAGGCGATCGATGAATGCAGAATCGTAGCCACGGCGGCGCAACTCGAGTGCCGTCTTCGGCACGGCCAGCGGATCACTGATGCCCCAGTCGCAGGCACTGTTCAACCACACCCTCTCGGAACCGTAGAGTTCCAGCATGTCGATCGCACGGTGCGGCGTGGTCTTTGACTCAGGATACAATGTTATGCCTGCCCAGAATCCGCGATCCAGCACCAGTGGCGCTGTGTGTTCCTCAACATGATCAATAATGACCCGATCTGGATTGATTCGGCTATCACTTGAGATTGCGTCCAGTATCAGTTTCGTCCCCTTCAGCTTGTCCTCCAGATGCGGCGTATGCACGAGGATCAATTGATCGTGCTTCGCCGCAAGATCGATGTGCATTTCCAACACCTTCAATTCATTTCGGCTGTTCTTATTGAGTCCGATCTCACCGATGCCCAGAACATTCGGTTGGTCGATAAATTCAGGAATCAAATCGAGAACTGCCTCTGCCAGTGATACATCCTCTGCTTCCTTCGGATTGATACAGAGCCAGGAGTAATGCTTCAGGCCAAACTTAGCGGCACGCTTGGGTTCGTAGTCCGTAATTTGCCTGAAGTAATCGTAGAATCCTTTTTCAGATGCACGATCGAAGCCTGCCCAGAAAGCGGGTTCGCAAATCGCTTCACACCCAGCCAATGCCATTGCAACATAGTCGTCGGTAGTGCGACTAACCATGTGTGCATGTGGTTCGATGTATCTCATCAATGCTATTTCGTGTCAGTGTTAGGCTGTGGAGCACCAAAGGCACCTTGAATGATTGCCGCAGGAACTGGTTCTTCACTCTGATCGCTCAGCGCCTCCAGCAGCCGACGTGCCCGGCCAGGCTCGGCACTCAACAATTCTGGCAGTGCAGCCCGCAGAGCCGCCACACGGTAGTCATCGTCCTGACCGTGGCGCTGCAGACGATCAAAGAATGCGGCAATGTCGATCGCCTTGATCCGGGCATCCATGTATCCCATGTCTACTAGATTGGGAGTTTTCGCGGGGAGTGGTTGTTCGCTCACGTCACAACCATAAAGCGAAATTGGATGGCTTCAACCCGAAGAACGCGAACGGCGAATGCTGCAGATATCCGTGACATCGAAGAAGATCGTCCCCTTTTCTCTCACTAAAATGCAATCTAATTGCCGCCCGTCACTGTCCACATCCGTGTGGCTGGCGAATTGAAGCTGTTTTGCGAACAAATAGTCGTATTCATCGGATGTGCGGGCGACCAGGAACGGCTTGGACTCCGATCCATCGCCCGTAAGTTCGATTCCACGTAGCAAAAGTGCCGCGATCGCCCGCTCGACATTGGCCTCGCGTTCCCGTTCCTCCTTTTGCAGCGCATATCCCAGCTGCACGTGGGCACCTGGACTCAAAAGGAAATTCGGCCAGATCGCGTCGCGAATGAGGTCGATCACCTTACCATACTGACCGGCGGCCACCAGCTCGTCGACCGAAGCCAGATGATCGGAGTCAGGGTTAAAGTCAGGCTCCACCATTACCCCGGCTCGAAGCTTGAGAAATTCTTCAAGAACAGGATTTTCGATGAATGCGGTCAGTTCGCCATACATGGGATTCTAGGGAAAATTGGAAATATACGCTCAGTGATCAGCGCAATCGGGCGGAAGTTCAACAGGAGATGTTACCATTCAGGAATCGGCTGCCCCCTGGCCTTGCCACTTCTTCCTCAACCGTGTGAAGTTGTCGGCAATGATTCGATTTTCTGTCGCACTTGCGACGCTCACCATTTTCGTTGCCGTTGCAGCGACTGCGTTCGCTGAACGCAAACCTAATATCGTCATCTTGTTTTCGGATGATGCGGGATACGCGGATTTTGGTTTTGTCGATGGCGCAGACCCCAGATTGGCGGCACTCACTCCCCGCATTACGAAGCTGGCGTACGAAGGTGCTCGCTTCACCAATGCCTACGTCTCCGGCGCAGTTTGTTCTCCTTCCCGCGCAGGATTGCTCACAGGCAGGTATCAGCAGCGATTCGGTCATGAGAAGAACATTCCTCCAGGTTACATGAAGGGTGGACTTCCCTTGTCTGAGAAATTCATCGGGGATCGACTTAAGCCGCTGGGATACACGACGGCATTGATCGGAAAATGGCACTTGGGATATCCGGCCGCCTTCCAGCCGAACCAGCGTGGCTTCGATCATTTCTACGGTTGCCTGCAAGGCGCGCGTTCCTACCATCCATACAAAAATCCGACTCCGCACAAAGTCATCCTGGAGAACACGACGCCCACGCCAGAAGGCGGCTACACCACCGATCGCATTGGCACAGGAGCCTGCAACTTTATTGAACGGCACAAAGCAGTCCCGTTTTTTATGCTTGTTAGTTTCACCGCTCCGCACGGCCCGCTGGAGCCGCGCGAGGGCGAGTCACTGAGCGGATTCGACAAACCAAAGCGACGGAAATTCGCTGGCCTCGTCAAAGCACTGGATGAAAATGTTGGCCGTATCCTGGATAAACTGGAAGCCGAAGGACTAGCCAGGGACACGCTGGTTATTTTCACCAGTGACAACGGTGGGCAAACCATGGTGGGCGCTGACAATGGCGTGCTGCGCGGGCGCAAAGGACAACTCTGGGAAGGCGGCATCCGAGTGCCCATGGCCATGCGCTGGCCCGGAAAAATCAGTGCAGAATCGATCATCGAAGATCCTGTCATCACTCTCGATTTCCTGCCCACCTTCCTCGCAGCCGCAGGTGGTAAAGTCGATCCTTCGTGGAAACTTGATGGCATCAATTTATTACCTCGAATCACGGGTGAGTCTCCTTCGCTCGCCCAGCGTGACTTATTCTGGCGAGGAGGCGGCAGTAAGGGCACCATCGCAACGCGCCAGGGTAAATGGAAGCTCATCGATCGAGAGGCATCATCCTCTGGTCAGCCACTTCTATTTGATTTAAGTTCTGACATCAGCGAGACCACGAACCTTGCCCCATCCAATGCAGACATTGTCACAAAACTTCGATCGCGTATTTCGAGCTGGGAGGCACAATTGATCGAGCCTCTCTGGGGCAGCACCGGAAAGAAGAGAAAATGAAATGAACCAATTGCCTGATTTTTCTACCATCGACTGATGAAAACTTCACCACTCTTACTGCTGTCATTTCTGTTCTTCGCTGCCCTGTCTACGCCTGCTCGAGCTGGCGTAGATCTTTCTCCCGGAATTGCCTTTCCTGTGATTCGCATGCCGGATTCGCAGACCAGCGAGCTCAAATCCATCGCAGACTTTCGCGGTGAAAAGTTGATGCTGCAGATTTTCGCCTCCTGGTGAGCGGGCTGTCGCAAGCATGTGCCAGGTTGGCACAAAAAAACGTTAGATCTTCGGGCAGCGGGAAAACTGCGGATGCTGGGCATCTCTGAAGAACAACATGGTGACCGCACTCACTTGTTCATGCAGTGGCAACAGATGCAGTGGCCGGTGTTGATTGATTCTCTGAATCTCCTTGAGGTCACCGCGGTTCCCATCACTTTGCTCATTGATGCGCATGGAGTGATTCGATTCAAAAATCCCAAGGACAGCGAAGTGGATTCATTTCTTGCTACCGACTACGGGGAGACGCCGTCTCCAACTCCCGTTACCTGGAGTGCAGAACTCACTCAAGCCATCGATGCCGTTTACTCGGGATCGCCGAAAATGCTCGACGCAGCGCTGAATACCTACCAGTCGATGAAGGATAAAACACCACGGCAATGGTTCCATTCAGGTGTCCTCTATCGGAAGCGATTCGACTCCTCGATTTCTCGTGAAGATGACTTCTCACAGGCTGTCGCTGCCTGGGGCAAGGCGCTGGCTGGCGATCCTGGTCAATATATCTGGCGTCGCCGCATCCAGCAATACGGCCCACGACTCGACAAACCCTACCCGTTTTACGACTGGGTTCCAGAAGCCCGAAAAACGATCAGCGCTCGCGGAGAAACGCCAGCCGTGCTGGTCGCCGAGCCGTCAGGAGCCGAGTATGCGAAACCTTCTTCTTCATCGAAAGATGAACCTGCACCTGAGGACGAGAAAGTGCATCCAGACCCACAACGCAAACTCCCCGGTGACAGGGAGAATCTCATCAGCGTATCGGCAGTTGCAGTTCCCAGTACTGACGCGAAGAAAAAAGGCTGGCGAGTCCACCTTTCGTTTGCACCCAACGCAAAGAAAGACGTGCATTGGAACAATGAGAGTGGCCCGATAGTAGTCTGGTGGACGCCCACCAGCGATTGGTCACCGCCAGCATCTCTGCAAGGATCCGAAATCACTGTTGATTTCGCAGTTCCAGCCAGCGCAACCAGCGAGGAAGTCCGCCGAAGCGAATTTGAATTGCATCAATCTCCGGGAGGATCCGTTCCTGAAAAAATCCAAGGATCAGCCTTCATCTACGTCTGCGAGGGTGCCACCGGGACTTGTCAGTATTTGCGTAAGGACTTCGTGGTCAACGTTTCGCGCAAGCTCTGACCAGTCCACGCATTTGCGAATGCGTCCTTCCGCTTTGTAGCGTAACCTGAGCCACCCTTGACCAAAAGGGCAGCTTACCCTTCACTTTCACCCTATGCAGAACGGGCACCCGCCAACAAAAATCTACCTCTGGCCGAATCTGATGACGGCCGGCAATCTCTGCTGCGGATTCTTTGCGATCCTGCAGATTTTCGAAGGGATGCACGGCAACGGATCCGAGCACTTTTATCAGGCGATCATGCTGATCCTGGGAGCCTGTATTTTTGACGGGCTTGACGGTAGAGTTGCCCGACTCAGCGGTGGCGAATCACCATTCGGCCGTGAGTTCGACAGCATTGCGGACATTGTATCGTTCGGAGTTGCTCCGGCCCTGTTGGTTCACGAAATCGTGTTACAAGATCTCCCTGAGAATCTCGGCTGGTTGATCGCCTTCGTTTACCTCCTCTGTGGCGCGATGCGACTGGCAAGGTTCAACTGCGTGGCAGCAGAAAATCACGAAGGTGGATCAAAGGATTTTCAAGGTTTCCCCATTCCGGCCGCTGCTGGCGTCATTGGATCCATTACCCTGCTCCTGCTGGAACTCGAAAAAATGGATCGCGAGCCCGGTAAATTGACCATGGTGCTTCCATTTCTGATGGTGCTCCTGGCCTTCTTGATGTTCAGCAATTGGTCGTACCCAAGTTTTAAAGCACTGAACTGGCGAGCCAAGCGTTCTTTCATCTGGGTCTTTTTCGCCGTCCTGACACTTGTCTTAACCGTAATGTATCTCTGGTTCATGCCAGCACTATTGTTCGTCAGCTACCTGCTCTACGGCCTGGTTCGACCATGGCTTTCGAACCGCTGGCGGAAAGAGATCGAAGAAGACGGATACGACGAAGACGAC
>JBNMNB010000129.1:0-21104 GCA_051270635.1 Verrucomicrobiales bacterium | reverse complement strand
ACACCCAGGACTACGAATGGGATGCGCAGTATCTCAATTACTTCAATGATCGAAAGATGAAGTTGCCTGACAATGATGCGGACAAAACGACCGCGCATCGCGTGCGTGAACTTTTTTTGAACTCGACAGTTGGCATTGGCGTGGATTTATTCTTCGGCGGCGGCACGTATGATTTCCACAAACAAAAGGGCCTCGGTTACCTTGTTGCATCGACTCCTGACGGCAAGGCCGGGCTGGCCGCAGTCTCAGCTAAACACCCGGACTTATTCACAGAAGCGCTCTTTCCTCAAGAAGTCAGTGGCGAGCCCTATTACGATTCAGAGCTTTGCTGGGCAGGTGCAACGCTGAGTAGTTTCGGCATTTGCTACAACTCAGATGTCGTTGCAGCTCTAGGAGCCGCGAGCCCGCCTTCGACATGGAAAGATCTGGCGGATCCGATCTATTTTCGCAATATTGCCATGGCTGATCCAAATCAAAGCGGCTCCGTCACCAAGGCGTTTGAGATGCTGATGCAACAGCAGATCCAGGAAGCGATCCATGCCGAAGTGAACGGTGTGGAATTTGCCTCGCTGTCCGTCAACGATAAAGCGCGCAAGAAGCAGGAAGCTCTAGAAGCCGGCTGGCTGGCGGCATTGCGAATCATTCAAGACATTGGCGCGAACTCGCGATACTTCACTGACAGTGCCACAAAGATACCGCATGACGTGGCCCAGGGCGAGGCAGCAGCGGGCATGTGTGTCGACTTCTACGGTCGCACTTACAACGAGAAACTGCGCAAGGAAGACGGGACTTCCCGTGTTCATTTCGTGGTTCCAAAAGGTGGCACGTCTACTGGCGTTGACCCCATAGGAATGTTTCGTGGTGCCCCGAATCCTGAGTATGCTACGGCGTTCCTTGAGTTCGTCCTGTCTGTTGACGGGCAGAAGCTGTGGAACTATCGAAAGGGTTCTCCCGGCGGACCGATCCGCACATCACTGCGCCGTCTGCCTGTCAGGAAAGACCTCTACACGCCTGATCATCTACAGCATTTTTCAGATGCCGAAGTGATGCCCTACGATCATGCTGATGAGTTCGTTTACGTGTCCGATTACACTGGCCCCTACTTCGATGTCATCCGTTTTCTCATTCGCGTCATGTGCATCGACGTCCATCCAGAATTGCAGGAAGCCAGGCAAGCACTGATCGAAAACGATTTCCCGAAAATTGCCACCGCCACCTATCGCGACCTCCGCCTGGTAACGTTCCAGAAGGCCTCACAACGATTGAGATCAGGGCTGAGCTCCGATGACAAGCTGGTGCGGCTTCACCTTACCCGCAATCTGGCAGACCACTTTAGAAAGCAATACCACAAGGTCACCGCTATGGCCCGGCGCGGCGAATGAACGCATTGATCCACAAGCTCCGTTCGCTCCCGCCTGCCTCAGTGATCACGTTCACGCTGGCGGGGTTCTTCTTTCTGATTTTTTTCGTCTATCCGATCGGAATCACCCTGAAGGAAGCCTTCTTCGGCCCTGATAACTCGTTTACCACGGAGTACATTTCCATGGTTTTCGTCGACCCCCTGTATCGGGAAGGGCTGATCAATGCATTCAGAATGGCGCTCTTCAGCACTGCACTGGCGGTGCTCATCTCAGTTCCACTAGCCCTCATTGCCGATCGCTTTCTGTTTCCGGGTAAAGCAATTCTGACCTCGCTGGTACTGATTCCTCTGATTCTGCCACCTTTCGTTGGCGCGATTGGCGTGCGCCATATGCTGGGCAAAGAAGGCTCGTTCAATACCATTCTCGAATCGATTGGGTTCATTGAGCCAGGCTCGCCAATTGACTGGCTTGGTGCCGGAGGCCTCGCAGGCGTGGTGGTGATGAATGCTCTTCACCTATACCCAATCATTTTCTTAAATGTCACCGCTGCGCTGGCAAATCTTGATCCCGCGATGGACGAAGCCGCGCAGAATCTTGGCTGCCCAACGTGGAAACGGATTACCAAAATTACGCTTCCCCTGATCATGCCGGGTGTCTTTGCCGGCTGCACGATTGTCTTTATCTGGTCGTTCACCGAACTTGGCGTCCCGCTGATGTTCGACTACACACGCGTGACTTCAGTGCAGATCTTTCACGGCCTGAAGGACATCTCTGGTAATCCTTTCCCTTATGCACTGGTGACCGTCATGCTGGCGAGCACGATCGTCATGTACGTCGTCAGCAAGCTCTTATTCGGACGGTCGGATTTTTCTGTCAGCGGTCGCGCCAGCATGGCCGCTGTCCCTAAGAGTTTACCCCGGGCACAGTCCTTTGCTTGCGCAGGAGCGTTTGCAATGGTGACACTTCTTGCAGTGCTGCCCCACTTCGGCGTAATTCTCGTCGCTTTCTCCGGTGACTGGTATAACAGCGTTTTACCTTCCGATATGAGTCTCTCAAGTTTCGGCGAGGCCCTGGGCAATGAAGTGACACTGTCTTCAATCGGCAACAGTATTACTTATGCCAGCTTGGCGACTGTACTGGCAGGAATCACAGGCGTGGCAATTGCTTACGTCGTGGTCAGAACCAAAATCCCCGGACGCGAGGCGCTCGATGCCATGGCGATGTTGCCACTGGCAGTACCAGGACTAGTGCTCGCATTCGGCTACCTGGCGATGACTCGCGAGGGACAAACATTCGATTTTCTCGTTTTTCCAGAAGCCGCGTCACAGTCCAATACGGGGCTTCTGGGGATCTTCGGCCGCATGCTGGGTTCCTTTTTTTCGCTTATCATGGATGACGGAAATCCCATCGTCATCCTAGTCATCGCTTACTCAGTACGGCGCCTCCCTTACGTCGTTCGTTCGGCAGCTGCGGGATTTCAGCAGACGAGCGTGAGCCTGGAGGAAGCCGCGCGTAATCTTGGTGCGACCCCATGGAATGCAATTCGCAAAATCACCCTGCCACTGATCGCCGCAAATATCATTGCTGGCTGCTTGTTAGCGTTCTCCTTCGCTATGCTCGAAGTGTCCGATTCTCTGATTCTAGCACAGCAAAGGGAACACTACCCCATTACGAAAGCAATATATTCGCTCTTCACCTCACTTGGCAACGGTGACCAACTCGCAGCCTCGCTGGGTACCTGGGCCATGGTATTTCTCGGCATCACAATTGTCGGCGCAGGGATCCTTCTTGGCAAAAAGCTAGGTGCCCTGTTCCGTCTTTAGAGTGACGAAGTGACGACTATCAGCTGCTCACTTCGGCGTTTGAATTTGATCGCCCAGCCGAACGTTGTTGATGGCTGCAGACGCCGCGATTGGTCATGGAGCTGGCGAATTCCAGCAGTCTCTGTGCCTTGTCTCCCCAAGGTTGGTTCAGGCACGCCGCATCGACTCCCAGGCTGACATTGCGATTCGCCACAAACAGGATGTTATAGAGATTTTTGACCTCCTGGCGTTCGTTCAATTGAAAGCCAGCTCTGCGCAGGCCGATCGAATTGATGCCTGCCAGTTGATTGAAGCCAATAGCAGTGGTGAAGTGAGGAATATCCTTACTGAATCTGCCATTTCCCTGCACCATGCATTGATCACCAATGCGCAGAAACTGGTGAAATACGGATGCTCCCCCCATGTAAGTGTTGGATCCCATCTCCACGTGCCCCGCCAGTAGGACTGCATTTGCAATGACATTGCCGTCCCCCACCCTGGTATCATGCCCAATGTGGCTGCCCACCATCAGGAGATTTCCGTTTCCCAGGCGGGTGCAAGCGCCATCGACTATCGCGCGATGAATCGTCACATGCTCGCGGATAACATTGTCCTCACCGATTTCCACATAAGTGGGCGTGTCCGTATCGAAGGACATCGACTGAGGATCTCCTCCGATGATCGCTGCCCTGCCGATTTTTGATCGATTGCCGATGCGCGTGCCTGGAAGGATCTGCGCATGAGCCTCCACTAAGCAATCATCCCCCCAGAGTGACATTGCTCTCGATCACTGCGTAAGGCCCGATACGGACATTGCAGCCAATCTCAGAATCGGGAGAAACGATCGCAGTGGGATGAATGGCATGATCCAGCATAGCAACAAAAAAGACTTACAGTAGTCCCATTTCACGGAAACTGAAATATGGGTCATCATCCACACGGGGACTGCCGACGATGACATGGTCGAGGAATTTAATCTGCAGGAGATTGGCCGCTTCAGCAATGCGACGAGTCAAATCACGGTCTGCTTTGCTGGGAGACGGATCACCAGAAGGATGGTTGTGGGCAAGAATGAAACCAAAGGCCGAGTGGGCGACGCATGCACGCAGGATTTCTCGCGGATGGGCAATGCATTCATTCAGACTTCCCAGTGAAACTTCTTCGATTCGTATCAATTGGTGCCGCGTGTCTAACAGTAACACACGCAATGATTCCTTGGAAAGTGATCGCATTTCTGGTCCGAGCAATTCGTATACCGACTCAGGTGAATCGATTTTCTGCTCGGCAAATTTCTCCAGCGCCAGCCGTCGGCCGAGTTCAAACGTCGCGCTCAGGTGCACAGACTTGGCGAAGCCGACTCCCTTAATTCCCCGCAGTTCAGTGAGTGTTCGCCGCGACAGCCCGCTCAACGAATCGAATTTAGCCAGCAATTCGCGGCCGATATCGATCGCGCTGCTTCCAACGGTGCCAGTGCCGAGGAAAATGGCGAGCAATTCCGCATCTGTCAGTGCTGCAGCACCGCGTGCGGCCATTTTTTCTCTGGGGCGCTCATCCTCAGGAAGATCGTGAATTCTGGGAGAATGGGTTCTCGCATCCGATTGCGCGTTTCCCTCACCCTCTGTCGGGCACGGTGGCTCATCAGCGTCAGGGTTAGGATAGGAATCGGAGGGCGTCATAGTCTTACCTGTCTGCACACCGTGAAGGCAGGCGTACAACTGGCTAAGACTTACACTTCATGAGCAGGTCTTCCAGATAAAAGGAAACTTGCTCAAGCGCATTCGAATAAGGATTTCCCCCGCAGGCGACGCGCAATTCCTCGCGCGCTTCCGCTAACATTCGCCTTCCGGTCTGGATGGCATCTTCAATCGCACCTTCATAATCCGCAATCCCGGCCAGCACGCTGACATCGATTGGCTCTTGCTGAATGAGCATGCGGTTCAATTTTTCCCGCTGACTTTCAGTCGCCCGGCTGATGAGATTCAAGATTGGCAGGGTCAACTTGCCCTTTGCAAGATCTGTCCCTAGCGTCTTACCGATCACTTTCTCATCGCCCACAAGGTCGATGCAGTCGTCGTAAATCTGGTAAACAGTGCCGAGAATCTCACCGTAGCGTTTCAGGCCAGTCTGGACGGCTTCACTTTGACCGTTCAGCATTGCTGCCACTTCCAAAGCTACTGAGAACAGTGCCGCAGTCTTCATGCGGATGATCTCAAAATAATCCTCCACCGACATCTTGAAATCAAACTGACGCTGTGTCTGCAGGATTTCACCGGTGCATACTTCATTCGCCGCGCGGGCAATTTTGCGCGAAATCGCGACCTCATCGAATTCAGTTGCCAGCTCAAGCGCGTGGGCAAACAGGCAGTCCCCCAGCAGGACACTGAGCGAATTCCCCCAGCGGGCACAAGCAGTGGGCATTTCCCGCCGCATGTCCGCGCCATCCATGATATCGTCGTGCACCAGAGTCGCCAGATGGATCAATTCAAGGATCACTCCCAGCTGAATATGGGCGTCAGTCACTTCACCCGTGGCACCACCGCCAAGAACACTCAGCGCCGGGCGGATCCGCTTGCCACTCGTGTTGCAAATGTAAGCGACATATCCCTCAACCGCCGGGTCAAACGATTTGGCTTGCTTCCGAATTCTGGATTCAATCGTTTCCAGTTGAGGCTTAACGAGTTCAAATGGGAATCGGTATTGTGGAGTGGTTGTCATTTCAGGTGGTGGACAGCTCCACCGACTTTGTGAAAAATTTCACAAGCAGTGTTACGTGGCTTGGATACGTGTGTCAAGTAACCATGGATTCGGAGCAAAATACGGAACATTTGGAAGTCACCACAAATTGGGACTCTGAGTTCTCCCATCGAAGACGATTACAGTCAAAAGTATCCGCTGTTTCGCCACTTCCTTGCACATCTCGTCGCTCATCTGAGAATTCTGCGGTTAAACTCCGAGTTGCTTGAGGATTTTCCGCAAGGCCTTGTCAGTCTGCTTCGCTTCCGCTTCGATAACATCCAGTTCGTCCACGATCTCGGCAATTGGTCTATAGTTCTCGGCATCGCTAGTTTGAAGAACGGAGTGCGCAAACTTCTTGCTTTCGAACAAGAAGCCTTATTCTCAACGAGCGTTGTTCGCCTGTTCTTTTAATCTTAGAAGCTTTCTCTGGTAGCGGCCTTGGACGATATCGACTAGCACGAGCACGGCGATGACGAAGTAGAAAGTGGCTTTCGACATGGCGGTGACTTCGTGTTTGAAGAATTTGAGATGTGCAAGGTGCGCGCCTTCAGACAACAACATGATGCCGACGATAAACAGGATGAACAATCCCAGGACTTCGTAGAGGCGGTTCTTCTGGAGGAAAAGGGATACGGTGTCGGACAGCCAGATCATGAGGATTCCGCCGATGATGATGGCTGACGCTTTGACCCAGAAAACTTCGCTCAGTGCCATGGCACTGAGAATCGAATCGAAGGAAAACACGATATTCATCGCGACGATCCAGAATACAACGGTTGCCAATTTTGCGGGCTTCTTTTCCTCGTGGCCCGCTTCTTCCAGTCCAATCATGTGAAAGATCTCTTTCATGGCGGTGTAGATAATAAAAATTCCGCCAAGCAAAACGATTATCGAATGCACGTTAAATGATCCACTGGCAACTGACGCCATTCCCTCGGGCAGGGTAACGACAGGATTTTTAAAATAACCTATCAGGCTTTCGAGGATAAAAAGGAGTGCGATCCGCAATCCAATTGCCAGCCCGATTCCCAGTCGGCGGACTCTTGCCTGCTGGTCGGCGGGCGCTCGTTTTGATTCCAGCGAGATGTAGAGAAGATTGTCGAGCCCGAGGACACCTTGCAGCAAGGTGAGCATCGCGAGCGTCATGAGATTTGGGAGGAGATCAGCCATTGTCCAGGAAAGTGCAGACAGTTAGAATTACAAACCGTCAGCAAACAATGTTCACATCCAATCCGTCAAGAACTGACTTGAAATCTCCCTGGCTTGACGCTGCTTAGAGTTGATGGGATTCCGGCTGCAGCGTTACCTCGTTCATGACCAGATGTGCCGGTTGTTCGATGGCTGCCGCGATTAATTTGGCAGCGTCCTCAGGTGCCAGCATTTTCGAGCGATCGACTTTCATCGCGATAGAGTCCCAGAATGGAGTATCGACACCGCCGAAGTAGAAAAGAGAAAATTGGATCCCCTGCCGCTGGTATTCGAGTGCCATGCTCTGAAGCATTCCGGCGGTCGCAAACTTGCTGGCGCAGTAGAGGGCGGCACCGCGCATCGGCCGCTTGCCGAGAATTCCTGGAATGGCGATGAATCGTCCTTTCTTTGACGCTCCCATCGCTTTACAGGCAGCCTGAGCGAGCAGATAGGTGGCACGCGTGTTCAAATTGAGCACGTCAATTACTTCCTTATCAGAGGTGGATTCGGTGGAGCCTATGTGGCCGATTCCCGCGCAATGGACTACGGCGTCTAAGCCGCTCATTTTCTCGATCGCTGACGCGACCAGCTTTTCAGGAGCTCCAGCGGCAGTCAGATCGCCGTGGATTGGGAAAACCTGCGCCCCAGTCTGATCCAGTTCAGTCGCCAATCCACCGAGAAGCACCTCCTGCCGTCCGTGAATAACCAGGCTGCGGCCTTTTTTACCGAGAAGTCGGGCAACACTCGAGCCAATTCCGCCAGAAGCGCCAGTAATCAATATCTTGGAGCAATGCATCGCCAGAGAATACGCATGCACCGCTCAGCCGGACGCAATCCCGTGTCATTCTCCTCTACCCATTTACCGATCAGCGAACGGGAGGCAAAACCACCCGTCTGCTGCGCGGCGAAACGCTTGGCCGACTAAATGGGCTCAACAGATTCTTCCCCGGTGATTCTAACAATGTCTCAGAATTCAATATCTGAATCGAGTTTGGGAGCATTGGCTGTCGTAGCTGCCGTGATTGATCCATCATTTTCCACAACGCATCACTCAATGCTGGAACCGTTGCGTTCTGCTCGAGTTGTTCACGTAGGTTCTCGATCTTGATGGCCCGCAGGGATTCCTCCATGCTGAGTGCATTGGTCAACAGTTGCAGATCAAAACTGAGGTCTGAGCTGTCCGGATCATTCTGATGCACCTCCACAGCAATCACATTGTCGCCTGGCTGCAAAAAATCCGGCGGAATCGTCGAGCGAAGATAACGATTTTCCTCACTCTTCTTCGGCGATTTCGGAGCCTCGGTAGAAAAATTAATTTTTCCTTCAGGCATATTATCGCGTCGTACTTCCTTTCCATTCAGGTAGACGACGGCACCATCATCTCTGACCAGATCGATCGCTAACAGATTGATTTGCGCCAAATCTTGAACGTCGAACTTTTTTCTGAAGTAGGCCGTGATCGGTTTATCATCCGGGTCGTTGCCCCACTTCAGAACCGTTGCTTCGTCATCATCACCGTAACCGAGCTGCCCTACTCCTGATTTCCAGTCAGAGTCATTGAAATCTCCTTGTGCCCAGGAATCAGGTGCCTCTACCGAGTAAAAGTAGCGCCACTCGGACAGTTTCGGAATGAGACTAACACTATTGCCCATTTCGCCGATGGCAATGCGAGCATCCACGAGCGATTCGAACACATCGTCCACTTGCCCTTTGCCCAGCGCAGGATTCTCTGCCGACGCCTTGCTCAGCAAAATAAGTGCGCATTCAAGCATTGGAACCGCTTCTCTGGTCTCGCCGTCTGCCAATTTGCGACGGCCGAGCGCATCGAATACGGATCCCAGTTGCTGCCATGCTGCAGTGTCGCTGCTATTCAATTCAAGACTGCTGACAGCATCAGTCAGCAATTCCTGAATGCGCCCCTGCCGCATCATGACTTTGTAGCGCGTATCGCGGAATAGTGTATCGAACTCCAATTCACTGTCATCGAACAAACGTCCGCGATTGAAGAATTCGAACCAAGTGAGTGCTGGCTCCAGCCGATTCATCTTGAGCATTAATTTTGCCGCCGCCAGATGATACTCGGAGTAGTTTTTTCGATTATCCCAGGGAACGGCCATCACTGCCTGAGTCCAGGATTCCAGTGCCCATTGATTTTTCCCTGCCTTTGCTTGTATTGCAGCAATCTCCGCCCAGGCAGCGCCGTTGCGCGGGTTCATCTTCGCCCAGCGTGGCCCATGCTCGATTAGCGCCGCTGCAGTCAACACTCCCTCGTCTAACAATGACTCAAAGAGCTCACTTCCCCCACCCTGCAATGCCTGCGTAGCATTGCCAGTTTCTTCGTTCGAGTCTGGATCTACAGGGAAAATCTTCGCCTCCATGAGTGAGCCGAGCACGGCTACCTTAGCTTCTTCTGACAGGTCGCTGGAGCTGAGCGGTTTCGACACCAGTTGCAACAGCCGACGCAATTGAATCTGAGATCGAAATGTTGACTGAAGAGCAGGCTCCAGAGTGGTAAACCATTGGGCGAACTGTTCCGACTTACCCGCCATCACATGGCAAATGATCGCGCCATTCAGGCAGTCCAGGCGTTTCGCCCACTCACTATTGTTACCGCCTACCTCGAGTAGTTTTTGAAACACTGAGATGTAGCGATTTGCCTTCGCCTGGCTGAATCCATCCGAAGATTGAAAAAGCACATCAGGGAAGCTGCTACCGTAAAATTTGAGGGCGCGCACAACTCGGTAGTCACGGCTCGTGGAAGAAATAAGAAGGCTGCCCATCATTTCAGCAAAGGCCTCCGGCTGATGCACCAGCGCAGCGTCCAGATAGGCTTTGAAAATGCGTTCACGTGGTTTCTTAATTGATTCGTCTTCGAACATCGCCAGTGCTACCACATCAACGTCTCGCCCGTAGCGATCAATTCGTTCGCGCAGCCCAATTGATTCCAGGGCAACAGGAGCCAGCAGGGACAAGATTCGCTCTTCGATAAATGGATTTTCCACTGCCGTATTTGCCACGCGACTGGCTACGGCAATCATACGCTGCCGTACTCCGCTTTCGCCGACCTTCGACTCCTTATCAGCATCGGGCGTTGCCAGTAAGATCAACTCGGCCAATCCTTGAAGCCCGGGATCCTCAATCGTTTGAACAAAATCGGGGATCGCTGCAGCAAGTTGAGAGTCGAAAGTTACGGGACTGGTATTGCCGTTGCCATTAGAATTATTCTCTACCGTCCGATTGCCAAATTGATCTTCAATGTAGGTGACTTCCTGTCCTGATTCAAATTCTTCGGTAATCCGCCGCGTCCCATCGGATCTGTTCGAGGTGGATCGCGATATCACATTTCCTGTGGGAATGGCGGGAGCGCCTGAGGCAGTCGGAATTTGCGGCAGCTGCATCTGCGGCAATTGTGACTTCAAGTGCTGACGCGCTGCGGCGAATTGCCGATGTTTCACGAGCATTGCCAGAAACCACGGTTGCTGACCAAAGTTCATTCCGAAGCGCATCTGCACCCGGCGACTGGAATAGCCGATTTTCTCCGCGGCGTGCAATAGAACCATAAACTGATCGGCGGTCAGCTGACTTCCCTGTGGCAACGACTGCACGGTTCCGTGGAGCAATTGACGTGCTTTCAATTTCCATTCCGGCTCTGGTTGCTGTTGCGTATTCGAGATAAACGATTCGATCACGCTACACGACACGTCGGCTGGCAGAACGGCACCTTGTTCAAATGCAGCCAAAACCAGTTCAACAAGTGCCTCAATGCTTTTTACTGACTGCATAGGCATCGCGCTGGCAGCCAGAAGTCTCAATCCAACAGGTGCCGATTCGAGCAGAACTAATTCGGAAAATTCCTCTGCGGACTCACCTTGCAGGACAGTCGCTGTTTGCACCCAACCATTCTTTGCCGCTAATTCAGCGAGTCCATTGAGGCGCATGCCATACACTGTTTTCCCTCCTAAACGGTAGGGCGCACTGGCGGTAAGCAGCAATGCCGCTACTTCGTCCATTTTCGGTGTAGCCTGCTGTTCCAAAACGACCCTGACACCAGGAGAAACGTCGCTTCTCGTTGCGGCATACGTAGTGGCCAACGTCGATATCAATTGGGAACCAGGAATCGTTACTCTTCCTGCTTCGGAATCAAAGATGGCAACCAATGGGGCAAAACTCGCACCGCGAGCAGAGCGCGAAGGGTCGACTTGACTGATGAAAGCTGCCAGAAGCTGACTGTCGTAAGAATCTTCACCAGAGCTACGACCTGTGGTGTACACTTGTGGCATGGCAGCCAGTTTCTTATAGTGTGCAAAGACTTTGGCGCAAGCAGCCGGATCCTCGCTGACGGAAACCAGCACTGGGATGACGTGTTGATGAAGAACGGCTTTTTGCGATGCTTCCGCGGGATTTTTAGCCGCAAGAAATGTCTCTGCCAATGCCGAAACAGGAAGGGTTGGCACCGCAGGCGTCGACTGCCCGTTGTCGGCGACGTCGGTTCCATCCGGCTGCACCTTGTTCTGCCCGGTGGCCACTACCGGCGGTGCCGTTGCACGCTTGATCCATGCAGAAACTGCCCGGGATTGTGAGGAACTGCGATTAGCCCTTCCCTGGCTTGAAATGAACGTCTGATACCAGGCGATCATTTCCTTCTGACGAGGAATCGGCAGCTTCTCCAGTTTCTCAAGATGTTTCGCCAGCACTCGATTCACGCCAGCACTCGGGTCACTTTCAAAGCAGGCCAACATCAAATTTTTGCCGAAAGTTTCTGGTTTCGATGACTCGACATGCTCCAGCATTCTCTTTCGTATTGAAGAGGATTGGCGCATCTGGGTAATGAGGTGCGCGTAGCAAGAACCCGCCGAAATATGGCGCATCGGCCAGACCTGGAAATCTTCAACCGATTTGAGCCAGGGAGACTCATCCAGCATCTGAAACGTTGCGGGATAACTGTCATCAAATCGAGTTCTCCGCACAGAGTTCTCAAAGCGATTGGCCATATCGCTATCATTGATCGCCGCGTAGCCGCAATTCAAGTATTTGTCGACGGCTAGCATTGTCACTCCCATTGGGCTGCTCAGCCTTTCAAGAAATTCTTTAAACGTGTAGGCATGTCCCGATGGCTTTCCCTGCTGGTATCCCCCTGAAAAGTGCTTGGCGACGAATGCAGGCTGGCCCTCCAGTGGGCCAAGGTAGATTTCCGATACAGCATCGATGAAGGATCTGGTAACTGGTGCCCCACCGGAATTATAGATACTGGTTACGTAATTCGTGGCGCTGTAGGGCACACTACTGGAAAGATCACGCATCGATCGCACCACCGATAACACCAACGGTACTAGATCTGTTTCAAAGCCACGCTGCCGTGCCGCCGATTGCACGTAATTGATCATCGTATCACTGTTAATCCCTTCAACCCCTTTCTCAACGATCGCACTGGCGACGGCAAAATAGTCCTCACTGGTGCAGCTATAGAGTCCAGAAAATGCCTTCAACGATGCCGCCATTTGCGTCTTACCCAATTTCTCCAAGACAGGAACGATCTCCGTGTCGATCACTTTCATACTGCCGTTGTCCACTGCCTGCTTGAACAAGTACTGGGCAGGCGTCAGTTGAGGCAGCTGATTGCTGGATGTCGGATGACTGTAGTAAAATGACTGATCCGGCGAGTATTCAGAACTCAGGATTTTCCGGGCCAATGCTATTAATTCTTGTTCTGTCCTGCGCTCAGGCAGTCCCGCGAATCCAGACAGGGAAGCGAACCCAGCGGTAGCCAATGATGGGTGGCGCAGCATCGATTCGCACAATTTTGCGTGTAATGCTGCGCGCATCTTTGCTGCCTCTTCTGAGCGTTTTTCCTGCGCCGCATCTTGAAAGCCGTAGCCACCACTTGTCTGATGCACTCCCATGACTCTAATATCGTCGGAATAGAATTCACCTGTCAGTGGCGACAGCACATTGGTAGCCCAACTCAAGTTCCCCGTCAGATCAGGCTCCAGAGTATCAAGGAAAAACTGAATGAGTTCAACCAATTCCAGGCGTTCGAAAAAGTCCCTCTGATTCTGCAGTAAATTTGAAAGTGTCGAGCCATATTGCTGCAGGTTCTTCTGCGGAAAGTCTTTGAGCAATTCCTGCGCGCGCGGTTCTCCGACAGAATTCACGATGAGACGCCAGCGCACGGCATGTTGATCCGGATTCTCGGCAAGGATCCTTTTGTATTCAGGCAGCGCCAGGTCGAGCTTGTTGAGGAGTTCACAGGCAATTGCGTAATTCACCTGATCAGCGACTGCTGAATCGTTTCCTGGATCAACTGCGGCGAGCACTGGCCCGGTAAGGCCATAGGCTGCAACAAATTGAACCATCTGCCGGTATCTGTAGCTCATGTTGTCGAGCGATCCCGATTGAGAGAACGATGTGACTGCCTGCTTCACACCTTCCACGGCCATTTCCAGACCTCCATCGCGATCGCCGGCTGCGAAGGCATTGACGACATCGCGGTAGGTCGCTGAATTTCGATTAGAATTGCGCACCTCCGCATTTGCTGGTGTGTCGCCGGAGTCCTTTTTTGCATTTGCGACGACTTTCGCTGCTGCCTCTTTTTCACCAAAATCTGCCAGTATACTGCCGAGAGACCTGGCAGTTCCTGAACTGTTGTTCCAGAAACTGTCTGCCAATCGAAGTGCCGCAGCGATCCCTTCCCTGCGAAGTGCTGTCTCACCCGGATTCGCCAGCACAGCTGAGCCAAGAATGTAGCGATCGACGAACAATTTGTCCGCATCCGATTGCATGAGTTTCTTTGCGCTAAGAAACCACTCTATCGCCTTTGCGCTATCGGCAAGAGTTGATTCTGCCCATAGCCCGGCCAGAAAGTGAACTTCGGGCGAGTCCTTTCTTGCGGAGGCGAGTAACTGCGCCACCAGCCGATTGAGCTCACTTTTCTGCCCTTGCTGCACAGCAGCGATGAGTTGCGCCAGTGGGTTTTCTGCTGAGTTACCGTTGCTGGCAGCCGAGTAAATTCCTGACATTTCCTGCACCGTCATTCCCGGCAACAATGACGGTTGGAAATCCAAGGCTATGATCGCAATGTCATCGCCTCTGGGGATTCCCACCCAGTTTATCAGCTCTTGATCTCGAGTCGGCACCACGGGTTCGGGAGCATGCTCGATTGGCAGTATTGGCTGCGGGATGAGTTGTGCCACGGCGTTCGTAGTGACTAGCCAGGTAGTCACAGCCACTGTCACCATCCATCCCAGAGTATTCAATTTTAGCATCATCATATGCATCTTCAAAGTTTTCAAAAATTAGCGTCCTGGAGTTCCTCCATCGGTCGCGCTGGGTTTCCATGCTGCTCTCTTTGACCAGTCCTGACTGCCAGCGACAGGATTTGCCAATTCGAGTGACGGCCCGCGACCATCGGTTGCCGTGTGCCACTTATCTGAATACTCGAACTGCTGCAGGTTGATCCGATCTGCAGATTGCAGGCGAAGCTTCTCCCCGCCATTGCTCAGTTTTCCAGAATACTCCCCCAGCGGAACTACGCTCTCACCATAGGTTGACTTAAACGCTTTCCGATCGCGAACGACCACCGCTCGCTGGTTGGGATCCAGTGTTGCCCCTTCCTGAAAAAGGAAGTCGATGCCGCCTGAGATTCGAATGCCGCCTAGATCCAGTGGCAGTTCTCCAATGTTGGCAATCTCAAGAAATTCTGCGTCACTTTCATTCTGTGGATTGTAGTGAATTTCCGATATTCTCAGTGCTTTTGCCAGGCTTGCAGCTTGATCCACCTGCTCGGTTCCGGGCAATGTCCCAGGTGTAGGCAGCAGGAATGTCACGAGATTTCCTGAAGAATCTCGCCCCTGCGATCGACCGGCGGCCTGCGGCTGAAACACCGCCCAGTCAATCGTCAAGCCATCTGGATCAAGAAACCCTAACACTTCACCATCGTCTGAAAGCTTGAATTTCAGATGGTCGCCGCTGGACTTGCTTTTTCCTGCTGAATAGACATGCACTCCCTCAGCAGGCAAGAAACTCAGTGGTGGAAATCGATGGCGAAACGGTGCTGTTGAGATCTGATCGGTGAGTCCGCAGCCTGAAATGTCAGCGGGAATCGGAGCCAGATTCTTCAACTCCACAAAGTCACCATCCGCGGCCCCTCCTTCAGCAGCAAGCCATTCAGCCAGTCGCACCATGCGCGGAAGTGCGACGGCGGCGGCAGTATTCTCGGCACCCATGGTAGGACGGCACAGTTGCCAGCGATCTCCTATTCGCCCGATCGAATAACCTTTGAGCTGGGAACCGAAACGAACAGAGTCGACGGGTGCCAGGGAACTTGCTGACTCAGGTTTTAAGAGCAGGAGTTCTTCGCCCTCGGCAGCAAGGGCCAGTCCTACGTCTTTGCCAAGCTTCACTCCCAGATAGCTGCCAGCGGCGAGCGTTGCCCCACCCGCAAACACGAACTTATCTGGTTTCTTCCGGTCATCCGTCAGGCGATAGCCCGTGAGGTCGATTGCCTCAGCTCCGTGGTTGTAGAGTTCCACCGCATCTGAATCTACTGACACAATCTCACTGATCACGATGTCAGCGTGCCCTTCAGCCGTCTCCCATTTTGCGATTTCTGGAAAATGCAGGATGTCACCTGAAAGCAATGTCACATCAAGTGAAAGTGGCTCCGAACCATTGCTTGAGAAAGTGGCCATGAAATCCTTTGCCGATTGTGGAGGCTGACTAACGTTTCCATTTCCTGTGACACGAAAGCTGGAAGCCCCCGGGTATCGAAAGGTAATCTCTCGGGTGCCCGGGCTGCTTTTTCCACCGAGCGGAATTCCATCTATTGTCAGAAGTCCAGACGACGTCTTCGAAGACTGCTCAACCTCCAGTAGATCCCAATCAGCGGGTTGCCCACGGGTGATCCACGCAGAATCTGGCTGCAAAAATGGCCCCGCAGTTCCAATCGGCACGATTACGTTATTACTGGAGCGGAAACCTGTCACTTCACCTGCCAATACGGTCTCTGCACAGAAGCGGCAGATATTCTTCTCGAACCATCCATTTCCACCATTGCCGATCGACATTACCTGTCTCCAGCCCAGAAAGCCATTGCCCGCAACGATAGCGTCGATGCCTGGTTGCAGCGCAATCGAGGCAGCTGCAGATGAATGGCCGACCCCGAACAAGTTCTCCAGAACCAGGGCAGAGTGTCCCAATTGAATCGTGCCCAGCGATCCGCCAGCCGCAAATCGATTGCCCCGGATGCTGACGAATGACTCAGCCTTTTGATCAATGACGTCGATCCCCCACTCGCCCGTGACGGTGCCAAATTCACACTCTGTGACCGCCAATGATCCGCCAACGGCACTAACAAACCCACCTGCTCCTGAAAACTTGCAACGCTGGACTACCAGCTCAACATCTTTCGCCACTATCACCTGGCTTTTTGTTCGACCAAAAGTCACGTCTTCCAAAGTCAGCGATGTTCCCTGGGCCCGCACGATTCCATCCGGATGATTTGCACCATCCACTACGAGATGAGTTAACACACAGGGCTCCGACTCAGGCTCCAGAAGAATGCCATTCCAGCTGGCATTTTCTTTGCCGTCCACAGGAACAGCGAATCTCACAGGATGGGTCGCGGTTCCCTCAGCAGCCAGGGCTCCGGCAATCTTGAGGGCAGCCCCGTCCTCGAAAAAGACTGTCGTCCCTTCAAGGATTTGCAATTCCGCACCTGTTGGAACGACGAGCTCACCCTTCACCTGGTAAGGCCCACTGGCAGCATCCCACTTCGTGACTCCAGTCGACAATTGCCCAGTCACCTCGGTCATCGTCCCGGTATCGTACCAAATTTGCAGCGTTACGTTGTCCGCTAGTTGGCCTTCGGCACCGCGCAGTTCGACGATCACGGGAGTGATCCCCGGCGATACGATGGGCTCATTCGCCGTCGACTGCATCAGCCAGGTGCCCGAACGAAGATTCAATTGTGATGGACGGCGGCCATTGACCAGCACTTCCACAACTTCCGCCGGATCGAATCGACCATAGAGAAGAAATTCGGGCGTGTTCGTGCGATGAACCCCCCCCACATTCTCAAGCGTTGTCCCGGCGACAGTGTAGCCATCGATCTGACTCTGCACGGCAGCGATGCGGCGCGGGATGAAAGCTTTGATCTCTTCAATCTCAGGCCGAGGCACCCAACCGCCTAACACATCGTCAATGATGCGATTGAGCACCTCCGGACGATAATTGGTTTCAATAAAATTCCGAATATGACCAAAGTAAGTGCGCACCACTTCTGGATGCTTGAAGAGTCGGCGGAGACCTCGCGTATTGCCGTAGTCAAAGATACTCTTGGTCAGTTCCTCTCCAGGCTGTCCGCGACCGAGAATAGAATCAAGATCGTAGGGCACCAGACGAAACCTGCCGTCGCCGCCGCGGAACATCGCATAATCATCACCACGCCCGGAGGGGAATCCTCCTTCCAAATTGCAAAGCAATGTATCCAGAGCGAAGTAACGCATCCATTGATCGACGTCGACGATCTGTTTCACTTCTGCTAGGAACTGGGCATCGGACACCGTGGTATCGTTCTCTCGATCGAGAACTTTGCACAATCGGATAACATCTGAATAATCGTCCTTCGAGCCATTGTTCCGCTTGCGGTAGTAGGTGCGATAGTTACTGGCCTTGTCACCGCGATCGTTCAAATTCGCCTGCCCAACTCCACGGTAGAGGTTGCCGATCGATTCCGTCGGGAAGTGCGTATCAATGTAATCGCCGTCCAGAACTTCGTTACAGGAGTAATGCCCGAACTGAGGCAATGTCGAGCGCGTCCAATCCTCGCCACTCATGGTCAGGGTCACCGCAGTTGCCCTCGCCGCTGGAAATCCCATCACTTGGTGAATCGCCGCTCCCAGCACCTGTGAATGCGTATGCTGGCTGTTCAAATTGATATTCTGCACCCCTTTCCACTGGTCATCAGCGGGGAACGATACTCTGATACCAGGAGGAAACGCGGAGCGGCTGCCATTTCCGCGCATCCGCATGCTGCACAGGTGACGGATTCGGGTGCCTGCGGGATCGACGCTTATGAACGTGCCATTGAACCGATTGTTGAAGATGGAATTGTTACTGGAGCGACCAGCGATGGCGCGCATCAGAGCAATTTCCCGACCTGGCATGATGATCTTGTAAGCCGGACTCGCATCGCCATTGACAATCGGACTGTGATCAAATCCATCATCCACTTGGAACAGGCACAGCGCCTGGCGCGGCGAAACGATTGATACGGTAAGTTCCTTGCCATCGGCTTGCAGCAGGTCAGGCCAGCGTTGCACGCTTCCGGCAGCTGATGTCGCCTCGATCAGGTATTCGACAATCGAGGCATCGCTGTGAGGAGGAATCTCTCCTGTCCACAGATGGTTTTCGCTGTCAGTCAGCTGCAAATCAGCAGCAAGAAACGGGCTCGAGAAACCATCAGGACGATAGAGTACGCGGGCAGTTTCCACCTTTCCATGAATCTTAGCGGAAATGGTGATAGCCTGGCTGGATCTGGGAATCGCAGGAGAATGCGTCACTTTGCCGATCCATGGCCCGGCATTCGATTCCAGAAAGACGGAATTGATCATACCTGGCGAGCCTCCTGCAACTTTACTCGGAGCCCACGCCTGACCACTACCCATATGGGCGCTCGGATGGGTCAGTTCCAGCGACATCCCGGCGCCATCGTTCGGTGCATCCCATTCCCAGTGATCATACGATGCTAGTCTCGTCGTTCGCCGCTTTGCCCAGTGGCCCGAATCCGCGTATTCCACATAAGCGATACGCTTTCCTTCGGCGTCCTCCAACTCGATGTCCTCCGAAGTATTACTCAACTGGCCAGAATATGGGCCAACTACATTCACTACTGCAGGATGATTCTGACGAAAGGCTTCCAGATCTGCGGCGATGACCAGGAATTCGCCTGCTGGGATCGCGATTGAGGAAAAAGTGTAGTCAACACCGCGCGAGAACTGCCATCCCTCTAGCTGCACGTCGCTGGCACCAGGATTGTAAAGTTCGATGAATTCCTCCTCTTGCTTCTCGCGCAGGCTGTCCCCCGTCAATTTGCCCGGGTTGAAATGAATTTCGTTGATGATGATACCCGACTCCGCAGTTTCTGCCTGGGCCACCATCGGCGAAGCGAAAATCAGCAGACTCGCCACTAGACCCGCCCCTCGATAGAACGCGGCACAACCTTCACCCAACACCAAAAGACGAGCCATTTGCGGCTCGGTTAAATCCAACATGCTAAAAATTCTATAAATGTGTGAACAGACGTCAATCCTCCGCATCCTGTATTAGACGCACAAATGGGCGAAATCTTTGTAAACAAACGGTAAACTCTTCATTTCGAAACAACTCCCCTGCTTTCTGGGTGGCAATATTGGAGGGATCTTCCCGATTTTGCCAGGCGCAGTGCGTATTCTGTAGTCAATGCGCCACCTGGGAGTCCGATGTCTTGCTGTCCGATAGGCGCGTGGCACTTTTCCTTCATGGCACGATCATCTGACATGGAGGAAACGACTCTCTACGAGCGCATTGGCGGCAGCGCTGTGATCGACAGCCTTGTTGACGCCTTCTATCAGCGTGTCCTGACTGATCCAGAATTGCTCCCGCTCTTTGAGAATATCTCAAAACAAAAGCTGGAGCACATGCAGAGGGAATTCTTTGCCGCCGCACTGGATGACCCGGTTTCTAATACCGATTGGCCAATGAGTCATGTCCATCACGGCCACGAGATCAACCCCCACCATCTTTCGCGCTTTCTCGACCACCTGCTGGCCACCCTGAAATCCCGCGGACTGAATGACGATGACGTCTACGCAATCATCAGCCGCCTCAACACCTACACCGACGAAATTACCGGCGGATCCAGTGTCGACTGCTGAACGGATTTGACAGGGGTAGGCGTCAGGCAGCAGCGGGACAGTCCGCAAATTTTGAATCAGCGGCACTCACCAAAGCAGGCAGTGTGACCGGGCTTTAGCGGCCCGACGCACCGCTCACAATTCGCGCAGAAGCGGCCCGGCGCTCGTGTTAGCAATCGCTCCTTCCCAATCAATTTCGATGTCGCACGGCAGGCTCCAATACTACGTAATTGAGTAATTAAATTTGTGCAATGCGGCTGAAGAGGTAGGAGCGATGGATGAAGCATCCGATTGAACAGATTTCAGACCATCTTCAGAGAACCAGGAAAAATTAGAAACCACTTTATTGTTCTGCCTTCATGGTACGACAATCGAGGCTGGTCGTATTGTCTACTCCCATGATTTCGAATGCAGTAGTAATGCGCTCCCATGTTTTCATAACGCCACCGGGCTTCTCAAAAAACTGTGCCGCAAATTTTTTCCCGTCAGCGGTCAGAATTACCTTCTTTCCAAGTCTTTTAATCAAGCCTTTTGACTCTGCCCAACTCAAGGCCGCAGCCATTTCCTTTTGCGTTGGGAAGGCGTGATTGATTCCGTCAGCTACGGCTTCGATATCACGAAGTTTCACGCCCATTTCCGCATTCGCAGCTGCGGATGTTGCATAAAAGATCCAAGAATATGTTTGAGCTTCGGTCATTTTTCTTTGCAGAGGGCAGGGCTTGGCAGCGGTGGTAATCTCCCGCCAAACCGGACCGATCAGTTGACCGGTGAGCGAGATCTTCACCTCGTCTCGTCCAGAGCGTCGAGATTCTTTGTCTCGAAGAGGGACGACACGAATCGAGCTATTCAGGAATTTCCTCGGGAGAATTCCAACCTCGGACAAAGTATTTCTTCGCCAGTTCGTCCCACAGTTGATTGATCTGATCACGTGAATTGCTGACTCGAATCTCTCGCTGCAGCGGTTCCTTGCGGTTCGGGCTGAAGTCAGTCAGATGCACGACGTAGGCCGGATAGTCGGGCGACTCGGTTTCCTTGTTCGTTTTCCACATCAGTAATTTGCGCACTATTTCTTTGCCCTTCAGCGTCTTAGTGACGACTTCGCGTCGCAGAATCTCACTGCCGGGCAG
>JBNMNB010000128.1:0-21258 GCA_051270635.1 Verrucomicrobiales bacterium | reverse complement strand
GCCTCGCCGATGATCTCGGTAGATCGCGCGAACTCCAGTCGCAGCGCATCGTCGATCACTTGCAGTATCTCAAAGAAGCACAGAAGCGATACCCCGAAGATTCTCTGCTGAATCACTTCCTGGGACCACAGAATTGAGGCGACCAAGTCGTGCCCCTGAAGGTTACCGACAATGGTAAGTTTTTTGCTTCTTCTTGTGCGAACGCCATCGAGAACGTGACGCAGAAAAAGAGCAGTAAGTAAACACGGGCGCAGAAGACGTGAAGTGGCGTGCCTCGCGAAAGCGTAAGGTAATTCGATCGCTCTGGCAAACGGGCTAGAAACCTTCCCGCTTTCCAAAGCGTAGATTCAGTGGGGCGCTCTATAGCGATGCTTTAAGGCGCACATACAGGCTGTTGGCGTCCGAAAGTTTGACTGCATAGACAAGCTTTTCGTGCGTATCGGCAGGCTGTGCCAGGCGCTGCTCCAGTTCAAAATCGGAATCGGCGGGTGACCATGTCTGCATGTCTTGGGAGACTTCCAATGTTGTCTGCATATAGGAGCCCAGGCTGCGCTGAACATTCAATTGAAGGGTTCCTTCTTCAGAGGTGGAAACGGAAAATGCAGTGCTGGCGTCGGTAGAATCGGAATCGCTTGTTCCGAGGGCGAACTCTACCAAAGCATTTAGACCATCGCCATCAGCATCTGTTGCGATGTCTCCTTGAAAGCGACTGGGGGCAAAGATTCCCGGGTTGCCGTTGGCATATGTTGATGGTTGCCAGGAGAGTGCATTGTCCGGGTCGCCAGCCGATGCGAGCACGAGACTGACTCCTGTGCCATCCGCCTGCTCTGGCCAGGGTAGTTTGTCATTGTAACGGAGTTCAACGATGGTGTTTCCACTCGGGTCTTCAAGCTTCACAGCCTCGCCTCCATTGTTCAGTCCTGTTCCATTTTGGAAAATGCCGACAACACTGGATAGGATCTGGTCACCGTATACGAGTTCGAATGCAGCCGAATCTTCGACCAGCAGAATACTCTGACCGGGAGCGAGTTGCCTTGCAGCAAAAGTGAAGTCGATGCCCTCGCTGAAATGTACACCTGCGAGTTCAAGAGCAGTGGTGCTGCTGGTATTTGTCAGCTCAATGAATTCCGTGCCAGGGTGCGTTACTCCCGGGTGATACATGATCTCGGTGATGCGGAGAAACTGCTGGAGATCAGATGGGGCAGGGGTGATGGAAATGGATGCAGCTACATGGCCATCGGTATCAGTGAGTGTCACCGTTTCCCCCAAATTTGATAGATGCCCAGAATAGTTCCCTATGACGAAATGACTTCCGCCCCGCAGAGGAAAATCCGATCGCTGGCGATACGCACTAACATTGGGACTAAGATTGAGTCGATTCTGGCCCTCATCCGCGTATGTGTTCGAGGCGATGACAGATCCAGGTGGAAACGTGAAGCGGATGCCGCCGTCGAGCTGCCAGCCTGAGATGTCGACCGCGAATGTGTTGGGATTAATGAGCTCAAGGAACTCTGCATCCTGGCCACCAGCAATGGGATCCGCCTCCACGCGGCTGAAGTTCAACGAAACTGCTGACGGCTGAGGATCTGGAATTAATCGGTCGGGGCCGGTCGCGTATTCGATGAAAAGTTGGTCGCGTCTGCGCTCGAGTGAACTGTTTCTACCTACCGCTGTGCGAAGGTCAGACGCCAGGGTAGGGACGTTCACGCCCTGGGCTCGCCAGTGGAGGCGGTCCGCTTCAGATTCGTCGGCGATTTCAGCTTCGATGCTGCTGAAGAGGCGCTCAAAGTAGCCCGATGGATTCGGGTTTCCCGAAACGATCTCCGGCACCACGAGCAAGTCGCTGCTGGGAGCGCTGACATTAGCGATTTGCACCGCGAGGATGTTCTCATCCGGCAGCAGAAGGTGGGTGAAGTCATTAAGTAGGAAATTTTCGTATTCCAGTGCCTGGGAATCTGGATGGCTACTCGCCTGTGATGTCCATGCGGGAGTGCCTGTGATGTTGGCTCGCGCGACTTCTGTTCCATTGAGATAGGCGACAAATCCGTCATCGTATTTCATCCGCAGAGTCCAGTAGGAAATCTTTTCTGGTGACTCGACGGTGAATGGAATCCGCAGATAAATTGAAGTGGCTTGGTTGCTGGTTTCGAATGGTCGCACACGGGTGCCGATCAAGATTTCGTAGTCTTGGCCAAGAGTCTCAAATCCGAAGCCCAGCGGCCCCTGATCCCATGTGGAGTGGTCGAACTCGCTGAGGAACCACGTGCTGTCCTGCGAACCGTCACTGGGGACATGGTAGTGGGCATTGGTGACGCCCTTTTCTCCAGAGAGGATCACGACTTCTGGTTCAGGAATATCCTGCGCAAGATAGGTATCCATCAGGGTGCGCACACGGCGCAGATACATTTCACGCGTGACTGGGTTGTCGAGGACATTGGCATGAAGGTGGTTTTGCCACTCTGGGTTAGGGCGATTGTTGCGCAGCTCTTGCGTGTGATCCTTGTCCCCATAGAGCGGACTGGTCCAGTTTTCCATCGTGTTGGCGCGTCCAGTCGGGAATGCCTGGTCGGCATCCCAGGGAAAACGAAACCACTCGTTGCGATTGGGATCACGGTAGAGGTAGTAATTCTTGGTGAGTTGATCGTGGTTGAATGGAACCATCATCGCGGCCATCACGTTGATGTAGTTCGGAACGTTCACATGGTCAGCGAAGTAGGTGAACCTGTCATCGTTGCGCACATTGATCCCCGTCGCCAGTGCCTGGATATCAGTGTAAGGCTGGTCTTCCTGGAGGTGCTTTTCGTAGAGCGAAGCTCTTGGGTTGAGAGCCATGGTCGCTGGAACCTGTGCTGCCTTGTAAAGTGAGCCGGTCGCATCAAATCCGTGGCGACGCAGGAAGCGCTTGTCGATCTGTTCGACATAACCGAACAAGCCATAGTAGCCGCCATTCTGCCGCAGCTGCAGGTAGAATGTATGCGGGGCGTTGGCTCCTGCCTCGGTCAGATACGTGAACATCGCGGGTTCTCTGGTCTGCCCACGAAGAAAGGAATTGAGATTGAATTCTTCCACCTTGGGCAGCCCGTCAGAAATGTAGAAGTGGCGGCCTTTGTGAAAATCAAATTTGTATTTCGGCTTCTCCCAATTGGCGGTGGATTGCCCGCGCGTGCGACAAAAGATGTTGTCGTAAAACTTCCCCTGATAGAAAACGGACGCTTGCGTGCCGGTGCGTGTATCCGCTCTGGTCGGGCGCTCGACAAACCAGTGCAGCACTGGCAATTGAGTGTCGATGTCTGGATCAATGACGACCGTACCGTGGTACTGTGCAGAATCTCGCGAGCGTTTGAAAGGCGGTTCACTAGTGATGTTCCCTACTGAATCTACAGCTTCGACCCGCCAGCGAATCATTTCTCCTGCGCTATAGGCATCTGCTGGGAGCTCTGCTGAATAGGAGTACAGCGCATCGGGATCAGCCACTGGTATCATATCAATTGAACGCTCGTTGTCGAAGTTAACCAGGTAGAACAATGTGACAGCTGAGATCGTCTGACCATCGCGGACGCCTTTCGCGCGAACGGTGATCAGGAGGCTCTCATCAGCACCGGGCATTTCTGGATTTTCCGTCAGCTGCCAGAGGCGAAGGGGAAGCTGCAGCAAAGCTTCTCCGTTGGCTTCAGCGGGTGTCGGATTCAGGTAGTCCCACTGGTCGCCACCAGTGACGCGTCCCCATGCGAGGTCGGGAAGCTGGGGCGGATAGGTCGGCTCCAATTGGTCTACTACTATGCCATCTGGCGATACCAGTGCCAGATACTCGCCGCCCGCGTCCAGGCTGAAACTGGCATCGAGATCACCCTTCGCAAGATCGTCATCAGCCGTGATGATGAGGTAGCCACTACCGGCAACAATCAGGTCAGGAAATTGCCATTTCCTCAGCTTTTCTGGATCGTCTGTCAGGCTCCAACCTGCGAGGGACGCCGCATCAGCGTCGGTATTTTCGATTTCTATCCAGTCACTGTAGTCGCTACCGGGGTCGCTGGGATCACTCCACGCAGATTCATTGCGTGCCATGAACTCAGAAATGCGAAATGACTGGGCGGAGACTGCACAGGTCAGGAGTTGGAGCCAGCAGGCGACTTGCAGCGCTCGCTGGACGCGGTGCCCCATTGTCCTAGAGCTCTTTCTTAAGGCGGTAGTAGTAGGTATTGGCATCGGCTTCTACGGAAGTATCAACGATGGTCGTTTCATCGCCTTCGGCCTCGATTCCGTCAGCCAATTCAAGCCAATCGGTCGCCAGATCTGTCGTCCTTTCAAGAATGTAGACTGCTCCACTGGTCGAAGTGAATGTGAGCGTCACCTGCCGATTGGCGGCATTTTGCAGGATGCCGGTGATTTGGAACGGCGTTGAACCACCACTGAATGCCAGCACGCCGTTCTCGTAGATGAAAGTGATATCTTCCTCGGTGAGGGCGGTGCGGAACAGCGCTACATCGTCAATGTTGCCGGCAAACCAGAAACCGTCACCCTGATCCTGGCCAGACCCGATATTGAATGGCGCAACTGTGTTTGGTTCGATGCTTTCGTCCTGGATGTCTATCGACTCACCATTGATGAAGAGTTCTTTTTGCGGAATCGAATCATCGTAACGAAGAGTGATGTGTTCCCATTCATCCAGTGCAACGTCCTGGCCGACGAGTATCTGCCAGTTTCCTGCTTCCACACCGTTTCCGCTCCAGAATTGCCAGAGACCGTCGCTACCGTCGTAGATGATGTAGCCTTCGCTATCAGGGTTGAGATCATTGCGACTGGTCACCAGGCTCTGGAATCCGCCTGCGCCACCGCCGGACTTTGCCCACGCGGTGAGAGTGAAGCTTGTTGGATTGAGATCCATGGAGTGGGGCACTTGAATGCGGCTGCTGGCACCATCGAAAAGCGCTGATGTGCCAGTGTAAGGGCGGGCGCCTTCCTGGCCAAATTCAACGTTCTCTGCGACACCTTCGCGATCGCGGACGGTATCGATCGCGGTGTCTGCGCCATCTGCTTCGTCCAGCGGCCAGTAGGCGATCAGTGGATTAGTCACTGGAACCGATGCGGTCAGAGGAATACTGACTTTCGAGGCACCTGGATCGTCTGATGAAATCTCCAGCGTAGCAGAGAATCCGCCTTCCAATCCGCCGGCATTGAATGCGACAACGATCTCACCAGTGGCGCCGACGGCTACAGTGTCGGGCTTCGATTGCACCGAGAATCGCTCTGCGTCATTGCCAGTGATCAAAACGGTTGGGATCATCAGCGGTTGAGTTGCGCCAGCATTGGTGATGGTCAAAGTCATTGTTGCGGGGGCGGTGACGGCTCCAAAATCTACGGCTTCTGCTGCAAGTTCAATTTTGGGATCCTGAATGAGCCCTGAGAGTTGCACAACGAATGTCCCGATCTTTGGATCATTGCTGGTGACGACAAACGATGCATCGATAGTGCCTGTCGCGCCTGCTGGAGTGAAGGTGAAAGCCAGATCCTGAGAAGTGCCGGGGGTGAGTGTGATCGGAGTTGCGGTAGTAATCTGGAATTTATCCGCATCTTCGCCAGTGATTTCGATAGCACTGATGACCAGGTCGAGTGATTCCCCGGAATTTCTGATGGTCGTGGTGAGTTCCTGCACAGCGCCGTTGAGTTCGAGATTGATGCGGCCGGGGGTGGCTAGCCCCGGGTCAGAACCGAGGGCGGCGACTCCCGCTGTCATCACCAACTCGATCTGATCGGCTGTAAGAACGCCATCCCAAAGTCCAATGTCGTCAATCAGGCCGTCAAACCAGAATCCATCTCCAAAGTCCTGACCTGCTCCTATGTTAAATGGAGTAGTATCATTAGGGGTGAGCGAATCATTCGACTCAACTGCAAGCTCACCGTTGACATAGATTGCCTTCATCTCTTCATCGTCATCATAGGTAATGGCGATGTGTTCCCATTCGCCGACACTGACCTCTGGGCCATCGAGTACTTGCCAGTTACCGTCGTCTTCGCCGTTTCCACTCCAGAATGTCCACACTCCACTGGGTTGATTGTCGTAAATCAGATATCCTTGACTGGTCGCGCCCTCAGCGTTGAGGTCGTGACGACTTGTGACAGGCGAATTCCAGGCTCCGGCTCCACCATTGGACTGAGCCCATAGTGTGAGAGTGAAGCTTTCCGGGTTCAACGCTTCACTCCAGTCATGTTGAATACGGCTGGATTCCCCACCAAATGAAGCTGCATTTCCAGTAGCGCCATTCGCTCCCGTTTGATCGAACTCGACGTCTTCTTCGATTGCTGCGACAAATGTCCCGTCCGCAGAATTTCCATCAGTGTCCAATGGAAAGTGGGCAACCAATTGCGGGCCCGCTGGATTGGGAACCTTTCCGCTCAGTTCCACAGTGATGCTGCCACTGATCGGATCATTACTACCAATCGTCAGGGTAGCCGAAACGGTGCCTAAGTGCGTCAGTGGATCAAAAGTGATTTCAACTTCGGCGGAATCGCCCGCTTCGATCGTTTCGGGCAATTCTCCGATGCTGAAGTTGTCGGTGTTGGATCCACTGAACACTGCCGAAAGACCGGTCAGGTCGGTGTTCGAGCCGACGTTGGAAATCTTCAAGGTGAAGGTCAGTGGTGCATTTCCCAGTGTGAGATCGACTACTGGCGGCACTGAAATGCGTGGATCAGCCAGATCTTGAACTCCGTTTATCATCATGTGGGTGATTTCAGCGGCGCTCAGTGGTTCATCATAGAGCCCGATGTCATCGATATTGCCATCAAAGAAGAAGCCGTCGCCAAAGTCCTGTCCTGCGCCTACATTGAATGGGGTGGTAGTGTTAGGTTCAATGCGATTGTTGGCGGTAGCCACTAGCTCACCATTCACGTAGAGGCGTTTCTGTTCAGTGCTGTTGTCGTAAGCGATGGCAACGTGCTGCCATTGTCCAGTCTCTACAGCTGGTCCAGCCACTGTCTGCCAGTTTCCGTCATCCAGGCCATTGCCGCTCCAATACTGCCAGTTCCCATCGTCGGCATCGTAGATCACGTATCCTTCGCTGTCGGGCGTGAGATCATTGCGGCTGGTAACCATGCTCTGGAAGCCGCCAGCACCGCCGTTGGACTTGGCCCAGCCCATCAGAGTAAAACTTTCGGGGTTCAGAGCTTCCTCCCAGTCATACTGGATGAGCCCTGCACCCTCGAAAAGGACTGAAGTGCCGGTGTTTTCATTGGCTCCTGGCTCATCAAAGGTAACTCCATCGGCAGTGACGGGCTCAAACCCGCCGACCGCAGCATCGCCATCGGAGTCTAGAGGAAAGTGTGCAACCAGTCCCGCGTGGGCAGTTGGAATGGTGGTGACAGTCGCCGGAACGGCAAACGCAACGAGCAGTAAAAAAGGAGTGATCGCTTTCATGAATCGAGTGAGTGTTCGGATTGCAAAGAACAAGGAGCGAGAATAGTGCCAAGCTGTCCGAATTGCGAACGCAAAAAGACCCGCACTCAAACGAGCGCGGGTCTTTTCGTGAGAAATTAATAATAGCGTGGACGGGACTCTATCTGCGACGACGGAACAGCAATGATCCTACCGAGAGGGCGAGTAATCCTGCAACCGATGGCTCGGGAACCACAGCAGCAGCGACACCTTGCGTCATGACTGCCTGGATTTGAGTCTCAGTGAGAGCGGCATCCCACAATCCGATGTCGTCGAGGTCTCCATTGAAGCGGAATCCAGTGCCGAAGTCTTCACCCGATCCGATGTTAAAAGGAGTGGTGTCGTTAGGCTCAATGGAAGCGACTTGCTCAACGGAAAGAACGCCGTCTACGTAGAGCGACTTCGTTGTTGTCGCATGATCGTAAGTGATGGCCACGTGCTGCCACTCACCCAGCGCTACGGCTGCTCCGGTGACAACCTGCCAATTGCCTTCGAGTGCCCCGTTGCCGCTCCAAAATTGCAAATTGCCATCGTTCGCATCATAAAGAACGAAGCCCTGGCTGTCTGGGTTCTTGTCGTTTCTGCTAGTGATGGGGCTCTGGAACCCGCCAGCTCCGCCGCTTGACTTTGACCACAGTGACAGGGTGAAATTTTGCGGATTGAGGCCTGCATTCCAATCGTGCTGGATCAAGCTATCCGTTCCATTGAAGGTGGCGGATGTTCCGGTATTTGCGTTCGCACCTGCTGTGCCGAATGTGACGTTATTGGTAGTGCTGGCTGCGTACGTTCCGCCAGCTGAGTTCCCATCACTATCGAGTGGGAAGTGTGCGATCAGCGTAGCTGCCTGGGCGGAACCCACTGCGGCTAGTCCGGCCAGGCCAGTTAATGTTGCAAAGAAGCGTTTTTTCATGGGATGTCGGTCGATTTAGTTGTTTTCACAGTAAAGCATTTCATGTTTCGAACAATGCAAAGTTTCCTCATATCGTTCACTTGGATACTGTTGGCTGGGTCATTTTCTCTGGCGCACGGGCAGTTGACCCGGAGTCCATTGAAAGTGCCTGAAGAGTATGAGATAAATCAGAAACTCTTTGATTTTCAGCAACCTTTGACAAGTGGGCTGACTTTTTCGCCGACTTGGAATCCCCCGGAGAGGCATCGGGATCAGCTTACCAACGCCTTCTCCGGGTGTGGTGTTGCGGTGGGCGATTTCAATCAGGATGGATTGCCAGATCTGTTCATTTCTGATCAGCAGCGGGGAGGGGGAGTTTATTTCAATACGGGAAATCTGAAATTTGTGGATGTATCGGACATTCTTGAACCAACACCGGTCGCTGGAAGCTGGGCAACGGGCGCGACCTGGGCGGATATCGATAATGACGGGTGGCTCGATCTCTTCGTTGCCGGATTTGATTGCCCAAATCGTTTTTACTTGAATCGAACCGGAGAAGGAGGAAAACGCCGACTGGTGGAATCCGCGCAAGCGTATGGCATCGCTTTCAGCGGAGCGAGTATAATGGGAACATTTTCCGATTTCGATCGCGACGGTGACCTCGACTTATACCTTGTCACCAACAGGCTGCCTGCTCCCGAGTCACTGCGCTCGGAACCATTTGCGCTCACTCGCGGCCCGGATGGTGAGCCGGTATTGCCTGAGGCATTTCGGCAGTATGCAGATCTGATCAAATTACCCGGCACGCAGGGATACAAAAAAATCGATGCTGGCCAATACGATTACTTGTTCCGCAATGAAGGGCCAGACAAACCATTCACTGATGTCACTGCGGAAGTCGGCATGAGCGGCAACTTCTATGGTCTATCGGCGACATGGTGGGATTGGAATGGTGACGGCTGGCCGGATCTTTATGTCGCAAACGACTTCTTTGGCCCAGATCAATTGTGGACCAACAACGGGCCAGGAGCGGATGGCAAAATCACGTTCACGGATACATCGAAGAGCACGCTGTCTCACACCCCATGGTTTTCCATGGGATCGGATATGGCTGACGTCAACAACGACGGCCATCTTGATCTTCTGGCTACCGACATGGGCGGCAGTACTCACTACAGCGAGAAGATGCAAATGGGGAATATGTCTGGGCCAGACAGCGATGCGTGGTTTCTCAATCATCCAGATCCACCACAGTATATGCGCAATGCGTTTTATCTGAACACGGGCAGTTCGCATTTCATGGAGGTGGCGGAACTGCTCAGCTTTGCCAAGACGGACTGGACGTGGTCGGTGAATTTCGGTGATCTTGACAATGATGGAAACGAGGACCTCTTCGTGACCAATGGGATGAGCCGTGACTGGCTGAACGCCGACTTGCGAGCGCAGTCGCCATCGAAGGACGGGTGGGATCCTTACTACGATTTCTGGTATGCGCAGAAACCGCTCAAGCAGACCAACCGCGTCTTTCGCAATGCTGGCGACCTGCAGTTCCAGGAGTGCGCACAGGAGTGGGGGCTGAATGCGAATGGCGTCAGTTTTGGTTCTGCGTTATCCGACCTCGATGGCGATGGCGATCTCGATTTGATCGTCAACAACTTCGAGGCTCCCGCATCTCTTTACGCGAATCGTGGTGTCGCCGGGCATCGCGTGAGTGTCGCGTTGCGTGGAACAATCAGCAACCGCTTCGGGCTGGGTGCCATGGTCAAAGTAAAGCCCACAGGATCCGGTGCCATCCTCACCCGTTACATGACATCGGCACGGGGATTCATGTCCGCTCCAGAGCCAGTGCTTCATTTTGGACTTGGAAAAGTGGATACGATCGCAGAACTCAGTGTGCACTGGCCGAGCGGTGCCGTGCAAATTTTTGCCAATGTGAGAGCCGGTGCCCGTCTTACAGTTACCGAGCCGCCGACAAAGACAACTGAGCCTGTCAATAACGAGCGTGAGCCAATGTTCGTCGTCTCAGATGCCGTGAAAGGGATTCGTCACAGCGAGCGCCCGTTCGACGATTTCGCCAGGCAACCATTGCTGCCAGAAAGGCATTCCCAAATGGGGCCTGCTATTGCCTTTACGGATGTGGATGGCGACGGCTTGCAGGATTTTTATCTGGCACAGGCCGCTGGGACGTCGGGAAGGATCTACTTTGGAAAAAGCGCGATCCCAGCGTTCGAAGTGCGCAGTTTTGCCCCATTCGATCAGCACATTGAAAGTGAGGATATTGAGCCGCTCTTCTTTGATGCAGATGGCGACGGAGATAGTGACCTCTATGTGGTCAGTGGTGGAGTGGAAGGGGAGCCTGGCGATACCGTTTTCCTCGATCGACTTTACATCAATGATGGCAAAGGAAACTTTACCCCGGCACCTGTTGGCTCGCTCCCATCGATTGCTGCAAGCGGCAGTTGTGTCGCCGCTGCTGACTACGACCAGGACGGTGACCTCGACCTTTACGTTGGTGGGCGGATCGTTCCCGGGCGCTACCCGGAGACTCCTCAGAGTCAACTGCTACGCAATGATTCAACCGGAGGTCGTATCAAGTTCACCGACGTGGCGAAGTCATTCGGACTGGATAATTCGGGCATGGTCACGGATGCCGAGTGGGGGGATATGAGCGGGAACGGCTGGCTTGATCTGGTCATCGCTCACGACTGGGGGCCGGTGAAAATTTTCTACGGTTCGAAAGGGAAGCTCGTGCAACAAGCCGATCCTTCAGACGGGACAGCCATCCCAGGTTGGTGGCGCAGCATCACACTGGCGGATGTCAATGCTGACGGGGCACTCGATTGCATCGCAGGGAACGTCGGTCTGAACACCAAGTACCACGCATCAAAGGAGAATCCCGAGTTGCTTTTCTACGGCGATCTCGACGGCAGCGGGAAATCGAAAATCATTGAAGCAAAATTCGAGAACGGCATCTGTTTACCGCGGCGGGGCTACAGTTGTTCCAGCAATGCAATGCCTCACCTGCGTGCAAAGTTGCCGAATTTTCATGCCTTCGCCAGTAAGTCGCTCGAAGCTATTTACTCCGAGTCTCGATTGGAAAAGGCCCGTCGATTTGAAGTCACTAACCTGCAGTCCGGCATTTTTCTTTCCCTGACTAGCGGCAAATATCTGTTCTCTCCACTGCCCCGTCTAGCGCAGGCCTTTCCGATCTATGGCATCGTGGCACAGGATTTCACCGGCGACTCCACTATCGATCTCTTTCTCATCGGCAATTCCCATAGCCCTCAACGTGAGACTGGCAATATGGATGGCGGTATCAGCCTGCTATTGAAGGGCACGGGCGATGGAAATTTTGAACCCATTTCACCCGGCATCAGTGGACTCGTCATTCCAGGTGATGCAAAAGGCGTCGCCGTCACAGATCTCAACAACGACGGTCACTCTGACATCATCGTGACCATCAATGACGGCGAAGTCATGGCTTTCGAGGGCCGAGTGCCTGGCAAGCAGAAAGGCCCATCAACCTCGAAATGACAATCTGGTAGTGATGACTTTTAGTCGCCATTTTTGAATGCAACAGTTGACGACGGAGGGCGAGAGCTACCAATCACTGTTGCTCGACACGCAGGCGCAGGTAGCGAGTTTTCTCATTGCCAACGGTTGCAGTGGATTGGACGGTGACAGTTCGGGTTCCGTTGCCGTTGTCAACTTCTCCTGCAGCTTCGATATTCGGTGCGGCTTGCCAGGTCTGGAGATTGGTGGACGACTCGATGATGTAACTGATGCCTGGTGCGTCGATGCGTCGGACATAGCTGAACGAGACGTATTCCTGGCCATTGCTGCTGGTCGTTTCTACAGAAATGAGACTCTCAGGAGAAGCTCCAGCAAGATCTGCTCCCAGTGCAAATGCCAGCAGTCCGGGATCAGGTGAGGTATCTTCGTTTCCGGGAGATCCGCCTGCGACGCTGCTGGCGCGCCAGCTTGCCGGGGAACTGTGATCGGGTTTCGCCTGTGGATTGACAAGCACCAGGGACGCGCCGGTTCCATCGGCAGCCTCTGGCCATGGGGCGTTGTCATCGTAGGTGAAGGAGTGAATGATCGCTCCAGAACTATCAACTAGTGTTATTGTCTCGCCGCTGTTGGCCAGATTTCCACCCGTCCATTGACCGATGATTTGATTTGCATACTGCGCACCATATGCGGCCAGGAAGGCTTCCTGATTACTGACAATAAGTCCATAGGCACCTGGAGCCAGCGTCACCTCAGGAAGCGATAGCTCATCAAATGGATCACCGGCCAGGAAGCTTACACCGTTCAGGTCGATCGCAGTGCTTCCAATGTTGTAGAACTCGATAAATTCCAGCGAATTCCCTGTCGCAGGATTGTACATGAACTCAGAGATCATCAGTTGTTCGTTCAGCGGCGACCGTACCATGCTTGGATTCACCAGCATCACGTAGTCGAAGCTCACTTGCATGGACTGGGGAAACTCTGTGGCAGAGAATGGGCCGCCTGAAACCGTTGTGGTGCCCGCCGCGAGATCGATCTGATGCAGCTCTGACCACGCATTTCCTTGTTTCCAATCAAAGATCAGCTTGGTGCTTTCGCGCCTGATGCGCACTTCGGCCTGTTTTGATTCTATGTGTGGAATGGAACTCAGGCTGCCAATGGCACCGCTGGTGGTTACGCGCAGGACACTGAGCTTGTTGCCATCTTCCAGACCAATGGCGTAGCGGACAGGAGTTGCGCCTTCCATTGCTTCAACCAGAAGCCCAGCCTGGAAGTCGCCGAATTGACGGGTCTCCAATTCCACTTTGGTCTGCAGTGCCCACTCGCCAGTTGCTGGCAGCGGTCGATTGATCCACGGGTGAATGGTTCCATCGAAGTTGGTGTTGCCTCCTGCTGAGATGTCGCGAGCGGCAATGTGCAGATTCATTCCGAACACCAGGTCAGAGCTGCCAGCGCTTTCATTGTGCACCTCAACTGCAAGAACATTGGTGCCAGCAACGAGAGCAGCTGAGCCATCAACAGAGAGCGCAGCAAGTTCGACTTCTCCTTCGATGTTCACCTTATCAGCGACGGTTGAAGCGTCGATTTCACCTGCCGGCAGTCTCGTGCGGCCCAGTTCGACACCGTTCAGGAAGAATCGAGCACCATCGTCAAGAATGTGATCAATCGTGATCACTGACCCCAGTGGATCTTTGTCGAACTGAAATTCCGTTCGCAGATAGTACGTAACATTTCCTCGGGAAAATTCTGGCTCTGTTGTCTGCAGCCCAGGATCCGGGAGGGTGCGAGATTCGAATCCAAAGAGTCCAGCTCCAGAAGCCCAGCCGCTGTCATCAAATCCGATTGCGGCATAACCAATTCCAAGGTCTGCGCCTGAATCGTCGTATTTCCATGTCTGCCCCAGCGTAATGTAAGTCAGAGGATCGGGGAGGGGAGCTTGAGGCAATCCCAGCGGCTTCGCATTGTCATCCAGAATCTGAAGCGTCAAGCGACCAGGGCGGAAGTCCAGCGTGTAGTAGCTCTCCGGTGAGAAGTTGTCTCGAAGTTCTACGTTATCCAGCTCCCAGAAATCCGCGAGGATAGGATCCGAAAAGGACGAGAATCCATCTCTGCCGTAGACTGCCGCCTCGATGGATTTGACCGTGTTGTTTCCATCGCTGTCAGTGACTGTGACAGTGAATGTGTAGATTCCCGGCTGGGAAAAAGTGGCAGTTGCTCGGCCCGATGGCGCTGCCGTGAACGATGGAAGATTCTCTGGAGCAGCCCATGCGTAGGTGAGTGTTCCGCCCTCAGGATCGAAGCTGGAACTTGCGTCAAGAACGAGCGATTCACTGACACTTACATTGAGAGAATTAGGGCTTGAATTTACCGCGACAATGGGCACAGCATTGGTGGTTTTGGTTACGGTGAATTCGGATTGTTCCAGCACTTCGCCCTGGTGAGTCAGGCCTTCGACCATAATGGCATTCTGGCCAGATTTGAGGGCAATACCCGATAGCTTCCAGTCAGTGAGTCCGTCCCATGTTAGAACAGCTTCAGGATGATCGACCACACGCAATGTATAAACGCGCGAGGGGCTTTTACCTTCCAGTGTGAAAGTGTCTTCGGTTGTCTCGCCATTTGCCGTAGAGATTGCGAATTCTTCATCGAAGGGGCCTCTAATGAAGGTTTCCACTGCGCGTTCCCGCGTGTTGAAAAAGCGCTCGTAATGGCTCGTAGTGATCCTGATGCCAGTGCCCTCAGTGGACGCTTCCTCAGCCGCCATCCAGGCAGCCGTGCGTGCTGAATCTTTGGTGTGCTTCCTGATCAGTTCATTCAGGTAGTAGTGGAGAGTCCGCTCAATGTAGGGCTTCTCGAAGTAAGTTTTGATACCTCGAAGACCACCGATGATAGGCTGGCTGCCTTCGAACACGCGGTCGCCGTCCCAGTGGATCAACATCCACCGCCCGTCGCTCTTCGGTCTGTAGAAGTAGGCGTTCTTTCCACGGTTCACAGTGAGCGTATCCCAATCCGCGTCGTAGCCGCGGACGGCTGCGTTGATGCACAACATGTCGCGATTGGCCATGCGATTGATCGTTGCTTCGTCGAAATCGTTGGCATCGAGAGTGCGCACGAATTCGATAAAGTTCGTGTAGTCGTAGTCGGTTTCACGTGAGCGCATGATCCATTCGCTGTGATAGCGCACTGGATTGTCGCTGTCCTTGTAAGACCAGTCAGCGTTCCTGCTCTGACGCGCATCCCCGTTGTCGCTGGTGAATTGCCACTCGTCGTCGACGCGCAATAGCGTGCCGTCGGTGCCATCTTCAAAATTGCGATTCAAGAAGTCGTTGGAGATTGGCTCGTGATTTTCGCGCAGCTTAAAATTGTCATCGTTGACGACCCAGTGGACGAACTCGTTTTCGTTTATGGGATGTCCCAGCTGATAGAGGAAGTAGCGCGCGAGTCGATCATCATAGAAGCGCGGAGTGCCGCTGCCTTCGCTGGTGCCAGAGGCATCGAACACACTGCGTCGCCGTCCACGAATCAAGCGGTCGCCGGGCAGTTTCCATTTGCCGTGTGCCAGTGCACTGCCGCCGTCGCGGGTAAAGGGACTGCCGCTCTTTCGAATCTCCGCATTGTAGAAAATCATGCTCTCATTGGCGATGAACGTCGCATTGAAGAAGTGATTCGACATCCGGGGGAAATTGTAATTGTAGTCCGCTCTGCCGCCTTGAGCAGTTAAGGCCCGTCGGTCGTACTGAGAGATGATAAATCGTTCGCGCAGCAATGTGTCAGGCATGGTGCGATCATCGACGATGTACAGCGCTGGTCGCTCTGCTCCGAGTTTTGGCAGCATGGTAGTGCCGCCGCCAGCAGCCACTGCTTCCACGTAGAATTGCACGATCGTCTCATTGTCCTGATACTGGGTCAGAGAGGCGGAATAGAGGCCGTCTCCGGCGGCTGCATCACCCGCAGTTCCGGTGTCGTTCATGGTGGTGCGCAACCATGGGGTATCGCCGCTGGACGTGTCTTCTCGGTGCACGATTTCAACCGACTGCAACGCTGCGTCAGAGCCGATGTAAGCAGAGATCACCACGGGATCGCTCGATTTTGGAACGGCTGGACTATGCAGCACTTTAGTGACTGTGGGGGCGACGGAGGTGAGAAGTCGAGAGTTGGGTGCGCCGGGGGTTCCCAGATTGTTCGGGATGGGCAGCAGAAAGGTGCTGCCGAAGCCATGGTCAAGTGTCTGGCCAATGATCCGCGGCTTGCCATTCACCCAGCGGGCATCAAATGTCAGTGTGTAGCTTACGTTGCGACTGAGCGCCCCCATGTCAACTTCCGCACGGTTCGCTTTATTGTCACCATGGCCGTCAGCGACCAGATGCAATTTGCCATTGTCCATGAAGCTGGCCCAGTGCGTTCCCTGGCAGACCCAGCCGTCTCCGCTACCTTCATCTGGCGACATGACGCTTGGGTTTTCGACAAGGTTGTCACCGACGCCGTTTTCCTTGATTGAGACGTTCTCTACGATCAAATGCCCATCACCTACGAGATGCATTTGCCACTCCTGTCCGGACGTCTGGGCCCCGAATCCCGGACGGACATATTCGGCCGTGTAGGTGAAGGACTTCATCGGTGCCTTCTCGCTCTCATCACTGTCTGCCCATGCTGAGGGGCTGTCGTTGTTCATGTCAGGATGCTTCAGCTCCATCGAGCTTCCATCACCGTCCGCTAACTCGGGCCAATCGCCTGACGGCAGGTAATCAACTTCATCCACGAGATTGTTCTGCGCGTCCTCAATGCGAACCAGCTCTCCACCAGTCCTGAGCCTGCCAGTGAAATTGCCCAGGACGCGGATGCCGGGATATGTTGACTGCATCCAGCTCTTGTTGGCAGCGATGGCGAGATATTCTCCTGCTGCCAGTGTGGTTCCGTTAGGGAAGTCAAATGAGACACCGTCCGTAATTGTCCAGCCTGACAGATCGACGGTAGCCGCTCCCTTGTTGTGCAACTCGATGAACTCGCCATAGTTCTGGTTCGATGGCGGATCATACATGATCTCGTTGATGACGATCGAAGTTTCGCGGACGGGTGCGTTCTTTGCGTCGCGTGATGCGATGCTGCCTCCATACCATTCATTGCTTCCTTCAGGCAGGGCTTGAAAGACCGTTTGCCCGGCGGTGCGGGTGAACTTCCGACCTCTCAGCACAGTGTCAGATGAAGTGACCAGGTAGAGCGTGATGGCATTGTCAGTAAGTGAAAATTGAACTGCTGCGCTGGCGTAGCCATTGCCGGGAATCATCCCTGTGAGTGCTACTTTATCCGAAAAATCGCGGTTCCCAGAAAGGAACAAGCCTTCCAGCGAAAGTGGTGTATCGTTGTAATTGCGTAGTTCGATCCAATCGACCGCGCCGGCCTCGTTGATGTGAAGTTCATTGAGACTGAGCAAATTGCCTATGTCTCCCGCGCCGATGTTCGAGCCATCACGCGTGGGATCGCTGAACAGAAACCATGAATTGCCACCGGTAGGCTTGCGTCCCGCAGAGCTGCCATTGAGGGCAATATTCAGGTCGATTGCATTCAAGACCGTGGTTCCGTCAGGCCGTGAGAAATAAATCTTGGTATTCGTGTTTGGCGTCAAGCCCGCTTCTGAGAAGCCGATAGAGCTGAGGCCCAGCGGAGCGATGACAAGATCCTGTGCGATGCGGGTTTTCTGAAGATTTTCCAGATCATCGCTGATGTAATGGTCGCGAAGATTCATCTCCGTGAGCGTAGGGTTATAGAACTCGATGAATCCTGCTGCGGCAGGCAGGACTTCATTGATGACAGCTCCAGAGTTGGACGCCTTAATCCTGACATTCGAACCAAAGACAACATCAGAACTGCTGCTCGATTCATTGTGGACCTCGACAGCAAAAACGTTGCGCCCTTCCACCAGAAAACCTGAACCGTCGACGGCTAACACGTTCTCTTCAACGATGCCTTCGGTGGGAACTTTCTCAGCGACCGTGGCATGCCCGATGTCGCCATCCGGAAGACGCAGCCGCCCCAGTTCTTTGCCATTGAGGAAAAATCGGGCACCATCGTCAACGATAACATCGACTTCGATGCGTGAACCGTTCGGGCTAAAGTTGAAGTCAAATTCCGTGCGCAGGTAGTAAGTGATCAGATCGGCCTGCGAGTCACGATTCAGGGCAGTTTGTAACCCTGGATCCGGCAGCGTTCTGCTTTCGAAGCCAAAGAGGCCGGGGCCTGATGACCAGGCAGAGTCGTCGTAATCAAGTCCTGTCCAATCGGTGCCAGTCAGGTCAGTGTTCGTGTCGTTGAACTTGTAGGTTGTGCCAAGATCCACATAAGAAACGACGCTGCTCAGGTCGACTTCAGGATCGTCGATAGCAATACCGGATTCACCTGCTGGTGCGCTGCCCGGTGTGCCATCTTTCGCGCTGCTTGCCTTCCAGTTGCGCCAGTCATCGGTTAATTTGAAGACATCTTTCACGACCAGAGTATGGCCTGCGCCGTCAGCTGCGACGGGCCATTTTCCATCATCTCCATATGTAAGGGAAACCATCAAGACACCGTTCTTGTCCTCAAGTGCGATGCGCTCACCATTATTGTTCAATGCCCCCGTCCATGGCCCGTAGACTCTGGTTGCCGCCGGTGTCGACGGATAGGCCGTGCGGAATTCCGCTTCGGTTCCAGATGTGACGATGACGCGTTCGAAATGCTTCAAGATTGCCGCAGCAGCATCACTTTCGTCGTAGTCCGGGAATGTGTAGTCGACTCCGTCCGACAGCCGCCAGTTGGCAAAGTCGAAAGGGGTCGAAGTATTGTTGAAGATCTCGACGTATTCTGGCGTTTCTCCACGTGGATTGTAGTGCACTTCGCTGAAGACGATCTGCTCTGCAAATGAATGTAGTGAGGTTACTAAAAGGGCGAGAGCTGTGAGTGCGGCTACTGGTTTCATCTATCGATTCAAAAGGGGTTCCTGTCCGGTGGGGGGGGGCTTTTCGATGCAGCGGAGAAAACGCTTGGTCTATCTGTCTCAACAACAATGTAAATTATTGAATGCAGAATAATAGCGAGACTCTGCCTAACGATCTCACCTTGAATCTATTACAGAGGAGCTTAACGGAGAGTGAATTCCTTCTGTATTGCTTTCTGAGGAGAGAAGCTGGGACGGCACTGTTCGAATTGGCCAGTGAGAAGCAGAAGACTTCTCGACGTTTCCACCTTTTCACCGCTGGTTCGGTGTGATACGAGTCCTTGATGGACAAAGAACAGCGCCGCCGACAGATCGAGCATCAGTTTCGTGAGACCGCCCGCAAGGAGGTCGAAGGTCGTACCATGGGCGCAAAAGTTTGGCGTATGGCGCTGCTGGAAAGCAATGGTGACGAAGCGCAAGCGCGTGAAATCTACATTAAGCTGCGGGTGGAGAATTTGAGGACAGAGTTTCGAAAGCTCGCCAAACAAGCCGTGCAGCTGGACAAGGAACAGAAGGTTCGCGAGGGCAAAGCCAGTATCTACGTTGAAGAGCAGAAGCAAGAGGTACTCAAGCAACGGCGCTCTGCCAAAAAACGTCAGGGGGAGAGTGATCTCAGTTACATTGCCATCATGACTGTAGTGATTGTCGGAATCATAACAGTCGTGCGAATGATGACGAATGGAACGTGAACTCGCTGCTCAATTTGCCCAATCAGACATTCCGCGAATGGTCTTTCTCCTTTCTCCAATTCCTCACTGCAAGAAATGCGCAGTCCGTGCCCTGTCTTGCGCTGAATCACAGCATGGTCATCGGAATTTGATTGAGCATCGTCCGGTTTCACACTCTGATTCGTTGTCTTGACCACCAATGGTAGCAATGGCCAGCGCGGCCACGATTCGACTGATGATTCCTCTGATCCTCCAGAGAGGAAGTGGACGCGTGCTCAGGTTTGGAAATTCGCACGCAAGGGACTCGTGCATCCCTTGTTTCCAGTCACCGTCTTCATTCTGTGTTCCGTTTTTCTCTACAAGATTGATCCGGGTTCGAAAGGGGAATTCTATCCGTTCTCCAATTACCCGATGTATGCCAACCCACGTAATCGGGACCTGGAATACTTTTTTCTGCAGCATGGAAACGGCGAACCGCTGGCTTCCTTCAAGTACACCGGCTACTCAGCGGCACGGGTGAAGAAGCTGATGAGATCCGCATCCATGGCATGGGCCAAGAACAACGGTCGTCAATGGAACAAGAAAAGTAGTTGGCTCGACGACGAAGTGCGTGCTGAAATCGCGATCACTGTGCTCGCCCAATTGCGAAAGCGTTCGCTCGATCGTGCAACTCCTTTTCCTGGCGATATCGCGCTCGCGCGTGGTCTGATCTTTGTCAATGAACAGGGCAAACTGGAAGACACCGCCACCACTATCGCCAAGAACAAAGATGAAGCAGGCGATGAGGAGAAACCACCATCGTCCCCACAACCATGAACGCCATTCTGTCATTCGCCAGGCGCCTATGGTCGATCTCCTGGGTGAACAAGTCGTTCGGCGGCACCTTTCGTCCCGGGCCAGTGACCCGCTGGGAGGTGCTTGTCATGCGCATGATCTTTGCCTGCGTCGTCTGGCAGACTTTTCCCGAGAACTTCCACTACGAATCACTGAAGTACCCGAATGGCATCGCTAGGTGGCATGAGCTATGGGACGGATTCAATCTTACCTGGCTCTGGTCCGGCCACAGTTACAGCCTTGCCTGGCTGGGGATCGAGGGCTCGTGGACCGCCATGCAGATCATTCGTTTTGTGGTGGCCATCTGCCTGGTCATTTACACCTCCGGGTTCCTGCTGCCAGTGGTGCTGCCGTTACTGACCATCGCCAGCATCGTAGTCCGCACCTATTACAACTCGCAGGGCGCGATCCATCACGGCTGCCAGATGGTGACCACCATCCTGCTGTTTCAGACAATCGTCGTCCTCTGGTTCGCGGGCCGCCGAATCGTCGGCTGGAAACGAAAGCAGCCGTTCGCATTTGCCGATGGACTCAGCCAGTGGAGCTACTTTCTATTTTATTCGCAGGCCGCCATTGCCGGTTGCTATGTCATCGCAGGCTTGACCAAGATCGTGCGTACCAGCGGCGGCTGGTTTTGGAATAGCCCCTACATGGCACTCGAAGTAATCAAGACCGAGAAGCAGGAATACTACAGCAACCTCGACGCAAGCGTCATCGGCACTCACCAGGTTTACGGCGAATGGATGCTCAATAATCCGAACCTTGCGCGTATTTTTCTCAGCGGGGGAGTCGTCCTTGAACTCGTCGCAATCATGGTCCTGTGCAGCCGCAAGTGGGCGCTCATGATTGGAGTCGGAATGATTCTATTCCACCGCTCCGTCGACATCGTCATGGATCTCCAGTTCCGCTTCAACGAATACTCCGACTGGATCTTCTGCATCAACCTGCCATTCTGGGC
>JBNMNB010000127.1:0-21307 GCA_051270635.1 Verrucomicrobiales bacterium | reverse complement strand
TGCTGGTCAATACTGCGATCGCCATTGCTTCCGACCCTTGTGGTATGGCACAGGCATTCAAGGCGGCCACCGCAGCCGGGCGACAAGCATTTGAGATCGGCCTGGGCGAAGAGCAGAACAACGCTTCCGCCACCAGCCCACTCACAGGCTTTCTTAAGGAATAGTGAAGATCGGGCGCTTTTAGCAAAGGAAAGCCGCGCTCTTTTTCCACCTTGAAGGCGATTGCGCTTGCCGAATCACTGCTGAGACGTTGGAATTCAACTATGTCAGAGCGCAATGCGCCATCGAACATCGGAGATTCCGGTGCTTTTCAAGAAGGGTCTGCTGTCCTCACACCGCAGGCATTCACGGGCCTATTCTCCGCTTGCCTCCAGCATTCCTGCCCGGAACTGGTCGTTCAAGTGACCGGCAACCTGGAACTGGAAACTGGCGACGGTGGCAAAAATCCACGCAAAGCATTTCTCGATAATGCCTATTCCGTCTACTTGCAGAATCCTTCTTCTCGAGATGACGTGATCGATGGTTTTGTCGCGTCCCATCTCGATTTGATCGACAGCGGCGTCTCTGACGACATCGACTTGCAACGCATCGTCCCCGTAGTGAAGGACAAAGCCTGGGTGGAAAATCTGGCGCTATCTCTGGTGTCTCACAGCAATGACGAGGATAAAAAAGGCGGAGAAATCGTCGACTCAACACCGGCAGACAATGAAGAGGAACCTGAAACATTTCCCGTTCCCGTCCATGAGTCGCTGAATTCGGAGCTCGACGTCGTCTATGCTGAAGACAGCCCGCACAATATTCGTTACCTCAATGATGCGAATCTTGAGACACTGGGCATCGACCAGCAGGAACTGCGCAAACAGGCGATCGAGAACTTGACCGCTCTCCTGCAGGGCGAAGTGGAAGTACATGGCGGCGAGGGTGTTTTTCTCATCAGCGCTGGTGGAAACTATGAGGCCAGTTTTCTTCTATTCGATGAGTTCTGGGAATCGGACATCCTCGAAGTCGAAGGTGATTACGTCGTCGCCATCCCTACCCGAGACTTGCTGCTCGTCACCGGCAGCAAAAATGTGGATGGGATCGAACGAGTGCGCAATGTCGCGGGCGACGCTTCATCGAGTGGTGCCTACACGCTGACTCCAGTGCTCTTTGTCCGCAAAGATGGCGCGTTCGAAGTCTTCGAAGGATAGGGACAATTTTATCAGCTCTCACTCGCTGCGCAGGGCGTCGACTGGATTCAACCTTGCTGCGCGCCACGCTGGCAGGAAGCCGGCGATGATTCCAGTGACGGCAGAGACGGATAACGCAATCAGGGCAATGGTCGGCGAGATCGTGGCCGGCAGCCATTTCTGCATGACCAGAGTGACTGGCCAGGCCAGCGCCAATGCGATGACTCCACCGAGCAGGCAGATAACTGCCGCCTCCATCAAAAACTGAGACAGGATCGCCCTGCGCTTGGCGCCGAGGGCTTTGCGCACACCGATCTCGCGAGTGCGCTCAGTGACAGAAACGAACATGACATTCATGATACCGATGCCGCCCACCAACAACGCCAGGCCGGTCATCGACAACCCGGCAGTCCCAATAACAGCCGTAAATTTCCCAAAGACATCCAGCAGAGCATTCTGATTGTTGACTGAAAAATCGTCGTCTTCGCCGGGTTCGACGCCGCGCACCGTGCGCATGATCCAACGCAGTTCCTCCTGCACTTCATCCAAAATTGCAGCATCCCCCGTCTTCACCGCAATAGTCAAATCAGGCTCACGGGTGAAGTCGGCAATCATTCGGGTAACCGGAATGATCACCTGGTAGTCGAGGTTGGCGAAAATCAATTCGCCCATTTTATCTAACGATCCTACTACCTGGTAGCGGCGATCATTCACTTTCACCCATGCGCCAAGTCCGCTTTCGTAGGGAAACAAACTCACCGCGAGGTCGTGCCCTAACACGCACACTGGGCGCTCACCATCCACTTCTGCTTCCGTTAAAAATCGCCCCTCTTTCACCGTCAAGCCGCGCACGACTGCGCTATCAGCGACATTCCCCATCACGATCACATTGCTCGCCGTGCGGTCGAGATACTTCACAGTGCCGCCCATTCCAGCCTCGTAAGAAACTGCCTCAGCCATATCGACACGCTCGGCCAGGCGACGCGCCTGCATCAGGGAAATCGGTTGGCGCGCCCTGATTTTCCACCACTTTTCCGATGGTCCCCAGCTGAATCGTTGAATATAGATAACGTCGGATCCAATTGCGGAAATGCTGTTCTCGAATGCTTTACCAAGGCCAGTGATCGCGGTGGCCATCAGGATCGCGGTAAAAACTCCGATGACAATGCCGAGCGTTGCGAGAAAGGAACGCAGCTTGTTCGTGCGCACTGATTCCAGCGCGATGCGCAGATTCTCCGTGATCTCATACCACAGCCTCATGACGCAGGTGATTTTACCACTTCATCACTGGCGAGCAGTCCGTCGCGGATGCGCAGGATCCTTCGCGCGTGCATCGCCACTTCCTCTTCGTGGGTCACCACAATGATCGTGTGCCCATTATTCCAAAGCGAATCGAACAACGCTAGAATTTCACTACCCGTTGTAGAATCGAGGTTTCCGGTTGGTTCGTCTGCCAGCAGAATACTCGGCTGGTTCACCAGCGCCCGGGCAATGGCAACGCGCTGCCGTTGCCCGCCCGACATCTCATTGGGCCGATGCTCCATGCGATCATCCAGGCTGACCTGCTCCAGCGCAATGCGGGCGGCTTCCCGGCGCTCGTCTTTCGCAATACCAGCGTAAATCAGCGGCAACTCGACATTGCGCAGCGCCGAAACTCGCGGCAGCAGATTAAAGGTTTGAAAAACGAACCCAATCTCGCGATTACGAATGTCCGAAAGTTCGTTCTCATCCAGGCTGGAGACATCGGTGCCATTCAGTTCATAGCGACCGCCAGTGGGAGAATCCAGGCAACCCAGCAAGTTCATCAATGTCGACTTCCCTGACCCTGACGGACCCATAATTGCGACGTATTCGCCTTTCTCAATATCCGCAGAAATACCACGCAGGGCATGCACGGTTTCGGCCCCCATGTCATAGGAGCGGGCCAGGTCACGGATGCTCAGCAAACTCATGCGTCGTTCATTTCTTCTTCTCGCCCTCGCCCTTTGGCTTCACCAGCGATTTGTCTTTCAAGTCACGATTGATCGCACGGTAGCTGCCGCTCACCACATTCTGACCAGCATCCAGCCCCGATTTAATTTCCACATAATCATCGTCACTGATTCCGCGTTCCACGGGCACGCTCTTCACCCGATCGCCATCGACAAGGAATACCACTTCCTGCGCTTTTTTCTTTTCCTTCTTCTTTTTCCTCACTGGCGCATCTTCTTCATCGTCGTCTGCCTTGTCATCTTTCTCTGATTCTTTCGCCCGCGTAGTGACACTCTGTAGCGGTACTGTCAGCACATTTTGCACGGACCTTGTTTCAATGTAAGCCGTCACCGACATTCCGGGGCGGAAGGCTTCCTTTTCCTTCACTCGGATTTTTACCTCAAACTTGGTAGCCGACTGCTGAGACGCGGCGGCGGCTCCTGTCCCACTGTTATTGGATGCGTTGGCGATCTCTGTCACCTCGCCCGTGAATTCATCATCACGAAAAGCGTCCGCCTCCAGCCGGGCTTTCTGACCAATTTTGATCGCGACTACATCGATCTCCCCCACTTCCACTCGAGCTTCCATGGTTTCGAGTTGCGCCACTGTCATGAGCTCGGTGCCAGCCATGAGCGACGTGCCGACCACTCGCTCGCCCTTCTCGGAGCGCAACTGAGTAATCGTCCCATCGATAGGTGCGACGATGGTCGTTTTCGCCAAATCTTCATCAGCCTGATCAAGGGCTGCCTTCGCCTGCTCGACACCGTGCTGGGCTAACTCGTGAGATGCCGAGGCAACTTGAAACGCATTGCGCCCGGTCAGGAACTCAGCCTCTGAAATCAACTCGTCAGCGTGCATCGCCGTCGTCCTGCTAAAGTCTGCCTTGGCTTTCTCCAGGTTGGCTTCGCTCACCTTCAGGTTCGCCAGCGACGCATTGTAACTTGCCTCGGCCAGGTTACGACTTGCCACATAGTTGTCCGGGCGAATCTTCAACAACAGGTCGCCTTCTTTGACTTGCTGCCCTTCTTTAACCGGCAGTTCCACGATCTCACCGGCAACTTCTGGATTGATTACCACCCGCGTGACCGGCTGAATATTGCCCGTGGCGACGACACTCTCAGTGATGTCACGTTTCGATACTTCCTCCGATTCGATTTCGATCGCGACTTCTCGCGCACTGTATTGCTTCCAGCCATAGCCGCCACCCGCAGCCAGCGCGATCAGCAGAAGGATAATGATAATGGGACGCTTGCGGGATTTTTTTGCCATGGTCGTGTAAGCCTATTCCTCGGTCAAATTTACTTGGTGCGCGTCGAGGCTCGAGCCTTCCACAAACCGCAGACGCGACAGAGATCTGCTGTAATCAGCGAGACTCTGGATCTCGTCAGAACGCGCGGTCGTCAGATTCCGTTGCAGCTGGAGGACGACAAAGTTGGTGCTGGCCCCGCGGTCCAGTTTCCCCTGTTCATTCTTAAGCGCCAGCCCAGCAAATTCGCGAGCCTCACTTGTCGCTTTGATGCGTTGGAAATCGGTTCTTGCCTGAGTGACTGCGTCGTCGATCTCGATCATTACCGACTGACGAAACTGACGCAGGCGCAGCTCAGCTTGCCTTGTTTCCGCCTTGGCGATCTTGTGGTTCGCCTTGTCCCGCCGGTTTCCCAATGGCAATGACAATGAAAACCCAAGCGAAAAATACGGTGCGTCCCGATCACGCACTTGGTCAAAGGCGCCACTGACCTCGGTGTCTGACCCTGCCAGACCAGCATTAGCAACAAAATCCAGCTCTGGCAGCAGCGCATTCTTGCGGCGTTCCTGTCGTAATTCCTGTTGCTCTAACTGCACTTGATAAGTCAGCAAATCTGGACGCGATCCCATTGCCCGCGCCCAACTCTGACGGTAGTCGAAGCGGATCGGCTCAGTGGTCAACTTACTATCCGACACGATCATCACGTTGCGCCATTTGGCAAAGTCATCGACCATCGCGCCTTTCAAAACGTTCTGCTGCGCGCGGAACTGGCGCTCCGCCAGCAGTAATGCTGCCTTTGTGGTCGATGCTTGCGACTGTGCCTCGGCAGCTTCAATCGGTGCCATGTCGCCATGCTCGACGCGCTTTTGATTTTCACGCCAGAGTTCTTCCGCCAGGCTGAGCGCCATCTCCTGCACCCTCACAGTTTCCTCAGCAGCAATCAATCCGTAGTAAGCGTCTTCCACACGATTGACGATACGCAACATCTCCTGCTTCAGCTCAAGCGTAGAAATTTGCAGATTCTGCAGTGAAACACGAATGTTCAGGCGTGTGTCATCGATGCGGAAATTCTCCAGTAGTGGTTGCCTCAGTTCCACAAATGGCCCTTGAATCGAGCCGTTGGAAAAGGGTTCCGGCCCGCGATCGCCGTCGGTATCAATCGCCGAAGCGCCGACCGTGTAGCGGCCACCAGACGGTAACAATCCCGTGATCCCCGTGTCACCGCGTACGGTGCGGGTCTCTGAACTCACGAAGTCTCCAGTCTGCACATTCGTGCCCCCGGGATCGGTGGTATCGCGGTAGTCCAGTGTCGCCGTCAACAATGGCTCGTACTCCGCTTTCGCCGCCCCTACCTGAGCGGCCGCAATCTCTCGGCTCACTTCCTGAATTTTCAGATCAAATGTCTGCTGCAGAGCGAGAATAACACATTGCTTCAACCCCATGGAATTCGCGGATCTCGCAGAACTCGCCACTGGAAGTTCCACACTTTCCTGAGCGTCGACAGGTCCCGCCACAACGCACAGCCCTACCACAACCGACGCAAGAACAGCGTGAAGAGGATGAAACACAGACAGTTGTTGTCGAAACCGGGGATCTACCATCGGTCGGGCAGGGTGCGGCATCATGCTTTCGAAGCCAATACATTTTCGGTCTCCAATTGTATCGCTTTAGTAGAATCCGGGGAATTGCTATATTCTTCTAGCAGTTGACCAAACGATCGGCGGCTCTATTTTAAACAAATGAGAGCTTCCCTGATTCCCCTTCTCCTCACGGCTGGTGCTGCCACTGTTACGATGATCGTTTCTTCCTGCACTACTGTTCCTGATACTGGTCGTCGTCAGCTCAATATTCTTCCGGCTTCTCAGGAAGTGGAGATGGGACTAACAGCCTTCCAAAAATACAAACGGGAGAAACGGGTATCCAGTGATCCGGAGATGAATGCGCAATTGCAACGAGTGGCGGCAAGGTTGACTCAAGTGATCTCCCTGCCCGGCGCTGACTGGGAGTTCATCGTTTTCGAAGACGATACACCGAATGCATTTGCGCTTCCTGGCGGCAAAGTAGGCGTGCACACGGGACTGTTTCAAATCACTCAAAATGATGCGGGGCTGGCTGCGGTTGTGGGGCATGAGATTGCGCACGTTGTTGCCCGCCACGGCGGTGAGCGTGTGTCGCAGTCGACGGTATCCGGAGTGGCCGGCTCACTATTGCAGGCAGGCATCCGCAATTCAGCGAGCATCAGCAGTGGCCAGGGTGCCGCGATCCTGGGCGCATACGGTGCCGCTTCAAGCCTTGGCGTGATCCTGCCATTTTCGCGCAAGCAGGAACTGGAGGCGGATCAACTCGGCGCACTCTACATGGCCCGCTGCGGCTACAATCCAAACGAAGCGGTCGCAATGTGGGAGCGCTTTGCCAGTTACAAAGATGGCACCGGCTCAAGTCGCAAGCCAGAGTTCCTCAGCACGCACCCTGTCGACAGCACGCGCATCGCAAAGTTGAAGGAATTCATGCCGCGTGCCATGAGCGAGTATCGCTCTTGAGTCAGGGAAAGGCCTACTCTGGTAAGTGCGGAGCAACAACTACCGTCCTGAGTGATCATGAAAATCCCTACTTCGGCGTATCCCGCCACTTGTCCCCGAGAACCTGTGTGATCTCTACGTAGGGGGTGCCGGACGAGGTTTTCTTCCAGCAAAGTTCTACTAACGGTGTGTCGAAATGGCCGCCTGCTGCTTTTTCCCAAAGGAGGCCTGCTGCCATCTCTTTGCCGCTCGGGTTGCGGGTGCTGAGGAATGCCTGCAGGCCGTCGTCAGGGTTGGGTGAATTCACTTTTACGCAGACGAATTCTTCCTTCTCTACTTTTGATTTCAATTCCGGATCACTGCCAAAGAAGTGCGAACGCAAGGCGATGACATGAAACTTCTGCGGCTTGTTGAACGCTCGCTTGGTGACGAATTCATTCAGATGACGGTCTTTGAACTCAACAAATGAACGCCAGTTCACTGTGAACTTTCCATTCACACCCTCAACCACTGCGGGGAAGTCGAGATAGATCAGACCATCCTCACTTTCGACATCAAATGAGGTGGTGAACACGAAGATCTCGGTCTTTCCGTCTGGATCCACATCATTCAGCGTCCAGTTGATCGAAATAGGGTCCAGTGGCCCGTCGGGATACTTTGTGTAGTAGCTGCGCATCTCACTGGCCAGCTCCTGGCCACCGGTGACAAATTTGATGCGTTCCTTCCAGTTAGTCGCAGCCATAAAGGCATCGAGTGTCTGCCGCGGCTTCACTAGAATGCTATTTTTTTCGGGCGTGTAAGTGGTCATCGACGCCGGCAGTGTGGTGTTCGTGGAGCCAACGGCTGGACTGCTGTCATCGGATGGAGGATCAGGCAGACGATTGGGCGAGCTGGTCTCAACAACGTCTTCTATCTCTGGTGACCGATTCGCTGGCTGCTTTTCGGAAATCGACGGGGCATTTGAGACATTTGCAGCATTTGCGTTCGGCGTCATGCCTGCCGCCAGCGTGGGCGGGTTCGGGTTCAAAAGTGCCGCGCCACCTTTGCCATTTTCATTGGGTGCTGGTAGCTGTAACTGGTCGTCCCCATTGTTCCCCATGATCGCAGGAATGCCAAAGACGGCACCAAGCGCTACCAGTGCCACACCAGCAATGCCCAGACAGACCTTAGCAAACAGGGAGAGCCCTCGAGCGGTCGGCGCGTCGACGACTGTGGACGCAGAGCGTGATTTGGACGAGCTTGGTTTTGCCTGTTCCCGCTTTTCCTTGCGCTCAGCGCGTCGTTCTTCCTGGCCACCACCACCACGCTTCTTCAGCTTCCCCTTCGGGACGCGTTCGCCGCGTTTCTTGCGACCGCTTCTTTGCTCAGGAATGGCAGCGGTTTTCTCTTCCACTGTGCTGACTTCCGGGGCGGCGGCCCAAGGTTGTTCAGGTTCGGGCGCAGGCCCTGAGAAATCGGGCAACGGCTCCGGCACCGGAACCTGGGCGGGTTCTGGCTGGTATCGCTCAACAGGGGCGACGTCAGCTTGCTCAGCGGCCGCTTCATTTGCCGCTTCTTCGATTGCTATCATGTCCTCGAGCGGAACTTGATCCGGCATGGGCGAGGTGATCGTCGATGCACAATAGGGGCACGGCCCGGAGACTCCCGCCACGCTGACGGGCACGCTCAAATGAGCGCTACAGGAGGGGCAGAGAAACGAATAGGTTTCTTCACTCATGCTCAAAGAATAGTTGGAACAAATGCAGCGTCGCTCTCCTACAGAGCGGCGATAGAAAAATAATACTAGAGACGATGTCCTGCATTGCAAGCTGGCATTCCGGCAAGTCCTGCAGGAAAGACAGCAGCCAACCATCTGTTGTTTTTACTGACTATGCGTAGAAAGGCTGCGCACCTTATTCTGCGACCAGCGCCGCACAGCAGCAACACACCAGAAGGGCACATTGACCCAGAAGATCAGCAGCATCCACTTGTTGTAGAAGAATCCGAGATTCATAACCTGGCTGATGGAGAAGTGCATCAGGATCAGCCCCAGTCCGCCCAGCACCATGAAACCACGATTGAAAAGCGCCACGAACGCGAACAACTCCAATGCCAGGCCAACACTGAAGAATACCATGGCAACGGTCGGGTATTCGCTCACCATCGTGATCGCCCAACCCGCCAGCTCCGGGACGGGTGCCAGCGAATTGTAATGTTCCATCATCCGCGTTTTCTGCAGTTGCAGAGCGATATTCGGCAGAGTCGAGACCCATTGGCCTTCAGAACGGATCAACTTACTGATCGCCGACACGACATAGGCAGTGGCGATCAATTGCTGCGATATAAAAATCACGCTGCTTGGAGCTGCCGCTTTCAGCCTCGTCGCAGGACGAATCAACTCAAACTGCGTCAGCCCAAATGCCAGATCCCGTCGGCCTCGAATCAACAATAGAGTTGCGTAACCAATCACCTGCCCCAGCAACACGAAGGCCACGATCTGGCTGGTGTGATGAATCGCCCCCTGCGAGTTCACGACAGTGCCAAGTAGCGAATGGATCACGAACAATACCGAACACGTCCACAGCGGCGCCACATTGAAAATGTAAAATACCAGATGCACGACTGCGACTGCCAGAACCAGCGACTGCTTGTCCGGCGACAGCATCCATTGCAGATCGACGAATTGCGCCAGGCCATTGGGATAAGGCAATGAGGAAAATTGCTGCAGCATCCGCGCGTTGAGCGTCGGCCAGGCGGCGAACACGAAAAGCACGCGCATGATCAACCACTCGTAACCGGCATATTCCGCCCGCCCAGGTTGCAGTAGCCTGCACCACAGGGACGGCTCCTTGGCAATGGTTGACGCATCCGTGATCATTTATTCATTCACAGTTCGCCGACGAATGTTGTCGTTTCCTCGATCTTGCCGCCTTTGCCGCGGCGGATGATCACTTCCTGCAGACGTAGTGGGCCGATGTTATCAGCGATGACGCGTTCCTTTGCCACGTCCTCGCGCAGAACTCGCAACGTGGCCAGCCCCGCTTCCTGCTTCAGTGGCTGTGCTAATTTTGAAATCGACGTGTCCTCGCGCTTACCGACAATGCGCACTTCCTTGTCGTAAATTTTTTTGATGACCGATGCCCGCACGCCGAGCGTTGGCTGGCAGGCGATCGGTGCGCCTGTCGCATCCGTGAGATACAGGTAACTCGGGTTGGCCGAGAACTTTGAATACATCGGAAACGACGAGAAAGGATAGAATTCCGCCTGCTTGATATGCTCCGGTGTGAACTTCAGCTTCACCACGAAATCTGGTTTTGCCTGCACCACGACAAAGCAGAGCAACCCGACGACGACTGACGTCTTAAAAGGAAAAGCCTGGAGCAGACGCGACAACCGATTCATCCGAGCTACCCGTGGCTAATGCGTCATGACATAGAACAAAACGTTGATCGCCAGTGGGAAGCAGTACTTCTCAGAAAACGCGTTAAAAAACCAGGGCTTGTAACCTTCCTCTTCCCAACCATCCGCAATGTCATTGTTCACGTTCACCAGCATGCACATCCGCCCGTCATCATCGTAGTAGGCCATGAACCGGGGAACCGAGAGATACTCCTGGTCGTCAGGATCCATTTTCCATTCGTAGGTTTTATTAGCGGTTCCTTCGTCGGGGGTAAAATCCCACGCGTCATGACTGGGCACTTGCGGGATCTTATCCAATTCAAAGATGTTGTGGAAAATCGGGTGTTCGTAGGCGAGCTCCTTTGGCTGGCGATCGGGAAAGACTTTTTCTCCGATGACATCCTGAAAGTGTTCCCACATCCCTCGACTCCAGAAGTCATCAACCCATAAAAACCCACCATTCAAAAGGTAATCGCGTAATTTTGCTCCTTCATCCTGAGAGAAATCAAATGCCCCTCCTCTACTAGTGCTCCTGCCGCCATGGTGCGGATTGACCATAAAAATGAAGGGATGATCGAATAGCGCTTCATCCGTCAGTTCAAGCAATGGAGGATCAGGATTCACATCCAGTGACGTCAGCTGCTGCAGGCGGAATGACAGATTGATATCACTTTCTGGATAGTCAGAATTCCATTTCCCTCCGTCGAGGTAGCGGAGCCGGGCAAACGCAAAGGTATCGTCAGGAATCTCCAGCTCATTCAACCGCCACTCGGGTACCTGTATTCCGTCCATCAACGCCGCATCACGTGCACCATCCTGGGCAGAAGCCAGCTGAACTCCCAGTATCAGTTGCAGTTGCAGAGAAAAAACTCCGGCGAGAAAAAGGCGGGTGCAGGAAAGAGCTGTAAGAGTGCGGGTCAGCATAGAATGGATCGTAATTCGCACGTTCGCAATTCGAACGATGCCACGGCAATAATAGACCATTCACTTGATAGAAATGCAACCGACGCTGCGGAAACTCGCCCCGCTGGACATCGCAAGGCAATGATTGCCCAATTTGCTTGCGCATAGATACTCTCACTCCGCAAAGAACACGAAACGGTGAAAACAAAAAAACACCCGTCCGACTCAGCGAACGGGTGTTTTTTGAAAAATTGATCGGATCGTAAACTAGCTACGACGACGACGGAACACTGGGAGCAGCGCAAGTCCACCGAAGAAAACCAGAAGGCCAGTCGATGGCTCAGGAACTGCGTCAACAGACTCAAGCTGAATGTAGTCAACACTCATCCAGTTGCCACCACCCTCAGCATTGTAGTTGATGCCACGAAGCTCGACGTAGTTGTCAAAGCCTTCGCCAGCCTTTGCTCCTACCGCACCCAAAGTAGTGGTTGTGGAGTAGTCGACATCAAAGAGATCCGGACGGATCGTCACTTCATCAGCGATTTTGGTGCCGTTGAAGTAAACTTCCACACCGTAACGAGGATCGGCGTGTGTTGCAGCGTCAATGTGCAAATTCACTGAATCCCAAGTGACCTTCAGTTGGTCTGACTCACCAAGGAAGGCCGGCAAGTTAAAGTGATAGCGGAGAGTGTTGTCAGTACCAGCAAAGGCACGCTCTGCGGCAGTTTCATTCACCGCAACGGTTCCGATGGGAGTATAAGACCCACCGTCTACAACGGTAGAGTAAACACCCGCAAAGTAGTAATCATCATCCGCCTGCTGGTTAACTGGTGGATTGTCTGGTGCTCCAGGAAGTTCATTCACTCCTGCTTCCTGCACAAATGCAGCATTCGCACCTCCCCCGAGGAGATCGACAGGCTGGGCGTTATCGTCTAGACCGACGGTCCAAAGCAAAGCACCGTGGGAAGTCGCCACAAGAAATGGCACCACAAGGAGTGTATTTAGTTTCATGATTGGACTAAAGATAATAATAATCGATTGCGGTCAATAAAAGTTAATTGGATCGTATGCTAGCTACGTCGACGACGGAATACTGGAAGCAGTGCAAGTCCACCGAAGAAAACCAGAAGGCCAGTGGATGGTTCTGGGATAGCATCAACCGTGTTCAGAGAGACGTGATCGACGCCCATCCAGTTGCCACCGCCTTCAGCATTGTAGTTGACGCCACGAAGCTCGACGTAGTTGTCAAAACCTTCGCCAACCTGGCCATTCACATCTGCAAGTGTGAAGGTAGGCGTCGTATTGATCATTGGGCTGGCAGTAGAGCTGAGATTATCTGGACGGATCACCGTTTGCGGTCCAACAAGATTGCCGTTGAAGTAAACTTCTACGCCATAACGAGGGTCAGCATGTGTTGCTGCATCCACGTGCAGATTGTTAGCATCCCACGAGACTGCAAGAGGCTCGTTCGCTCCGATGAAATTAGGCAGATTGAAATGGTAGCGCAGTGAGTTGTCTATTCCAGCGAAGGCGCGCTCCGCTCCCGCTTCGTTTACAGCAACTGTGCCAATCGGAGTGTAAGATCCTCCATCCATGACGGTCGAATACACGCCAGCGAAATAGTAATCATCATCGCCTTGTTGGTTAACCACGGGATTATCAGGAGCGCCAGGAAGGTCGTTTACTGCTGCCTCTTGAACGAACACAGCATTAGCGCCACCGCCAGTGCCATCTTGTGGCCAACCATCCGCCGGCAAGCCTACAGTCCAAACGAGTGCCGCCTGTGACGTTGCGACGAAAAAAGGAATGATTGAGAGCGTTGCTAATTTCATGATTGCGATATAAAACAATTATTTAGAGTCGAGGTCAATAAAATTGAACAAAAATTCATGCATTTGGTCGTGCCGACTCGTCTCAATTATTAATATTACTCAAAAATATGGCAATTCAAGAAAAAACATCACGTCCTGCCCGCAACCATCTGCGCGAATTGGTCTTTGTTGCAGGTTTTTTCGTGAGTTGGGCGCTGAATGCCGCCTTTTGGAAGTGGCCGTCGATTTGGATTGGAGTCGGAGTGATTGTTTGTGTGCTAGTGGCATTCTTTGCGAAAAAAACTCGGTCATGGGTGCTCACCACCGGGCTGGTGACTGCGCTCATTTTTCCGGCCTGGCATAAGTTTGGTCTGGGAAACGAAACTCTCACCGGTAGTGGAGACACTACAGCGATCCGATCCATTGTGACCTCCGAGGAGCAAATTCTCGCTCTGACACCGGCCCTGGCATCGTTGAGCAAGGGGCTGCTAAATCTCCAATTGCCGGATGCTCCCCGCCGGGAGCTTTTCGCACCGACTTTCGATGCGGTCGATCTCAAAAGCAGTAACGAGGCGGGCTGGCAGCCTTCAGCCGACAGGAGATCGATGGCTGCGGAATCAGGCGAACTTTGGTCCAGCCTGTTGGACGAAGTGGCGTATTTCGAACACGCGAAGTTTGCGATTGTTAAAGGAAGTAACAACGAGGGCAATCCAAAAGTCTTCATCGCAGACGTCGACTTCTCAGCGGTGGCGCGGATGAAGGCGGATCATTGGCGCGGACTCTCGGCCAAGCTTAACGTCGTCTGGGAAAACCTATCAACGAGTGATGACGAAGTTGACTGGCGCATCAGAGACTGGCACACCGGGGAATTTTCAAGTGTCGCCAGCGACCAACTTTGGTTCCAGGAATCTCTGGACGAAGCCTTGCCTCGTCCGGCGGATGTGGTCTCGCTGCGGCGCTCGCAACACCACGAGGAAACGATCAAATTCTACATGGAAGGTAGAAAAGGAATTCCACATCGCTACTTCTCGGCGATCTCTGCCAATCAAAAGCCGGGCATCGCGATTGCCGACATCGACAATGACGGAGACGACGACGTTTATGTGACTGTCAGGAGAGGCCACAACAAGCTGCTCGAGAATCAGGGTGATGGCACGTTTCTGGAAACCGCGAACCTCCACGGCCTTGATGTGAAGAACCATTCCACCTGTGCCATCTTCGCCGATTTCGATAACGATGGAGACCCGGATCTGATGCTCGGCCGCAGTTTATTGCCATGTAAGTATTTTGAAAACAACGGCGGCTGGTTTTCAGAAGTGAGATCTGTGGTGTTGCCACGACTGGCGATTTCGATGTCGGCGACCGACTACAACAACGATGGACTGCTCGACCTGTATCTTTGCACCTACCGTCCTGCAGTGCTTGGTGGTTCGAGTCCGGCGGGTGGCGTTGCCTCAGGATCAGACAATTGGCCTGACGAGTTTCTTTCACCAGAAGTTGCGAAAGAGTACTATCAGCGCCACGCGGCGTCTCACTCAAAGGACGAAACCAATCTGTTTCCGAACTTACTCGATCAGATCGGTCCGCCCAATGTGTTGTTGGTCAACAAAGGCGGCGGCAACTTTGAGCCGGCGCCGGAGAGCGCACAGATTGGAGTCTGGCGTAATTCATTGCAGGCCACATGGTCGGACTATGACGAAGATGGCGATCCCGATCTCTACATCGCCAATGACTGGGCTGCTGATCACTTGTTCCGCAATGACGGCAAGGATGGGTTCTCCGATGTGACCGCCGATGCGGGGACGACAGCATTCGGCTTTGCGATGGGCGCAACCTGGGGCGACTACGATAACGACGGCAAGCAGGATCTCTATGTGACAAACATGTTCAGCAAGGCCGGTCAGCGCATCACATCGCAAGTCGAAGGCTTGAATGCAGACTACGCCGAATCAGCCACCGGCAACTATCTCTATCATCAAAAGGATGGCGGAAAATTTGACCTGGTGTCTGGCTTGAAGCCGCCTGCGATGCTTGTCGCAAAAGCTGGCTGGGGCTGGGGCGGACAGTTCGCCGATTTTAACAATGACGGCTGGTTGGATATCTATTCAATCAACGGTTACTTCACCGCGCCGAAGGAGGTGGCCACGGAGGTCGATTTGTGAAGTAACCTCTGGCGCACGTTCGTGCGCACTGATGACAGCGTATCGCGCAAGAGTTTTCGTTTTTCCCCCGAATGGAAACGAAGCGAGGACGGTGCACAACTTACCCCGGAGATCGACAGTCGTCTGGCCGGTGGCGAAATGCGCGACGGTCGCTACGTCGTGCATTCGCTCAGCGGTCACGAGCGCAACAAGTTGTTCATGAACAGCGCAGGTAAAGCGTTCGGAGATATGTCGGGGATTTCGGGGCTGGACAACATTGCCGACGGCCGTGGTTTCGCTCTCTTCGACTACAATCGCGACGGCCGGCAGGACATCGCACTGGTCAATGCCAATGCTCCGTTGTTCAATCTCTATCGCAATGCGATGAAGGATCACGGTAATGTGATTGCGGTAAGGTTCGAAGGCAGCAACAAAGTGGGTTTGGCAGCAAGAGCGCAGACAAACCGTGACGGATACGGCGCAATGGTCATCGCCGAAGTCACCGACGGGCCAACATTGAAACGCGAGCACCGTTGCGGCGAAGGTTTTGCCGCGCAGAACAGTAAGACGATGCTGATCGGCATTGGCAGCGCTGAAAACGTGGCCCGGCTGACGGTGCGCTGGCCATCAGGGCAGGTTTACACGCTAGAGAACGTCGCAGCTGGAGCGCTGATCACGGCGCGCGAAAGTGCCGACAGCCCGTTCGAAACGAGCACCTACCTGAAGTCGCTCCCAGTGCCTGATCGCCAGGCAAAAGAACGACCAACGTTTGCCGTCGCTGCGACTGACAGTGGAGCAAAGTCAGGCTCGAAACTCCGCCTCTACACTACCACGGCCACCTGGTGCGAAGCCTGCATCCGCCACCTGCCAGAAGTCAATACGATAACCGAGCTGCTTGCCGCCGACGGAATCGAAATTGTCGCCATCCCAATCGATGCTGACGACGATAAAGCGAAGCTTGAAAAGTATCTCGAGGAATGGAAACCCGCCTATCGCATGCTGATCGATTTACCAATTGCTGATCGTGCCGAAGTGACCTCGTTCCTCGCTACCCAAACCGGAACAGAAAGCCCACCACTTCCCTCGTCCATCGTCACTGACCCCGCTGGCAACACACTACTGGTTACCGAAGGAATCCCCAGCGTTTCAGATCTGCGGCGGTTATTGGATATAGAATAGCGGTGTCGGACTGCGGCGAATGACCCGAGCCGCTGGGAAAAATGGCGCGTTTCTACGACGCCGCCGACCGGCTGGACGAGGCTAAGAAGCTGTGCGAGGAACTCGCGGCCTTGCCATCACCGGTCGATGCCTCTGCTCCGCCGGTGGCATTGGTGGCCGTCGCGCCCACCTCAGAGTGGAAATCGCTCCACCCCACCGACGGGGTCTACCCGCAGGCCGGTGATCCCGATTTCCACCAATCCTTCGCCACCGCGAGCTTCGACGACGCCTCCTGGCAGACCGGAAAGGACCGCGAGGGCAAAAGCGGCGGCCTCGGATACGGTGACGAAGGGTTCGAGGGCGTCGACATCGGCACGCCCGGCGTGGCGGATTCCGAGCTACCACAAAGCCGACAGATTAATTCCACTTTCCGGAGTTTTTCCTTTAGGATCCGAAGGATGAAACGCCGCCAGTTCCTCAATACCTCATACTTCGCCGCCTCGGCGGCAGCACTCCACCTTGGGTCGGCCGGTGGCAAAGCGGTGGCGGAACAAAAGCCAAAGATCAAGATCGGACAGATAGGGGTCGCGCACGCGCATGCTTCCGGCAAGATGCAGATCTACCGCGAGCTGGAGGACGAGTATGAAGTGGTCGGCATCGCCGAACCCGATGATGCGCTGTGGGCGGGGGTGGGGAACAGCAAAGCCTACGCGGGGCTCAAACGACTCACTGCCGAGGAACTGCTCAATACCCCCGGCCTGCAGGCGGTCGCGGTGGAAACCCGCGTCGCCGACCTGTTGCGCTACGCCGAGATGTCGGTCGATGCAGGCATGCACGTGCATCTCGATAAACCGGCCGGCACCTCGCTGCAGGACTTCAAGCGCATCCTCGAGAAGGCGGACGTGAAGCAGCTCACGTTGCAGATGGGCTACATGTACCGCTACAATCCCGCCGTCCTGCTGCTGCACGAGTTCATCAAACGCGGTTGGCTCGGTGAGATTTTTGAGGTCCACACGGTGATGAGCAAGGTCGTCCCCAAAGGTGCGCGCGCCGGCCTGGCGGAATTCGAGGGCGGCATCCTGTTCGAGCTCGGCTGCCACATCATCGATCTGGTGGTGTCCGTGTTAGGCAAACCGCAAAAAGTCACCCCACACATCCGCCACGGCGCTGACGGGTTCGCCGACAACATGCTCGCTGTGTTCGACTACCCGAAGGCGACCGCGACGGTGAAATCTACCGCCAACGAGGTCGAAGGTTTCGCGCGCCGCCACCTCACTGTAGTCGGGACCGGTGGTGCCTTCCACATCCAGCCGCTCGACCGGCCTAAGGCGACGATCGCTCTCGATCGCGACCGCGAGGACGGTGAGAATCTAAAGTTCCGCCGCGGCGTCCAGGAGGTCCCCTTCGCTCCGCCCTACCGCCGCTACCTCGGCGACGCGATCGATTTTGCAAAGATCATCCGCAGCGAAAAGAAGTCCGACTACCCGAGTTCCCACGACCTCGCGGTGCAGGAGACGGTGCTGCGTGCGTGCGGTATGTTCAATCCGTAGCCTGGAGCTGTAGAGGCTGTCGGGAAAATGCTTTCGCGGGAATCATTAATTGGTAGGAACTTTGATTTCCACGGGCGGCTTCAGGGGCGGGCGGAGCTGGAGGGGGTTCAAGAACGAGTTCAATTCCTCAGGAGAGATTAACGGTAGAGCCGCTGTAACTTTCAAGAGAAGAGGAGTCTTGGGCAAGGACAATGCCTATGATCTGAACTTCGACAGCATCTTTATCGGAGGCACCCAAGCGGCAGCACTTGAGCTTGAAACTGCGATACCTAGAAAGAGGATAGCCAAGCTTCTCAGACGGTAGCCAGCTCGGGGGCCATCTCGGCGATCCAAACGGGCGCGTCGAGCTCGGCCGTCGCCGTGTGGTTCACCGCCGAGGCCAGGCCGGGCTGGTCGAAGATGTTGTGGCTGAGAACATCGAGACCTCGTCCGCGCCAGTAGACCAGCTCGCGCGCACTGCGACTGACCACCGTGAACTTCGCGTCCGCGTCGGACTTTGGCAGCACGGCGAGAGCGCGGTCGACGAAATCCTGCACCACATGAAGCTCGGCTCCGGTCACGTTCTCCGGCTCGTTGAAGAGATCCCAAATCACCTGACGCTCCGCGAGCTTCTCGACGACCGGCGCGAGCACGCGCGCGATGAAGCGATCGGACTCTTTGCGATCGAAGACAAACTGCGGGAACTCCACTCCCTTGCCATCGAGCAGCGTGTTGTCCATGAGGCTGAACATGACGGTGACGCCATGGCGGTTCGCGAGCTCGGCGAGAAAATCGAGGAACTGCGGCTCGATGCCCGCCGCGTCGAAGACGAGGCCCGTGCGATAGTTGCCGATATAGACTCGTCACCGACCTAGCTGGCAAGACACTGCTGGTTACCGCAAGAATCCCGAGCGTTTCAGTTCTGCGATCGTTATTTGGTAGAGAGTAGCGTTTACAAATACGGGGAGGAATTCCGCTACGAAATGCTTCAGGATGCCGCGATCATCCTCTCCCTCGAACCAGCCAAGCCGCAAGCAAACCCTGGCGTCCGGCGCTGCAGAATAGTCCGGGAACGCCCGTGTTTCCTGCCTTCGTGAATCCCTGATGACGATCAACTCTTGAACGGGTGAGTGGGTGGCCAATCGCGTATAATGTTTGACAAATCGGACAAAAATAGCACTCTTTGTCTAAAATATAGAACATTATGAAAAAAGGAGTTAGCAAACTCCTGCCGAAGCATGAGCGTCTGCTCGCCAATCTGGGAGAGAACCTAAGATTGGCACGACTGCGGAGGAAGCTGAGTGCAGAACAGGTCGCGGAACGCGCAGGGCTGAGCCGCTCGACGCTTCACTTGATGGAGAACGGCTCGGCAGGCACCTCGCTGGGTAAGCTCGTCCAGGTTTTAGCGGTGCTGGGTCAGGAAGGAGATCTCTCCCAAGTCGCTGCCGACGATGCTCTCGGTCGCAAGCTGGAAGACGCCCGCCTCACTGAAACCCGGCGACGAGCACCGAAGAAAAAGACTCGTAAATGAGCCGAGAGATCGAAGTCTGGGGCGACTGGCAGGATCTTGGTGCCCCGGTCCTGATGGGCCACCTGCGGTCCTCGCTCACTCGCGGGAAGGAGGTGTTTTCTTTCTCCTACGATGAAGAGTGGCTTGCAAGCCCTGCCGCAAGACAGCTCGACCCCGAACTGCAGCTCTTCGAAGGGCCCCAATACCCGCGTTCCGAGGAACGACCAAACTTCGGGCTGTTCCTGGACTCGTCGCCGGACCGCTGGGGGCGCCTTCTAATGCAGCGGCGGGAAGCTGCCTTGGCCCGCAAGGCCGAGCGTTCCGTGCGCCGACTAGTAGAGACCGACTACCTCCTCGGTGTGCATGATGAGCAGCGCTCTGGGGCTCTGAGATTCAAGGAGCCTGAAACGGGCGACGCCTGGCTAAACAACGACCCGTCGATGTGCACTCCGCCATGGACTTCGCTGCGGGAGCTTGAGCACGCTAGTTGGATGATCCAGGACGACGCGGCCAACGAAGACCCTCATTACCTTGAATGGCTCAGTGTCTTGATTGCACCGGGTTCGTCGATCGGTGGGGCGCGTCCAAAAGCCGGCGTGACGGACCCTCAGGGCGATCTGTGGATCGCCAAGTTTCCCGGGCGCTCCGATTCCCGCGACATAGCTGCTTGGGAAATGCTCACCCACCAACTCGCCGTTGCGGCGGGCTTGCGAGTCGCGGAGGCCGGCCTGCATCAATTCGGCGACGGCCACCGGACTTTCATGACCCGCCGCTTCGACCGTATCTCGGGTACCCGCGCCAGGCAACGGGTCCACTTCGCCTCGGCGATGACCCTTCTCGGGCACACCGATGGAGACGACCCCCTTGCCGGAGCAAGTTACCTGGAGTTCGTCGATTTCCTGACTCGGCAAGGAGCACAACCCAACCAGGACCTTGAGGAACTCTGGAGGCGGATCGTCTTTTCCATCGCCGTTCACAATACCGACGATCACCTCCGCAACCACGGCTTCCTGCTCACCGAGAGTGGATGGCTTCTCTCTCCCGCCTACGACCTGAATCCGGATCCCCATGGCGCGGGACTGAGCCTGAATATCTCCGAAACCGACAACGCGCTGAGCTTCGATCTGGCTATTGAAGTGGCTCCATTTTTCCGTCTCAAAGCACCCTCGGCGGAAGCGATTCTGTGGGAGGTTAAAAAGGCCGTCGCTGATTGGAAGGAGCATGCGAAAATTATCGGGATCGCAAGAGCCGAGCAGGAAATCATGGCGGCCGCGTTCGAGATGTGAACGACTCAGGAACCATCGACACAGGTTTCCGATGCCGATGCCCAGTTCGGTAAGGGAAAGGCTTGATCACAGCTCAGCACCCTCACCTGACGCTTTCAATGGTCCATGCAGCGCTCGCTCACTACCTTGCTCACAAGGAGGAGTTCGATTCACGGATGGATGTCCATTGTTCCGTTTGCGCCGTAACTCGGCAGCTACGCATACGCGGAGTTGATCTTCTCACGGCCCAGGACGATGAAACTACTGAGTTGTCAGATCCCGATTTCTGGACCGAGCCACTGAATTAGGGCGTGCGTCGGTCACTCAGGACGATGACTTGCTCGTTGAGGCCCAGTGACGCCAAGGTACAGCAGAATATTTCGCTGGCGTCATTTTTGGTCATCAGCTGGGAGTCACGATTGGTCAGATGACAACTGATCTCGAGCTGATTGCCAAAGCGAGCGATCCCAGCGATGTGGCGAATCGTGTGGAATACCTTCCGCTGTAATCGATCCGCGCGTTTGCAACAAATGAGTACTGGTCTTCGTGAAGGGCAACAAAATATGCCCCGTCCCAGTCTCAATTTCATTCACCACTACGCATTATACTTCCCAGCCCTTGCGGTAATCGCGACGGAGAAATTGATCCGCTACTGGGTAATTGGAAAACGAAAGCTTTTCAGTGTCCCATTGCAGCTTCACGCGCGT
>JBNMNB010000126.1:0-21650 GCA_051270635.1 Verrucomicrobiales bacterium | reverse complement strand
AAGGTCTTGAAGCGCCCCATCACCCATTCGTTCCAGCCGGTGATGAAGATGATGTCCGGGTCGATCTGCAGGGCGCGGTCCCATTGCTCCTGGAAATTGTATCCGTGCAGGTACGAGTCCGGTCCCAGCAGGCTGAAGCCATCGGCCTCGGTGTAGCTGCGCCCGTGGATCTGCGGCCCGTTCATCGCGGACAGGCCGTTGCTTTGTTCGGACCAGTTCTGGGCCACGCCCACCGTGACCAGCTCATACTCGCCGGGGCTTTTCTGCACGTAGCCGTTCTGGGGATGGTTCTCCAGCCAGCCCCACTGATCATTGCTGCTCGGTCCGCCCTCGTAGGCTGGCTGGGGCGGGCGAAAGGTGAAGAAATTTCGGATCGCATCCGCCTTGGCCACCGACATGAGTCCCTCGTTGAGCTGCACGGCGGTGCTTCCCGTCCCGGTCGTGAGTGCCGTGTAGATGCCGTCCAAAGTGTATCTGATCTGACCATCGTAGTCGCCGGACACCACCGCTCCATCGAACCAGCTCTCGGTCGTCGCGGTATCCTCGTTGAACTTCCAGACGCCGACGGTTTCACGGGCATTATGTAAGCGCCACACATAGTCACCCGCCGGCAGTGCACCGAACTCCATTGTCAGGTAGCCGTTGTCGGCAAAATCGACAAAGGCTTGGCTCGTGACCGGAGCGGCCGCGACGGATTTTCCCAGTGATCCGTCCCAGGAGTAGAGCGACAGGGTGAGGTCGCCGATGTTGTTACTCCAACTCGGGCAGCGAACGCTGATCCCGGTGAAGGAGCTGCTGGCGGCGAACTTGAGACTAGCATTGTTAGCGACTTTGATGCCGTCCAGCGCCTTCGGATAAGCCATGATCACCGGCTTGCCATCCCATTCGAACCACGAGTCCCGGAATTTGCCGATGCCGTAGAGTTCATCATAGAGCTGACAAAGGGCCACCGCCGTGGTTTCGATTGGCCCAAAGTTCAACATGAAGGCGAACTGTGGAACCTCGACTCCATCTGCCCGAGCCTCTGCCATGACTTCTCCCACCGCCTCGTATCCGGCCTTCCAAGTGTGACTTCCATTGGTGGCGTCATAGAACAAAACGTCTACTCCGGCGTCGCCCAGCATCTCAAGTTGCTTGCGGATCACCCACTTGTCCCGCCCGTCGTAGTAACCAAACAAGGGCTCTTCCCAGAAATACGAATTCTGGCCCGGAGCGGTGTAAGGCGCCCACCGGGGGTGGTCGTAGTCATTGACCATCTCGGGATGGCCGTCGATGATCTCGCTCACATTGAAGGCTTTGTTGCGCTGCGAATGCTGGACATGCCAAGTCCAGTAGAACATCGCGACTGTCTTGTCCGGCCGATGGCCACCCACCTCCTTGTAGGTCGGCAACACGCGCCCCAAATCATCCGTCGCGGGATGGGAAACGCCGGAGCTTTGGCCATAGGCCTGCGTGGCAATGAGGAGGGAAAGTAGAAACTGTCGGTTCACGAAGGGAGAATAGCGGCGCAAACGCGAAGCGGGAGCTTATTCCAGTAGGATTCTCAGGGAGAATCTTTCATCATCAGTCCGGTTGTCGGTCGATCATCCTGACAAGGACACCCCCTCCGGCAGGGAGATCGAGTTTCAGCTCCCGTTCGAATGGCAATCCGTTCGAATCCCTACGCCAACTGTTCGTCGGGGCGTGGAAGATCTCGGCCTGACCGGGGACTGTCAATTGCACGGTTTGCGCACGCCGGTAATCCTTGTTCACCACGAGCAGGTGCGTCACCTGTTCGACCGTCTCTCCGAAGTAGCCGAGAAGGAGTTGGCCGGACTCCTCTTCCAGCATGAACGGAAGGTCGGCGGGAATCGCGACGCCCCCTTTTGGCAACTCCCCGCCGTGATAGGCTCCGATGGATTTAAGCGCTTGTAATTCTCCGGCGATGGCAACGAAGTCACGGTTCAGTTGAGAGACTGCCCAGCAGTTTGGCACAGGCGTGATGTTCTCGCGGGGTTCTTTCCAGAAACCAGTGTCATAGCGGAAGTGAGCCAGACCCTGCACGCCATACGCCAGTGATGTGTAAGTTAACCAGCGCAGTTCGTCGACATTGGGACCTCGCAGACCTTCACCGATGGATGCACAGGCCTGGATCACGTTCACAATTGGAATTCTTGCCGCCTGTGCCGCATTCCGGACGAGTGCCAGGTTCAAGAAATACTGCGAGCCATCTCCGGCCAATTGAAAATGATAGTGGTCGTAGCAGATCAAATCCGAGCGTGTCGTGGTGACGAACTGTCGGAGATGTTCGATATATCTCGCTGTGACCAGATCAGTGGGATCGGTTCCGGCGAAATCGAGAGGATGGCCCACCCGCGCCCGTGCAGCCGTGTCATCACTGACTTGCAGATGTCCGTCGCTGGCATACGTCGGCAGCAGACAGGTCAGCGTCATATGAATCGGGTCACGCTCACGCAGGAATGCGGCGATCCGTCCCAGTTTGTCAAAGGATCCGGCACCGGGTTCGTCCGCAAGATAGTATCCGTAAAGCGCGGGATGCTGGCGAACCTGCCAGATGAGCGTATCGAGCGCCTTCGCCTGGTCCGCATCTTCCAGATCGGGTAACCCAATCTCCAGAATGACCCTCAATCCATGCCGATCATAGAGATTTAGTAATCATGGTGAAGTTTGGTGCGGTTCGGTCGACGAGATCGATCCGCACCTTCGTCCGGGACGATGGTTGAGATGGATATTTGCCACAATAAGATAAACAATTCCCAATGGAATTTGCCCGATGATGGGCGGCCGTGACCATTGAATCGCCCTTGAATCGAAATATCAGTTCGGGATCAGGCGGATGCGGCGCAGGTCGACTAGTTCGCCTTTCAGTTCACCGGCGGGGCGCATGAGCAGGCGGTTCGTTCCCTTTTTCAGTTCCACGGTCCCGAACTCAAGCTCTTTGAACTGATCGAATCCACCCGTGCTGGCGACCTTCCCTCTGAGTTGCGAGAGATCGGTCTCGATGACGAATTCGTTGCCGGCGTTCTCGTCGTCACAGGCGTGGAGCAGGTGGACTCGGTAGCGTCCGTCCGCTGGGGCTTGCAGGTGCCATAAAGCCGCGTCGCTGGGCATGATCCATGGGCCAATGATGTCGAGATCTTGGTGGTAGCGCAGTTTGCTGGCGAGCGTCGTTGCGAGTTTCGCCAGGAGGTCGATGCTGCCATCGGCCTTGCTCTCAATGATGCGGGGGGCGGAGGCGCCATTGGCGATCGTTTCGCCGCCGAGCTCCAGCGCGCTCCACGGAAATTTTCGATTGTCGAAGGCCTTTCTGGTCTCGGTCACGAGATCTTCGGCAAGCGGATCGGCGCGGTTCCCCCAAGCGCGTCTGGTGAAAGAGAGGATCGCGGCGATCTCTTTGTCATCGAGCGCCCCACCGAGCCCAGGCATGTGGAGGTTCCACTCTTTGTCCTGCACTTTGATCGGTCCGATCAGGCCGTGGAGGACGATCCTCGCAAGCCGGTCGGGTGCACCTTCGACCCATTCGCTGCCCGCGAGCGGCGGTGCCAATCCGGGGGCACCAGCACCGTGGGGCTGATGGCAAGCCGCGCAGAACTGCGCGTATTTTACGCTGCCGAGTTCGACGAGTTGCGCCTGTTCTGCGGTGAGTGGTTTGAGATCGACCTGCGCCACGCGCAGTGGCGTGTTTCCGGGCCAGGTCAAGCGCTGGCGCAGTTTCATCGCTTTCTCTTTTTCGTTCATCTTATCGGAGTTCGCCAGCAACGCGATCAGTCCCGGTTCTTCTGCCAGAGTGAGGGCGGTGTCCTTCTCTGAGCGAACGGTGATGACCGCATCCGCGATCACGTTCGCCCAATCCCCGCCCTCTTCACCGATCACGAGGAGTTGGCGGATACGTTCAGTATCGCCTTCCATTACGACGAGCGCGGCGAGATCGGAAATTAGAGTCTTACTGCGCGGCCGTTTGCCGTCCTCGTAGATGTATCGGAAGAATTCCAACTCCCTCCCTTTGAGTGAGGACATCGCGGCGATCGCTAACAGCGGCTGTGGGCGCGACTGCACCAGCTCGTTGGTGATCTGGAAATAGTCGTCCGATATGGACGCCAGACTTCCCAGCGCAAGCAGCGCCTGCTGGAGGACGATCTCGTTATCATCCGCGAGCCAGATCTCGACCAGCGCATCGATCAGCTCCTCCTCGCGCTCCGCTACCAACAACGGCTCGATGACGCGCAGCGCGGTGGCCCGGACGTATTCGTGTGGATCATCGAGCACGGCCATCGCGATGTCCCAATCCAACGCGCTCATTCCGGAGAGCGCCCACAGCGCGTGCATCCTACCGAGGTGCGTCTCGCCGTCGCGGGTCATTTTTTTCAACAGCGGCACCGCCTCTGCTTTGCTGCCGTCGACTAGCAAGCGCTGCGCCGTATCGCGCCACCAACCGTTCGGGTGATCCAATGTCTGCACCAGTTCCTCGGCGGTGGCGCGCGAGAGTTGCGGCGACTTGCGCTCGATGGGACTGCCCTCGTGCACGATGCGCCAGATGCGGCCGAGGTCGTTGCCCTGCTCGAGCTGCCTCGCTTTGATCTGATCCGCGACCCACGGCACCATGAAGATGACGTGCTCGATGATCCCGTGGTACATGTCGGCGATGTAGAGCGTGCCATCGGGGCCGGTGCGCGCGTTGACCGGGCGGAAGCGTTCGTCAGTGGATGCCAGCAATTCCTGGCCGTCGGGATAGAAGCGCTCGGCCTTGAAATCGAGTCCGCCATCTAATTTGAGCCGCCCGATCAGGTGGCCACCAGCCTCGGGCACGAACAGGTTGCCGCGCGCTTCTAGCGGGAACTGATCGCCGCGATAGACGCAGGTTCCGGCGACAATGGTGTACGTTCGCAGCGTGCCGTCGTCACGCAGTTCTAGCCCACCCAGCGTGATCTGCGGGGTCGGCCGGATTGGGAAAACCTTCTGCGCGTCGCGGGCGATCGAAATATGAACGCCCAGCTCGTCGGCGTTGCGCCGCCCCACCAGGGACATCAGATTCGGATGGCGTAGCAGGTACTCCGCCGGGATGAAATCGGCGGTGGCTGCGTTGCTTTCGTGGCAGGTGAAGAAGCGACCGAGATCGTCGAAGCTGACGCCAAACTGCCCGCGGTGGATTGTTTCCTCCTCGATCAATTTCCCGTCGCGGAACTGGTAGCGCCTTCCCCAGTCGGCGGAGTGCAACCAGTTGTCGATGCCACGCCGCAAGCCGTTCGCGCAATGCTGCGGGTTCCCGGCGGCCCCGAAAGTGCCGACTTTGGTCTTCTTGTCGCAGCGCAAATCGCCATCGAGATCCTGACAGAACCAGAGGTTGGGTGGCTCGGCCAGCAACACGCCACCTTCGACAAACGCGAAGCTGCGCGGCATCACTAACTCGTCCAGAAACACGGTCTGCTTGTCGGCCTTGCCATCGGCGTCACTGTCCTCGAGCACGACCAGTTTGCAGATCGGGTCGCCTTCGCCACGGCCTTGGAGATCGCGCATGTAGCCGCGGTATTCCAGCGCCCAGATGCGACCGTCGGCATCGAACTCGAAAAAGATCGGGTTGGCGACCATCGGTTCGGCGGCGACCAGCTCAGCCCGGTAACCCGGCGCGAGTTTGAACGTCGCTTGCTCTTCCTCCGGCGAAAGCACCGGTGCGGGCGGCACTTCGATCTTCTCGAAAATTTTCTCACCGCGCTCCCAGTCCGCCCAACCATGCAAGGCCGACGCCGGGCGGATCGCCGGGCGCTCTTTGGGGGTGGATCCGGTCTGGCGCGAGGTCCCGCCCGATAAGCGGTCGAGCACATTTCGCGTGATGCGCTCGACGTGGCCGTCATCCGGCGCGGTGCCTCCGCCGCCGGCGTCAAATTGGATCTTGAATCCTGGTGCGGCGATCTGGAAGCCCATGATCTCTGAATAGTTCTGATCGAGATTGTCGTAGATCATCGCCAGCGATTGATCTGGCCCGGCGATGCTAATTTTCGCGTGCGCGTAGTTGCCTGGTCGATCGGCCGAAGCCTCGACCCACTGCGTGCGACTACCGCCGGTGGCTACGAACGAGTGACCGTCCACCCGATCGATGTCCGCGCCTATTGCCCATTCAAAACGCTCTGTCTCGGGAGCGGCGAAGTGGCGCAGCAGGGCGAACACCTCGTAGGTGCCAGCTGGCAATCCGCGGACGCGGACACCTGCCTGTTCGCGGTCCCCCTGGCTGCTCCACAGCATGTCGTTCATCAAGGCGCTGTTGCCGACACCCTGCGGTGCGCTCGCGTTCACGTAGCTTGCCTGCGGCACCTTGCCCCAGTTGGTGATCGGCTGATCGCGCGCGGCAGCGCCAAACTCGATGGTGAGTTCGCCGGGAAGAGTCTTGCCGTCCTCATCGAGCACCTTGCCGACGAAGTGGTCATGGAGGACGTTCCAGGTTCCGCCTTTGAACACTCCCGCGGCATGCCCTGGACCGAGCGCCCCGGCAGCGTCGCTCCCTCCGCCAGGTGCTGCAGCCAGCCCGTGTGACCAATCCGTGGTTGCGGCGGTGAACACCGTGCCTCCTCCAGGTTTGGTGTAGATCCCCATGCAGCCGTGCTCGTGCTCGTTGCTTTTCCACAGTTCGAGAGCCTTGTCGTACCAACCTAGATCGCCCTCCGCCCAGCGCGCCGGCGCGGTGGCAAGGATGGTGAAATTTTCAGGCGTGCCATCTCGGCCAGTGGGCACCGGCCTGCCATTTTCAATCGTGAATTCGCAGCCGTCGCACTCGTAACCGACGATGCTATTGGCGCCGCCGAACTCCTTGCCCTCGGTCAACCCTGTCCCCTCGAATACCCAGTGGTCAGGGCGGTGGACTTTGTAAGCGCCCGACCCGTCCATGAACTGCCCGTGGCTCTTGTGAAACCCGCCACGCAAAAAACCGACCCCGGTGAGCTGGTTCTCCGGGCGTTTGACTAGATGATGACTCCACAAAGTCGAGAGCAGCGGGTGTCCCTCAGGCCGGTAGAGGGGATCTTGCTCGAAGGCCTCCTTCCAGCAGACCAGATCGTTGCCGTCGTCTTCCGAACGCACTTGCCAGCAGCTCACGTTGCCACTGAAGAACGCGACATTGCCCCCGCGGGCGATGAATGCCTCGAGGTGATCGCGCATCGGCGTCGACCAGTACTCGTCATGCCCGACGCTGAGGACTAGCTGGTAGTGTTCGAGCAGCTGCGGGTGGAACTCGAGGTCGCTGTTGATCGCGTAGTCGATCAGGTAGCCGTTGTTCTCGGCCCACTGGATGAACGGGAGCTCCCAGTTGCGATCGATCCCACCGAACGGTCGCTGGAATGTGACACGCCGACCGAGTTCGTCACCCGGAGCGTGTTTTTTGTCCCAATTATCCGGCCCCCAGTACGTGTAGAGGCTGAACCCGCCCCAGCCGTTGTAGGCGTTGTAGGTGTTGGTCGAGAACTGCAGCAGGATCTTGGTGTCGCGTCCGGGACTGGACGAGCGCACGACGAAGAACATGCGATTACCACGAACATCGCCAGATTTCGTCCATGCCTCGTAGCATCCGCTCGGCCATGATTCCGGCACCTCGAGCGAAAACGCCGTGGGCCAATCACAGCCGTGCGAACTCGCGTGCGCCGGGACGGGATGCTTTTTACCCGCCACGCCCTGCTTGCTCCAAACCACTTTTCGCTGCGCCCCGATCCGGGCGATCTCGACATCGAACTGATCGAAATCGGCCGAGACATGAAACGTGAGCTCTTCACCAGCCACGTAACTGCGCTTTCCCGGATAGCCTTCGATGGACTGCGCCGCGATCGGGCAAGCGGCTCCAACAAGCAAGGCCAGGACGATCCCAAGCAAAGGCGAAAATGGGTGTGATTTCTTCATAGGTCTGGCGCTAGATTATCCTATAGTGAGCCGAGGGAGTCCAGAAGTCGCATGCTGAAAACTCGTTTCGCGGGAGGATGTGTTATTGGCTTGTTGAGCCGCTTTGGAAATTCTCCCCTTTCACTGACCCCGATCGGCGGCAATCGCTGCCTTGATCCGCAGCGCTGACAGCCAGCGGCAGAGGTAGCGCGTGCATTCATTCCACGCCTGATAAGGATAAGTGGCGACCCAGCGGCGCAGCGGACCCAACTTCAGCGGGCCGCGCTTCTGAATGGCTGAGGCAAAATCAGTATCGGTCTGAGACGCTGGCCAGGGAGTCACGTAGGCGCCACGCAAACCAAAGAACCACTCTCGATCGACCGCGTGATCGATCGGCATCCGCATCGGCAATAGTCCCTTCACCCACTTTTTCGCGGTTTCCCGGTCAATCAAGTAGGCGCCGGTTCCCTTCAATCTTCCCAGGCTGACACTTAACGAATAGCCATTGCCCAGGTCGGCGACCTTCATCGGGTGGCCATTGCCCAAGCCTGTTAATCTCATGACATTCCAGTGCTGAGAGTGCTTTAGCGCAGACTCGATCACTTTTTCAAAATCTGCCCCTAACACAACATCATCTTCGCCGATGAGTGCATGCTGGTCATCAGTTTCGAGGAAAGCTTCGATCGCTTTCACATGGCTGAGATAGCATCCAACATGCCCGGGATTAGTGCTTCTGCCATGAAACCAGCGGTACAAGCCTTCAGAGTATTCCTCCATCGGGAATTCGAGTTGCCGACCGTCGACGCCAGGGATCCGACATACCTCAAAGTTGGTTTGCGCAAACATCTCCTCGGTGAAGGCCCAGCGTTCTTTTTCTGAATCCAAGTTGATGATGTAGGCGCGCATTTTGGCTGATGAACAGGGGCGAATCTGGCGACCATCGGGCGCAGTTCGTTCCTGCGCAACGAATTTTACGCCAAAGACTTACCTTGCCTGATTCTTGACGCCTAGTGCTTCTAATAGGGAGCGTTCCAAGTCCGACTGTCACAATTTCTGCGGATTGCGATAGAAGGGAGTGAACCACTTTTAGACCAAACGAATCATCATCACGAATGCTCAACAAGCCACCCTGCCTGCCCAAGCGCCATTAACCGACACCAACACCGCTCCTCATCCAAAATCCAGTAGTGGAAATTGGAAACGCTATCTGCTCGCAGCAGTGATCGGCGCGGTGTCACTTGTGCTTCCTCTTTTTGCTGCAGTCGTCGGCCTGGCAGTGATCGGTTACTTCGTCAGCAGTGACCCTGACCGCCGGGAACAGTGCTCGTCAGCTTCACTTCTACGGTGATAAAAATGGCGCATCTCCTGCCTACGACCCGGAATTGAAGATGACCGACACTGGAAGAACTTCTCTCCTTGGCGACATTGAAATGAACGACTTTCTTTGTCACTTGTGAAACTGAAAAGTGGTGCGAGGCTGCACATGCGCTTATGCGGTTTTTAAAATACCTTGTCCTCGTATCGCCCGTCTTTTTTCTCAGTAGTTGCGCCTTGCCAGATCCCGGTTTGCTCGGCATCAAGCCCGCAGCAGCAGAAACTGACGCCAAAGCTCCGCCAAAGAAGAAGCCGGAGCGGCTGAACGTATTGCACAATCCAGATGTCGATCATCTACCATTTGTGCAGGCGTCGCGCGATCGGCTGGAGTACATTCAGGCACGCGTGGAAGGCCCCTATTGCGCATTGACGTTTGACGATGGCCCGCATCCGACACTTACTCCCAAGCTGCTGGATATCCTGGCAGAGCGCAATGTGCGCTGCACTTTTTATGTCGTTGGCCCACTGGTGCGCCAATACCCGGAGATCATGAAGCGCATGGTTGCGGAGGGTCACGAAGTGGCCAACCACACCATGACGCACCGCGATATTCGTCGCATCAGCGTCGCGCGCATGAAGAAAGAACTGCGCGATTGCCATGAGCTTCTGGTCAATATCACCGGCCAGACACCCCTCACATTTCGCCCGCCCGGTGGCGGCTACAATGACCGTCTGATGAACATCATCTACGACGAACTGGGCTACTCAACGTTCTTGTGGACGGTCGATACCAACGACTGGCGCCGCCCTGGAGTGAGTGTGGTGACCAAACGTCTGATCAATGGTGCGAGCCCAGGCGCGATCCTCCTTTGCCACGACATCCATCCACCTACAATCCAGGCGATCCCCGCTGCGGTCGATGGAATACTGGAAAAGGGTTACACACTGGTAACCGTGTCTCAACTCGTGGGCCTTGAAAAGACGCAGAATCTCCAGGTTCCACCAAGCACTCGTGCGGTGCGTCAGCTGGCCTGGTTCGGCCCAGGGGCCCTTTAACGTTAGCGGTCACCACTGTCCAATCGCATAACCGCGCTGCTCCAACGAATCCATCAGGCTGCCTTTGCCACAAAGATGCGCTGCGCCGACTACGATCAGTAGCGTTTTTCCGGGTGCTTGTTGTTGCTCGATGACTGGCAACCACCGCGCGTGTCGATCGTCAAACAAGGCTCGCGCCAGCTCTGGGTCTGATTGCCGCGAGTCCGTATAGATGTCTGCCATCGCCAGCGTATCCCCAGCTCTCCAGGCGTTCACCGCACGGATTCCGTAGTCTGGGTGCGCATCCATTTGATCCAGAGTTCTCCGCAGCAGCGCTTCCTGACGGGCATCGCTCAAGGAAGAGAACACCGCCAGTTGTTCCTCAAGAAACTCGAATGCCATCATGGGTTTCTTCACCTCGCTCGCCTTAGTGCGAAAGTAAGTGTCCACGCCCCAACTCCGCGTGAATCCTGCACGGATTAGAGGAATGGCAGACAGCGCCTGAGCAAGCGCATGTGGCCGTCTGTGCGCAAACGATTCCATCGAAATTCCTTGTTCTACTGCCGCCGCACTTGCGCGTCGATAGAGAGCATCGGACAAATGTTCACGCATCGATGAGCCGTCGTCGTAGGTGCTATGAACTTGCACCAGATCACTTGTCTTCTGGCCAGATTTCAATTCAAAGAACACCGCATCCGCTTGCTCGAATGCCTGCTCATAACTTTCGGGCAATGGATAGTCGTCAGGGCGCAGAAAATGCATCGAGCCTATGAGTAAAACGCGCGCTCTCTCCTCTTCTCCCTCCACCTCCGGAGCAACAGCCTCAAAAACAATTCCACGATACAGGCGACCGCTCTCCACTTGCGGGCCAGCACTACGATTGACAAAAACAATCGCCGCCACCGATACCACCAGCAGCAATGCGCCAGCCAGGATGATCAAGAAAGGCGAGACGCCACCGCGTTGCGAACGACTTTGAAACATGGATCCAACCTATCGCTGCACTATCGAGATTCAATATTCCATTGTTTCAGCATGGCTGCACGTCCGGCATGCCGGAGATTTTTCACTGCAGCAACATCGCGGATTTCGCTCTTGCGCCCATTTTTTCTTCGACTACAATGCGCGCTCGCTCCAGAAACGCATTCTGAAAGCGATTTTAACCTCAACTTATTCCGCAGAGGATGGATCGGCCCCACTGGCTGAGCGTGATGGAACGATTTCCACCGTGCATTCCTCGGATAGAAAATCATGGCTACAGAATTAGTTAAAGAATTGGTAGAAGCTGGTGTCCACTTCGGACACCAGAGCAAAAAGTGGAATCCGCGGATGCGGCCATTTCTTCTTCAGACGAAGAATAACATCCACATTATCAACGTCGAGCAGACGGCCATCCAACTGAGCACGGCTGCAGATTTCCTGTGTGACGCGGTGCGCAAGAACAAGAAGATCTTGTTCGTTGGCTGCAAACGTCAGGCACATGATTCGATCCGCGAGGCCGCAGAGGCGACTGGCCAATTCTTCGTCAACCATCGCTGGCTCGGTGGCACGCTGACGAACCTTGAGACCATCCGCAAGAGCGTTAAGCGCCTTGAGTTTCTTGAGAACATCGAAAAATCTCCCGACTATAAAGCGCGCAGTAAGAAAGAGCTGGCTGCGCTGAATCGTGAAAAGAACAAGCTTCTGCGTAACCTTCAGGGCATCCGCGGCATGGATAAATACCCGGACGCACTGGTCATCGTTGACTCCGCACGTGAGACGATCGCCGTTGCTGAGGCCCGCCGCTTGAAGATCCCAATCGTTGCGCTGGTGGACAGTAATGCTGATCCAGCACTGATCGATTACCCGATTCCAGCGAACGATGATGCTATCCGCTCGATCCGAATCATCCTTCAGAACCTCGTCGATCCTGTGATCGCGACGCTCGAAGAGATTGGTAAGGCTCCGCAGAAGATGCCAAGCGCCTGAAAGACACGATAAGACAAATTCTAAACGACACTGATTACTATGGCCCAGATCACCGCAAAAATGGTCAAAGAACTGCGTGATAAGACGAACGCAGGAATGATGGATTGCAAGTCAGCCCTCGCTGAAACCGATGGCGACATGGAGGAAGCTGCTACCGTTCTCCGCAAAAAAGGCATCGCAAGTGCTGATAAGAAGTCCGCACGCGCTGCGAAAGAAGGAGTGATCGCATCCAGCATTGATAGCGAGTCCAAGTCAGGAACGCTGATTGAGGTCAACTGTGAGACCGACTTTGTTGCGAAGAACGAAAATTTCCAGAGCTTCGTCGATCGCCTGCTCAGCCACATCGCTCAGTCCGACAAGGTCGACACTGTCGAAGCGCTGATGGCACAGGACATCGCTGGCGAAGAAGGCACGGTGGAAACTTACGTGAAGTCCAAGATCGCTGAGATGGGCGAGAACATGGTCGTTCCTCGCTTTGCAAATTACAGTGTCGATGGCGAAGGTGTTGTCGCTTCCTACATTCACATGCAGGGAAAAGTCGGCGTGTTAATTGAAGCTGGTTGTGCGTCTGCTGGCGTTGCCCAGAACGAGTCGTTTCGCTCACTGGTGAAAGATATTACGCTGCACATCGCTGCATCATCCCCTGTCTGCATCACGCGTGACGAGGTTCCCTCTGATCTAGTTGAGAAGGAGAAGGAGATCTTCCGCGAGCAGATGAAAGACAAGCCAGCGAACGTAATCGACAAGATTCTGGTCGGCAAGGTCGACAAATACTACAGCGGTGTCTGTCTCCTTGAGCAGGCATTCGTCAAAGATCCCGATAAATCGATCGGCGACTTATTAAAAGCCAAGGCTGCTGAACTGGGCGAAGAAATCACCATTCGCCGCTTCACGCGATTCGCTGTTGGCGAAACAGCAGAGTAATCGAATCCATCGACAGACGGAAAAAAATTTACTGCATCTCACCCGCTTGTGCCCAGCACAGGCGGGTGTTTTTTTGTGCCTGTGGTTCATTCGAAGCGCTTGCGTAATTTCTCCTATATTATTGATTACGTGTAAGTTACGGATGGCAGTACGCGCATTACTTGGGCTATGGAGATCCCTTCCTGGCAATGTGATGTCCAGACTTTTGGGTCGATCTCGTTGTGTCAGTGAATGCTCCATGTATGTGGGGAGTTTCGGTGCTAACGAGGCTGCGAGATCACTTTCAGGATGCGCCTGTCGACATCTAGGGCTTCATTGTGGGGATGCTGGATATCACGTTACTGATCGTTGATGATGAGAAGAATACTCGGGATGGCTTGCGGCTGTCGTTCGAGGATGAATTTGATGTCTATGTGGCCAGTGACAAGGCGGAGGCGCTGGAGCTACTGAAGCATGAACATGTGGATGTGATGATCACTGACCTGCGGCTGGGAGCGGACAATGGCATGGAGGTGATCGATGAAGCACTGCAAATGGGACAACCACCGATTTGTATTATGATGACCGCCTACGGTTCCGTGGACACGGCGGTGGAGGCAATGAAGCGGGGGGCGTATGACTTTGTCACCAAACCGCTGAATATCGATGCGCTGGAGATCCTGATCAAGCGTGCACTGAAGAGTCGATCGATCGAACACGAGAACGTGTCGCTGAAGAAGCAGGTGGAGAAGAAGTTCTCGCTGGATAAAATCGTCGGACAATCGGCAGCCCTGGCACGGGTTTTTGAGACGATCGAGCAAGTAGCGCCGACGCGGGCGACCGTGCTGGTAGAGGGCGAAACGGGAACCGGAAAGGAACTGGTGGCGCATGCTCTACACAACCTGAGCGGTCGACCGAAGGCGAAGCTGGTGACGGTGCACTGCGCGGGGCTGCCGCCGCAGCTGCTTGAGAGCGAATTGTTCGGTCACGAGAAGGGTGCTTTCACGGATGCGAAGCGGCAACGCATCGGGCGCTTTGAGGAGGCGGACGGCGGAACCCTTTTCCTAGATGAACTGGGTGAGATCGATCTGAACACGCAGGTGAAATTGTTGCGCGCACTGGGCGAGCGAAAGATCCAGCGGGTCGGTGGCAACGCATCGATCCCGGTAGATGTCCGGGTGCTGGCAGCGACCAACCGCTATCTCGAGCAAATGGTAGCAGACGGAAAATTCCGCGAGGACCTCTACTACCGACTGAATGTGGTGAAGATCGTGATGCCTCCGCTGCGCGAGCGCAAAGAGGACATCGTCCTGCTGGCGGATGCTTTTCTGAAGGAAGTGGCAGAGGAAAACGCGAAACCGGTGAAGGAGCTGTCGGCCGATGCGCTGCAGAAACTGGTACATTACCACTGGCCAGGAAATGTGCGTGAGCTGCGCACGGCGATCGAACACGGCGTGGTAATGAGCAATGCGGCGAAAATCACTCTACGCCACCTGCCGCAGAGTATCCGCGAGTTCGAGGGCAGGCCAATCATTGCCACCGCAGACGGAGCCACTGGAACTGAGTCTGTACCACCTATCGGCAGACCCACAGCAGCGGGCGGACAGGGTGTTCCGGCAATCGCTGATTTAGCGAATGATGACTTGAACTTAGCGGCAATGGAAGGCACTCTCATGGCCCGTGCGTTAGAGCACACGGATGGCAACCGAACAGAGGCGGCCAAGCTGCTGGGCATCAGCCGGAGGACTTTGCAGCGAAAGCTTCAAGCCGACCGATGACCTGCAGAGTTGGCAGTCTCTTACAAGGACGCTGAATTTGTCAGGCTGGCTTCTGGGCCAACCATTTTATTACGCTTTTTTCAACCACCGAAGAATCAACTACCCCGCAGAATTCTATGGCTCAGGACGTCACTATCAGTAATCAGGAAGACCTCAGCGCCGCAATGATGATCCGCAGAGCGTTGTTTCTCGTTCTGCTCATCGGCCTTACATTCTTCTATCTGGCACTCGACTTCCGAGGCCTGAACAGTCCGCAGGGGATGGATCAGGCACAGATCGCACGCGAAATTGCACGCGGGAATAATTTTACCACTAAGATGATTCGGCCACTGTCGCTGAAGCAGGTCGAGCTGGCGCACCCGGTTGAAGATGGCGAAAAGCAGGCCGTTTCGCTGATGGGATTCCAGGACATCTATCACGCGCCATTGAATCCACTGCTGAATTCGCTGCTGTTGAAACCGTTCAGTGACAGTTTCGAGTATGACGGCGAGTCGTCCATTTATATTCTGGATCAAGTGATTGCCGCTGGGTCCATGGTGTTGTTGCTGTGTTCGATCGGCGTGTCTTATCTGCTGATTTCACGGATTTTCGACCAGAAGATTGGAGGGGTCACTGCACTATTATTGTTGCTATGTGAGACACTTTGGAAATTTTCGCAGACTGGGCTGCCGCAGATGCTCATGCTGTTCCTGTTTTCGTTCGCGATGTATTTCTTTTACAAGGCGATCGAGAACCACAATGCTGGTAAGCCCGTTTACCTGTGGATCGCGCTGACGGGCGGATTCTTTGGACTGCTGGCGCTGGCCCACTGGATTACGATCTGGGTATTCGTCGGACTGCTGATTTTTTCAGCCGTCTACTTCAAGCCGCGTGGCGTCATGCCAGCGATCATGTTCGGGATCTTTCTGGTCATCGTCAGCATGTGGGGAGTGCGGAATGCCAAGCTGTCGGGCTCGATTGCCGGTTCTGGAACTTACATGTTCTATGCCGGAATGGGAGGAGAGTCCGAAGGCACGATCATGCGTAACTACAATCCTAACGAAGACCCACCTGTGTTCGATGGATTCCTGCGCAAGGTGGTGGTCAATACTCTGCCTCAGATGGAAAAAGTGTACAACTATCTGGGCGCTATCATTGCCGCTCCACTGTTCTTTTTGTCCCTGCTACATCCCTTCAAACGGCCTGAAATCGCCCACTTTCGATGGTGTATTCTACTCATGTGGATATTTGCCGCGATCGGTATGTCCTTGTTCGGAATCGACGACGGACTGTTTGATTCCAATCAACTCAATATCCTGTTCATCCCGCTGATGACTGGCTACGGCCTCGCCTTCCTGTCTGTGCTCTGGGCACGACTGAGTTTGCCGGTGCAGATTCCGATGATCCGTAACGGCCACTTGATTCTCGCTGTTCTGATCAGTGCGGCACCGCTCTTGTTCACTCTGCCATGGGCAATTCGTTCAGGCATCACTATCGGCAGTGAAAGTAATCTGAAGATGAATTACCCATATTTCCCTCAGGTTTTCCATGCCGCCGCTGAAGGTGTGGACAAAGAAAAGGGCGTCATTGCTTCTGACGCTCCGTGGGCGATCGCATGGTACACGGACCGCGTCAGCGTCTGGCTGCCGAAGACGGAGTCCCAATTTGAGGAAATCGCCAAGGTAACTGAGGATCGCGGGTCCCCGATTGAGCGCATCATCTTCACGCCGCTGGCCACGCATGCCAAATTTGGATCAGAAATTCTCGCTGGACCCTGGAGTGCCTACAAGGAAGAAATCCTCCAGGGAACAAGAGAAATCTGGGGCGATAGTGACAAATTTATCTTCAATCGATTCGGACCGCCAAGGGCTGTAGGCAAAGGTGCAATAACCATTTATTCAACGAGCGCTCTATAAGTCTGAATCGTCAGCCAGCCCACCGTTTTTCCTCCTTCCTCCGATGCCTAAAAAGAAAGCCCAGCCCTCTGCAGAAAAGGCAGAGAAGGCAGAAAAAGCATTACCATTCGAAGAGGCCATGGAACGCGTGGAGTCGATCGTAGACGCGATGGAGACCGATACGCTGCCACTTGAGGAAATGCTGGTGCAGTATGAGGAGGGCGCTAGCCTGCTGGCGCAATGCCAGGAAAGAATCGAAGCCGCACAAAAGAGGGTGGAAGTGATTGCTTCCGAACGGAAAAACGGCACGGTGACGCTCAAAGCATTCGATGGCACACGTGATGAACCGATCGACGTTCCAGAAACGGATGCAGAAAACAACGAAGACCCTGAAGAAGGATCTGACGATATTCGCCTATTTTAACTGATTGTAATGGATCTACCGCGCATACGCTCCCCCCGAGACATCAAGAACCTCGACGCAGAACAGTTGCCTGTTCTCGCAGAAGTCGTTCGCAAGACGCTCATTGAAACACTGTCGAAGACGGGCGGTCACCTGGGCCCGAACCTGGGGGTAGTAGAGCTTACCATCGCCCTGCATCGCGTTTTCAATACGCCTGATGACAAGTTCCTCTTCGACGTCAGCCATCAGGGCTATGTGCACAAAATGTTCACTGGCCGCTGGGATAAGATCAATTCGATCCGCCAGTACGAGGGCTTGAACGGCTTCCTCTTGCGCACAGAAAGTGAGCACGACTGCTACGGCGCCGGCCACGCAGGAACCGCACTTTCTGCGGCACTCGGCATGGCAGCTGCGCGGGATCAAAAGGGAACGGATGAACACATCATCGCGGTTGCTGGCGACGCTGCATTCACCTGTGGCCCGACTCTTGAAGCCCTTAACAATATTGGCGCAACCACACGCAAGCTGATCGTCGTTCTCAATGATAATGAGTGGTCGATCGACAAGAATGTCGGCGCACTGGCGACGTATTTCAATCAACTGGTCACCAATCCAACCTACGCCGGCATCCATCAGAAGGCGGAGCAGCTGGTAGCACGATTTGGTGGCAAGCTGGCACAGCGATTTGCTAAGAAGGTAGAAGAAGGAGCGAAGAACCTGCTTCTGCCCAGCGTCATATTCGAAGAATTTGGCCTCCGTTACTACGGCCCGATTGATGGTCATGATGTCAACACGTTGGTACACACATTCGACTTCCTGAAGAAGCAGACTGAACCAGTCATCCTTCACATTCTCACGGAGAAGGGGCGCGGCTTCGAACCGGCGCTGGAGAATCCGGGCAAATTCCACGGCCTGGGTGCTTATCATGTTGAGACGGGTGAAACTGAGGGCACCGCGACCCCTACCTTCTCCCAAGTCTATGCACGTACTGTTACAGATTTTGCAAAGAAGGACAAAAGAATCGTCGCCATCACAGCAGCGATGCCAGGCGGCACTGGCCTTTCAGTATTCAAGAAGGAAATCCCTGAACGCTACTACGACACAGGAATCGCTGAAGAGCACGCAGCACTGTTCGCTTGCGGCATGGCCACGCAGGGCATGACTCCGTTCCTGACGATCTACTCGACCTTCATGCAGCGCGCCTATGACATGATTATTCATGACATGGCGATCCAGAAATTGCCTGTGCGTCTGTGCATGGATCGCGCCGGACTTTCCGGCGACGATGGACCAACGCACCATGGCCTGTTTGACATCGGTTACCTTCGCCATATACCGAATCTGGTGCACATGCAGGCAAAGGATGAGGACGAATTTGTCGACATGCTGTGGACCATGACTCAGTACAAAGACGGCCCAATCGCAATTCGCTATCCACGCGGCACAGGAACCGGTGCGCGACCAAAAGAGCGTCCACAGCTCCTGGAAATCGGCAAAGGTGAGCTGGTTGCCGATGGCACTGACATTGCCCTAATCGGCCTCGGCTCAATGTTTGCAATGGCAGAAGAAGCGAAGAAAAAGCTGGAAGAAAAAGGTTACTCCGTGGCGCTGGTAAATCCTCGCTGGATCAAGCCCATGGATACCAAGCTTCTGGAACAGGTTGCTGAGAAGGTTCAGGTCATCTGCACTTTTGAGGATCACGTTCTGCACAACGGCTTCGGCTGCGCCGTCATGGAGCACCTCTACAGCACAGGATTCCGCACTCCCGTTGAGCGCATCGGCTGGCCTGACGAGTTTATCGAGCACGGCAGCGTCCCGATTCTCCGCAAGAAACATGGGCTGACTGCTGACAATGCCGTAGAAAAAGTGCTGAAGCACCTGACACCAGCGAGCAGTGATTCCAAGGTGACCAGCGAAGCGCGTGCCGCTGCGGTAGAGGCAGAATAGGACGTCAATCGGTAGATTGAGTTGACCTTCTGACAAAGCCACCCTATCACTACAACAAATTTTCGCCTCTACTCGAAGTTCTTCAGATCAAAGCAGAAGACTCCTCCACTATTGGAGTTCGCACCAGTTGGCAGAAAGAAAATGGAGCCGACAGCGAGGAAATCCTTTCCAAATTCGACCGCAACACCAAAACGAGTTTTACCCACACGCGGAAGAATCTGCGTCTGTGATTTCCAGGTCTCTGACTCGGGATCAAATTTGTAGACAAACACGAGCCCGTGATGCGGCACGCCACTTTGCAAAGTGGTGGGTGCGCCGATGGCTATGAATTCGCTGTTGACTGCGATTCCATAGCCAAACCTCTCAAGTTCCAGTCCTGCGCGCAGTTCATCTGCATGGATCTTCAAAGTCTGATGATACTCCCATTGATCCGTTTCCTCTCGCAGACGGAAAATGCTGACGTGCCCGATCGGATAAGAATCGTCACCTAATCGCGTACTGTAAGATGTCGCCAGCAACCATTGTCCATGCAGTGCTACTCGAAAGCCGAACTGCTCACTCCACTTGGGCTCGAAATCGACCAACTCTTGCTTCACTTTCCAGGATCTATCGGACGCTCTTTCGTAAACGAACACCCTCCCCTGCTCCCGTTTCCCTTGCGAATCACGCGGAGATCCGATGATCACAAATCGCTCATCAAGCGCCACCGTAGATCCGAAGTCCATCTCTGCTCTTCTCGATTTTTCTGGCTCTTCCAATGGTGGCGGTTTTTCAATCCACTGCTCAATCCATTGTCCATTGCTTTCCTGGTATTCATAAAACCCGACTGCGCCAGTGCCCGAGTCTTTGCCAGCGCAAAATCCAGGTGCCCCCACGACTGTTAATTTTCCTGATGCCGCCACCGCATAGCCGTACAAGGCAGGAATAGTCGACTGCCTATCCTTTCCTGCACCCAATTCAGTCGCCATGCGCCAACGGCCTCCATCTCCGTAATAGACAATCGCGCGGCCAGAATTCTCGCCCTTCCGGCCGGTTCCATGATGTCGACCAGGTGAACCTATCACAACATACTGCTGCCCTTCCTCCTCGATCCTGCTGGTCGCCAGTTCGTAGCCAAACATGTCTCCCCAATCGGAATCGGCCGCAGTAAGGACGATCGGTGCTGATCTGTCGAACTCCATGCGATCGGAAGTGGGGTCATTCCTTGTGCGCTTAATCATCACGTAGCCGCTACCCGTGATATCGTTCCGCTTAATTCCTCCTTGAGGAGCACCAGCAATCACGCGGTCGTCCAGAATCGCCAACGACCTGCCCAGCGAGCCTTCAGCCACTGATCCCCTGAAGTATTGAGCCTTTGCGGTGTAGATTGTCTTCCAAGCCAGATCTTCTGCAGGATCAACTATCGCTAAAGGAATCGGCTGGCCAGCCAGTGGTCTCTTTTTCCCCAACGGTGAAGCAAGGAAGAAACTGAATCCCACAGTAGCGGCAATGCCTAGACTCGCTAAACCAATCGTTAGCCGTGTCCTCTTGCTGAAACTCGAAACCTTGTTCCCATCTGCGACCGCGCGGCACATTTCTCCTGCGTTACGGTAGCGGTCTTCCGGTTTCGACGCCAGTGCCTTACAGATGATCTGATCAAAGTGACTCGAATACCGCCCATCCGTAAGTTTCGAAGGAACCTCAAATCTTCCGGTCGGCATCGCTCCTGTGGCGAGCTCGTAGAAAACCACACCCATGGCATAGATATCTGATGCTCGATCAGCCTCCCTGGCGCTCTCCCATTGCTCAGGTGCCATATAGCGTGGAGTCCCGATGGTAAGGCTAACCGATGTCAATCCGCTCAACAGAGAAGCACCCTCCAATTTCGCCAGACCAAAGTCAGACAATTTTGCCTTGCCACTGAGTGCCTCAATGAGGATGTTTGCGGGCTTGATATCGCGGTGGATAATCTTCCTGTCATGCGCCACCGCCAGCCCGGATGCCACCTGCTGCAACAACCCAATCACTTCGTCAGAACTCAAGGCGTGATCCTGACTGTATTGTTTCAGGTTGCTGCCCTCTACATATTCCATCAGGATGTAGAGTACATCTTCCACCTTCGAGGCATCAAAAACGGTGACAATGTGAGGATGATTCAATTGCCCGATCGCCTCTGCTTCCAGACGGAATCTTTCGACGAACTCCGGATCATTTGCCAGACTGGGAGAGAGGACTTTGAGACAGGCCAGACGGTTCAGTCCTTTTTGCCGAACCAGGTAAACGGCTCCCATCCCACCACGTTCAATCAGTTCCTTGATTTCGAGATTCGGGAAAAGTGGTCGCAAGTATTCCAGAGAATAGTCGGCATTAGCAATGTCATCCTTTCCTCCACCTGCTCCACCACTGGAGGAGTCGTCTGCCCAGGCATCTGAGAGCAGGCATCGCGGGCACATTCCCTCCACCGACCCTGTCATGGGGGTGCGACAGTCAGGACAGAGTTCGATCGAATCGTCAGATATCCCCGTCACTGGCCTAGCGTTGGAATATGGAAAAAAGGTGTCGCAGCTCTGACTCTACTTCGTCCTCTGCAAC
>JBNMNB010000125.1:0-21675 GCA_051270635.1 Verrucomicrobiales bacterium | reverse complement strand
AGGAGGCCGCAGCGGTCCAGGTCACCGAGCTGGACGGATCGATGCTGCCGATCGTCGAGTTCAAAGAAGCCGCGGATGTATCGGATCCTGCAAAGAAGGCCGACAAGCGCAAGCGCCGTACCTGCCAATAGGCTCCGGGGAGGTCGAGAGCACCCACCGACACCTGCTCCAGCAGCGGCTGAAAATCCCCGGAGCGTGGTGGAAGAAAGAGACCGCAGCCGACATGGCCCAGCTCCGCGTGATGCGCGCGAACAATGAGTGGCGAACCTTCTGGCAGGAGAAAGCTGCCTGACCACCGCTTTCATTCACACCCGGAATAATCTGAGCGATTGACCCGCAGAACGCACTTGTTCATCATTGGCCATGTGCATGCGAAACTGAATCGTTTGATGTTAACGAGGTCAATGCGATCACTGGCAGCCCTCTACCTGGTGGCCGTTTCTCTGTTCATTGGGAGCGTCGCTGCCCAGGAGAAGTTGGCACCAGCGTCTGGCTTGCGTCCGCTCGACCCGAAAGCGCACCCCGATCTGTTCGTCAGTACCGACACCTGCAATGCGTATGTCCTGCGCGACGGCGACGCTGCGCTGCTGATCGACCTTGGTGACGGCAGCGTGTTGGAACATCTGGGGGACATTGGTGTGAATGCTATCGAGTGGATCCTGTTCACTCATCACCATCGCGAACAGTGTCAGGGAATCGGGCGCGTCGATCGCAGCATGACCAAGATCGCAGCGCCAAAGGCGGAACAGGCCTTGTTTGAGAATCCTGGCAAATTCCGCAAATGGTCCCCGAACTTGAGCGACGAGTTTTCAGTCCACGGCGCGAGTTACGTGCGTCCTCCCCAGAATCCGATCAAGCTTGATCGAGCGCTTGCCCCGGAGGAGGTCTTCAAGTGGCGCAGCTATGAGATTCATTGCCTCCCCACTCCAGGACACTCTCCCGGAGGGATGAGCTATGTGATTCGCCGGGACGGCAAGTCGATCGCGTTCACCGGAGACGTTATGCACAATGGTGCCAAAATGACGACATGGTTCGATTCGGAGTGGGACTACGGTTTCGCCAAAGGCATCGACACCCTGCTCGAATCGGTTGGGATACTAACAGATGAGCACCCCGACCTAGCGCTGCCCTCTCACGGTACTGCCATCCGGAACCCGCAAACACAATTGGAACTCTACCAGAAGAAACTGACAACGTTTCGCGCCAGCTATATCCGCGGTTATCCGGTGTTCGATTCGAAAGAAGAGGAGCGTGACTCGATCTCAACGCCAACCGCGATGCCCTTGATCAGCCAAGTGACACCGCATCTCTACAAGCTCAGCCATCAGACCCAAGGGAAGAACTTCGCCATCATCATTTCTGACAACGGCAAAGGGCTAGTCCTCGACTGCGGATTGTTTCCGGAACTGATGTTGCATAAGATGATACTCGATATGCGCCGACATCTCGGGCTCAAGGAGATTGACGCCTTCTGGATCTCGCACATGCACGGCGATCACTTTCTGCTAGGCCCCACACTTAAGGAACACTACGGCGCCCAAGCGTGGACGCTCGATCGCATCGTCGATAAGTGTGAGAACCCACGGCGGTATGACTACGCGGCACTGGTATCGTTCTACTCCGACGGCTTTGACGGCATGAAGATCGACAAGGGGTTTCGTGATGGCGAAACGATCGAGTGGGAGGGCTACAAGATCCAGGTCGATTGGATGCCGGGACAGACGGAATTCGGCTGTTGCCTGTGGCTGGAGTTGGACGGCAAGCGGATCGCCTTCACCGGGGATAACCTCTTTGGCAATGCGACCGACGAATCGCAGAACGGGCATGAATGCGTCGTCGCCCGCAACAGCGCGATCTTCGAAGAGGGCTATCTTTATGGAAGCCGATACCTGAAAGACCTCAACCCTGACATTGTGATGGGAAGCCATTCCTATGTCATGAATGACCCTGCGGCGTTTCTCGATCGCTACCACGAATGGTCGAAAGAGATCATCACATTGTATCAAGACCTGCTGCCCGACAAGGATTACGAATACTTGTTCGACCCCTACTGGGTGTCGGCCTTCCCGTATCGTGTCGACTTCAGCGAGGGCGACGTCCAGGAAGTAGCGGTGACGGTGCGGAATTTCCGGGATTCACCCCAGCGACATCGCGTGGAGTTGAAGCTGCCCCTTGGCGTGACCGCCGAGCCGGCGGTAATGGAAGGCACGGTCGATGCGGAGAGTCGCCAAAGCGTTAAGGTAAAACTGACCGTGAATCGTGACGCGACTGCGCGCGGCGTGCAGATGATCCCGATGGATATCATGCTGGACGGCAAACGCTACGGCGAACTTTTCGACTTTCTGATCCGCACGTCTGAGTGACAGGCTACCGATTGGCGTTGCCGATCGGTCAGTTTGAAAAGTTATGTTTTTTTGAGAGAGAAATAACCGTTTACACGATAGGATCGCGCTCTCACGGACTCTCCCATACTACATTATGCAACGCATCCTTCGAGACCAAGCCCGCAAGTTCGCCCTAGACTGGCGTGAGGAACCCCGACTCCGCGTGCAGCCGATCAGCCTGAACCGAATCAGAACCTAACGATGAGCAAATGTCCCAACTTTTTTACTCAAGTCCTCTTCGCGCTCGCAATTCTTTGCACATCGGAGGCGGACGATCTTCCGCCGGGTGTCGTCGACACGCAAGACCCTAACGATGTCTCCCTATTGCCGGAGGAGTCGCTGGCGCGCATCACGGTGCCGGAGGGATTCAATGTCACACTTTTCGCGGGAGAGCCCGACCTCCGGCGTCCCATCGCCTTCGACTTTGACGACCGCGGTCGGCTGTGGGTTGTCGAGAATTATTCGCATCCTTACTTCGAGCAGGAGACGGGATCGGACCGGATTTTGATTTTCGAGGATGCCGATCACGACGGAAGATTCGACAAGCGAACAGTGTTTTGGAACAAAGGGCGCTATCTAAGCGGGATCGCGATCGGACACGGCGGGGTCTGGATCGCCAACACGCCCGAACTCAGCTTCATCCCGGATCTCGACGGCGACGACGTCCCCGATTCTGAACCCGTCGTCGTCCTGGATGGATTCGTTCGCACTCAGAACAACGTCCTCAACAACTTCCACTGGGGACCGGATGGTTGGCTCTATGGAGCGATCGGTATCCAAGCGACTTCCTTCGTCGGCCCGCCCGGAACCGCTCGGGGAGAGCGCGTGCCGATGACACGAGGCATCTGGCGGTTCCACCCGGTGCACCGCACCTTTGAGGTCGTCGCGGAGGGCATGATCAATCCGTGGGGCGCCGACTTCAACGAGTACGGCGACCTGTTCACAGCGAATACGGTCATCGCACACCTCTGGCACATCGTCCCAGGCATGAAGTGTCAGTCGCGCTCCGGCGATCGCAACCATCGCTACGCCTACGGCCTCATCCAGTCGATCACCGACCATTTGCATTGGGGAGGAGGTGTCTGGCACAAGTCTAGAGATAGCAGCGACGAACGCCACTCGGTCGCTGGTGGCGGACATGCGCACTGCGGCGCAATGATCTATCTCGGCGACAACTGGCCTGCGAAGTACCGCAGCACGTTCTTCACTAACAATCTTCACGGAAACCGGGTCAACAACGATCGGTTGGTGCCTAACAAGTCCACTTACACCGGCGTTCACTCCGATGACTTTCTGTTCGGAAACGATCCCTGGTTCCGTGGCTTGACGATCAAGTATGGCCCGGATGGCGGCGTCTATGTCTCTGACTGGCATGAATTCGGCGAGTGTCACGACAGCGATGGAAGCCATCGCAGCAGCGGCCGCCTCTACAAGGTCGTCTTCGGACAACCGGAAAAGCGAAACATCGACTTGAAGCGATTGTCGGATCTCGATCTTGCGGGTCTACACGTACATCCAAACGAATGGTTCGTGCGCCACGCCCGGCGGATCCTCCATGAGAGGGCGGCGGCGGGACAGGATGTGGGCGCTGCGCAAGGCCGACTGCGGGAGATGTTTGAAAGCGCTACGGACGAGACGCACCGACTGCGAGCGCTATGGACACTCTTCGTCATCGGTGCCTTCGACGAGGCCGCCCTGGTTGAGCTTCTCGATCATCCAAGCGAGCACGTGCGCCGCTGGGTGATCTGTTTCCTCGTGGATAAGAAGACACAGCCAAGTCAGGCAACGCTCGCTGCGATGGCTCGGCTCGCCAAGGATGATCCATCTCCGAAAGTCCGGCTCGCTCTGGCAAGTACGCTACAAAGATTGAAGCTTGAGGATCGGATGAATATCGCCAAAGGGTTAGCGTCTCATGCTGGCGACGCCCAGGACCCGCATCTTCCGCTGATGATCTGGTATGGCCTCGAACCGCTGGTGATGGCGAATCGGGAAGCGGCTCTCCGTCTGGCTTCCGATGCCAAGATTCCGATCCTGCGCCGGTTTATCGCGCGCCGGGCGCTCGATGACAAGCATCCCGCCGTCGAGGAGGTCTTCAGCGCGGTTGCTCGGACACCGGTCGAAGCGGTTCGTCTCGATCTCCTCGGCGGAGCGCTCGATGCCCTCGACGAACGGGGTCAACAGACGGCGCCCCCTTCATGGGAGGCGCTTTATCGGCAAGTTTCAGCCAGTGCCGACCCGAAGCTGCGATCGATTGCGGTGCGCTTGGCCACGGTATTCGGAGATGAACAAGCGTTAGCAGATTTGCGAGCAAAGGCGCTGGGCGCGCAGTTCCCGGAGGACGAACGCCGCGCAGCATTCCGCACGCTCCTGAAACTCGATGTGGGAGTGCCAGTCTCGATGCTACATGACTTGGTCAATGACTCGCCCGCTCTTCGCAAAGATGCTATTCAGGCACTCGCCGTGCGAAGCGAAGACGATTCCGCACGCACCTTGCTCGATCGTTACGCCGAGTTCAATCTCGCTGAACGACAGGCCGCCGTTGGCGTCCTGGGAACGCGCCGCGACTTCGCGATGGCGCTGCTTGGGGCCATTGATGCGGGGGCGGTCGACCGGAACGACGTATCGGTCTTCGCTCTGCAACAGCTCCGCCACTACGGCGATACCGAGATCACGAAACGCATCACGGCGCTCTGGAAGGACGATGCGAGTAGCCTGTTGAAGGCCGACCAATTAGCCCGACTGAAGGGCAAGATGACTCCGGATTATCTTGAGACCGGTGACGCTCGCGCCGGGCGGGTCCTCTTTGATAAAACCTGCGCCTCGTGCCACATGCTCTTCGGCGAAGGAAACGACCTTGGCCCCGACCTTACCGGGTCGGGACGCCAGGACACCGATTACGTCTTGAGCAACCTGATCGATCCTAACGCTACCATTGATGAGGCCTTTCGATTGACGACGGTACTGACGAAGAGTGGCAAGTTCTTCGGCGGGTTCATCATCCACCAAGACGACGAGTTCCTGGACTTGCGCATGCAAGAGGCCCGCATGCACGTGCCTCTCGCCGACGTAGCCGAGATCCACACCTCTAGCACATCAATGATGCCGGAGGGAATGCTTGCCACCTTCAACGACGAACAGGTGCGCGACTTGCTCCGCTATCTCGCCAGCCCGCAACAGGTCGACCGGCCGCAAGTGGAACCCAGATAACGAGAGGAAGATCGGAGCTGGGTCTTTACCGTATTCCCCCGCCGAACTTAGATTTGGGTCGTCGACTGGTCTAAGGCGGATCAGACGCAAGTCGACGAGTTCTCCATCAAGGGCACCAGCCAGACGCATCAGTAAGCGGTTTTTCCCCTCTTTTAGCTCCATGGCTCGAATCTCGACTTCCTTTAACTGATCGAATCCGCCAGTGCTGCCAATCGTCCCGTTCAGTTGTGATGGCGGTGAACGCAACCACCCAAGTGGCCATGATCAATTTGTGAAAGATTCGAGGTAACTCACTTTGCCTCTGGGATTAATGTTGGGAAGTGATTACCCAACCTGGGGGACATTTGCGAGCAGCCTTTTTCAAAGTGGCAAGCGAAAGCAACGAAATACGTTGACGGAGAGTTGACTGATTCCGGAGGAACTGCTGGCCTTGCTCCAAGGACAAGGGCCCTCGCCACGAGGCCTAACATCGTTACCTCCTAAACCAAACCGAATCCATGAACTTTCGCCTTCCTTTCGCCGCCTTCCTCCTCATTGGAGTCTTCACATCCGCCCAGGCACAAATGAAATACCGCGTCTACTTTGGCACCTACACAGACAATGAAAGCAAGGGCATCTATTAATGCGAGTTGAATCTCGAAGACGGCTCGCTCTCCGCGGTGACGCTAGCGGGCGAGACGAGCAGCCCTTCGTTTGTGGCGTTTCATCCTAACAAGAAGTTTCTCTACGCGGTCAACGAAGGACAGGCCACGGTCAGCGCGTTTGCCATCGACGACAAGACAGGCAAGCTGACCTTTCTCAACTCGCAGCCTACTCAAGGCGGGGCGCCGTGCCATCTCGTCGTCGATCCGACGGGCAGGAACGTCCTGGCCGCCAACTACTCGGGTGGGAGCTGCATTAGCATTCCCATCAAGCCTGACGGCAAGCTCGACAAAGCCTCGTCATTCCAGCAACACGAGGGTCCCCGGAAGAACGGGCATTCGATTCACGTCGACAAGGCTAACAAGTTCGCCCTCTGTTGCGACCTGGGGCTGGACAAGGTCGTCATCTACGCCTTCGACGCCGGCAAGGGAACGCTGACCCCTCACGGCGCGTTCCAAACGCCAAAGGGAACCGGTCCGCGCCACTTCGCCTGGCATCCCGACGGCAAGAGCGCCTATGTCAACGGCGAGTCCAACCTGACGATTATCGCTTGCGACTATGATGCGGGCAAAGGCGTCCTCACACAGAGACAAGTGCTGTCCACCCTGCCCAGTGATGTAGTTCGCAAAGGGGGGAGCACGGCAGAAACGGTCGTGCATCCATCAGGCAAATTCGTCTATGTCTCAAACCGCGATCCCTACAACTCGATCGCGATCTTCTCGATCGACCCGCAAACGCGCATACTGAAGGCAGTCGGCCATCAGGGCACGGGAGTCAAGACACCGCGCAATTTCGCCATTGAACCAACGGGGAAATTCATGCTGGTCGCGAATCAATCGGGGGGCAACGTGATCGTGTTTCGCATCGATCAGGCGACCGGAGCATTGACGCCAACCGGAGCCAGCGTGCAAGTGGCCAACCCAGTATGCGTGCGTTTCATGGAGTTGAAGTGGTCTGCGCCCAAACGAGCGACCTGAACTGACATCACCTGCAGGTAGGCCATGGAAATTCGTGAAACTGACATAGGCATCGAAGTAACCACTTCCACCTACCGCCTGCATCTTGAGCGGGCGGGTGGATTCGCAGTGCGCCAGGTGGAGATTTTTGGCCCAGGCAGGCTCGATCGGTTCGACCGACCGGGCGAGGGCCCTCATCCGACCTGCATGCACTTCGACAACATCACGGTCAATAACGCCTTCCAGCTGGCCCACTATGGAAAGACCAATTCCGACGTCACGGCTGCGATTGCCGGTTCGGAAGTCACCCTAGCAGGGCAGCTGATTCCGATCATTGATGGTACGAGCGGGAACGTAGGTATTCGAAAGAAGATGCGTTTCGAAGGGGACCTGTACGAAGTCGACATGGAGCTTAGATTCGGGGACACCGGTCCGATCGACTACGTCTCGGTGTGGTGGGATGTGAACGACAAGTGGCTGCGGGCCATGCGCTCCAGCGCCGGGATTTTCATGCCGTTGCGGGTTGGGATCGGCGACTCGTGCCACGACAATCTCGGCAAGACCTGGCGTCCCATGGCCGCCATGGATCGAGGTGCCGGTGTCTGGATGGAGATGATCGGCGAAAGTGCCTCGATCTTGTCCGTGCTCCAATCGCCTTCGCCCGAGAGGTTTCCGGCCGGCGGCATGAAGTACTGGGACGGACCCGACGATGCCGACGCGGGAGAAGGCGTGAGCCATGGCTGCATCAATCTGGATGTGATCAATTGCGAGCTCAGCGGGGCTCAACCGCTTGAACTGAGTGAGCTGCAGTTTGCGTACCGAGTGTTTCTATCTGGCCCGACCGTGGTTCGGGCTCCTTGAGTGAGTGATTGTGAAAAAAGGAATGATGGGACGCGGGCATCGTCGCGCACAGGCCGGCCGTCCCGAGCTATCAGGATCAGAACTAGAACAAGCCATAAGTGAAAGGGAGCACGCATCATTGAAATGCCACTAGACTATTCGTTCTCGTCGATCTTAAGGAAACCACTATCGCGCATCCAATCAGCGCAAGACCTTGTCCAGGTCGAGTAGGGACGGCCTTGACTGCGGACTCCGAAATCATGAGCTGTTCTAGCATAGATGTGCAATTCTGCGGGTACATCAGCACGCTTGAGCGCAAGATACATGACCACACTATGTTCCGGCGGGCTGATGATGTCCTCTCCTCCATGCGCAAGGAAGACTGGGGGAGTTCCAGCGGGGACGCGCAGCCAGGGAGCGAGTTCGTCCTTCTCTTTCGGCTTCAGGTAACCCGGATAGACCGCCACCGCGAAATCGGGCCGACAACTGATCTTGTCCACGTCATCAACGGACTCGTAAGTGCGTTTCTCAAAGTTCGTCGCCGTGGCCACGGCGAGGTGTCCTCCTGCTGAGAAGCCCATGATGCCAATTCGCTCAGAGCGAATGCTCCACTCGCTAGCATTGCTGCGAACGAGGCTGACGGCGCGTTGGGCATCCTGGAGCGGTCGACGCGCGGGCTCATCCTTTGGTTCGTCTGGGCGGCGGGGAACGCGGTACTTGAGAATAATGCCAGTCACGCCGATCGAGTTCAACCAGGTCGCGACTTCCTCTCCTTCCAATTGCCAATAAAGATCCCAATAACCACCACCAGGACAGATCAGCACAGCCGTTCCGGTGTCTTTGTCTTTATCTGGCCGGTGAATCGTGATCATCGGCTTGGTCACGTTGGTGATCAACCGCGTCTGCTCGGTGACTTCGACTTGCTTGCGATCGAGCTTCGGGGACAGGCGCTCTCTTTCCTTGCCGATGTTGCTGTTGATTTCATTGGGCACCTTTCCCGGCCATAGCTCAATCACCAACGGCTCGGCTGCTAAGACAGTCGCCGTCCCAACGATGAGTAGCTGGATCGCAAGCCATCGTGGCATCACTCTTTTCATTTTTTGTATCGTTATGGCTTTGTGAACCAAGGTTTCGCCAGAGTGTCAGTCGTCATGAAATCGAGGAGTTGCTCCGCCACTTTCTGGCGTCCGGACTTGCTCGGATGGACACCGTCGCCAGCGAAGTCGGCGCGCTCCCAGATGAGCGAATCAGCTTTGCGGCCCCTCATGCCCTCCGCCCAAAGATACGGCCCCCATAGAAGCAAGGGTGTGTTCGTCATGGCGAGTTCAGCGTCACCTTCCATCTGGCGGCGGATGAGCCAGCGCACGATGAAGGCGCTCTCGTAGGCATAGGGTTCTGGGTTGAGGCGGCTGGTGGCGTTGCCAGCCCAGATGCGGCTCCCCAGGTAAGCGACTTTCAGGTTGGGAAACTCCAATCTCGCATTATGCAATACTTTCAACGTATCGCCTTCCAGTTTCTTGCCGTGTTCTTGAAGTAACGACTTGGACTTGCGCTGGAGTGACGCCAGCTGCTTTGAGCCTTTGCTGCGCAACCTTCCAAGGGCGAGCGTCCGGCGGCACCCACTGGGCCATGGCTTGGCCTCCCTGAGCGCAATCGACAATCCTGACACTCGTCGACTTTAAGGAGGAACTATCCGCAAGCTCCTTGAAGCGTGAGAACTCCTGGGTGGCGTTTGACATGCTGATGGAAACGAAGACGATGTACCCATCGGCGGCGGGCTTACCGGCTTGGTCGAGTGGCTTGATCTTTGCGAGAGCCGCTGCTGCTGTCTTGGAGAGAGCTTCGGGTGGGGTGTTGCGACCGCCACCGTAGAGTCCGCCATCTTCGCCCTCATAGCGATCCTCGGCGGACATGTCAGTGAGCGGCAACAGGCGTTCCGGAGCAATGCGCTGCCTGGGACCTGCAGCTCCCGGCTGGCCATGCCTTTGTTGGTTCCTACGAAAGGCTTTGGCACGATTCAGATACTCTCGCTCATCTTGTGAAAGCTGCTGCCCGCCGCGTTCCTTTTCTAGCAGAGACCGTGCCCTTGAAAAATCTATGGCAGACTCCTTAACCTTGGGAGGGGCTTGGACTTGCGCACTAACAAAGGCCGAGTTTGCGATGAGGCAGCTAAAAACAATAGCGGAAAAGTGCGGTTTCATGTTAGGGAGGAGAGAGCTAGGGTTCCAGGCGAACCAATACAGGAATTTCTACTACTCCCGTCGACTCTAGATGACACCAGAGTTGAGGGACGATCACCAGCGAATTGTAGTATTCGGGGTAACAAGCGTCTTCCGACTGCCCGAGCATGTCGTCGTGTTTGGTGGCGTTCGGCGGAAGGTCACGGAAGGTGTTGATCACCGCGCATGCGCCGAGCATCGAGACCGTGAGCGGTCTGGCTCTCTCGCTGCTTGACGAAGAAGGCTGTGAAGTGATCCACACCTCTTTCACCTGGCACGGAAATAGGTTCGCTCATGGATAGGCGGCGCTTCGGGCTGCGGTTGGCCCCTGCCGCTTTTAGTGAGCCAGCCTGCTGGCAACGGCCCACAGCAGTAGGCTGCTCGCAGTCCAAGGAACGGGGCGGATTTCGTCAAGTTTCGCGAAAAGCGGGTGGTGGTGCGCGGAGTTCATTGAACCACACGCACGCTTATGCAATTCCGTAGGCGAGAACTCGTCCGGCTCGGTAACGCTTTGGGAAGCCAAGAAGTCGAGCCAGTAAGTCGTTGCAACGGCTCTGTTTCAACGCAAACTGAGAGGGTCCTAACATCGACTCTATGAAACCCAATTCATTCCCTATCTCTGCTCTCGCGAGCCTTGGCATTCTCATTTCCTCCGCATTCGCTGCCGATTGGCCGGGCTGGCGTGGCGCTGATCGCACCGGCATCTCTGCTGAGAAAGGTTTGCTGACGGAATGGCCAGAAGAAGGGCCGCCGCTGCTTTGGCAAACAGACGGCTGTGGCAAGGGTTTTTCTAGCATTGCGGTGGCTGATGGACGCATCTTCACGCTAGGTCGACCTGAGGGTAAGGATGGCGAGTGCCTCATCGCCAAGAGCGAGAAGGACGGGAACGTTCTTTGGACCACCGCCTTTGGAACTTCGGGTGAAAGCAATGGGACACCGGTCGTCGATGGAGATCGCGTCTATGGCGTCGGAAAAGATGGCGACCTTGTCTGCTGCAACGTTGCCACGGGTGACAAGCTCTGGAGCAAGCGTTTCGACAAAGACTTCGGTGGCAAGATGATGTCAGGGTGGGGTTACAGTGAGTGTCCGTTAGTGGACGACGACCGACTCCTTTGCACTCCTGGTTCTAAGGAGGCCATGATCGTGGCGCTGGATAAGCTCACGGGGAAAGAGATTTGGCGCTCTGCTATGCCGAAGGAACTGGGAGATCGTGGTAAGGACGGGGCAGGCTATTCGTCGATTGTGATATCCACGGGCGGTGGTGTGAAACAGTATGTGCAATTGACAGGACGGGGACTCGTTAGCATCCGCGCGAGCGACGGCAAGTATCTATGGCATTACAATGCCGTGGCGAACGACACTGCGAATATTTCTACGCCGATTGTCTCGGGCGATCATGTGTTCTGTTCCACCGGCTATGGCACCGGGTCAGCGCTGCTCAAGCTTTCGAAAGAGGGCAACGGGATTAAAGCCGAAGAGCAGTATTTCCTCAAGTCACAGAAGCTGCAGAATCACCACGGCGGCATGGTTCTTATTGATGGGCACATCTATTGTGGCCACAAACACAACGAGGGCTTTCCGATTTGTGTGAGGATGGAGGATGGTGAGGTCGCTTGGGGGGGCAAGACTCGCGGGGAAGGCAAAGGTTCTGCCGCTGTCGTTGCTGCTGATGGTCATCTAATCTTCCGCTATCAAAGTGGCGAAGTCGTTCTCATCGAAGCCACCAAGGAAGCCTATCGCATCAAGGGCTCTTTCAAACCTGCGTTCAAGGATCGCGAAAGCTGGGCACACCCGGTCGTGGCCAATGGACGACTCTACCTGCGTGAACAGGACAAGCTCATGTGCTACGATTTGAGGAAATCCTGACACACTGACTTCACTTCAAGGTGAAAAAGTTTTTAGCTGTCAAGCAATCCAGTGGTTCACGTGGGGCTCATCCCGGTTAAAGTGCCAGTGCTGGAACCGAAGGCGTCGGTTTCGATTCCAAGCTGCTTGAGCATCGAAACGTAGAGATTGCAGAGCGGCGCGTTCTTGTTGGGATCGAAAGCGGTGTGCTGGCCGAGCTTGAAACCGCCCCCTGCGAGCAGGATGGGAAGGTTGCGCGTGTCGTGAGAGTTGGCATTGCCCAGGTTGCTGCCGAAGAGCACCATCGTGTCGTCGAGGAGTGACTTACCTTTCTCCTGCTTCTTCCTAAGTTTGTCGATCAAACTGCTGAAGACCCGGAACTGCTCGGTTTCGATGAGTCGAAGTTGGGCGATCTTGTCAGGCTCCTGGCCGTGGTGGGAGAGGTTGTGGTGATCGATCGTAACCCCCGAGACCGGGGGCACGGCGTTGGCGCCTTGCAAGAAGATGGTGATCAAACGCGTGGAGTCGGTCTGCAAGGCTAACGGAATCAAATCGAACAACAGCTGCATGCGGCCGATCAGATCGCTTCCGTTCGTGATGTCGCGCGGCGGTTCAGCGTCGATCTTTGGCTTGGGCTTCTGCACCCAGGCCTCGGACTTGACGAGGCGCTGTTCGAGTTCGCGCACCGACGTGAAATACTCATCGAGCTTGTCGCGATCGGCAGCACCCACGCGACGCGTGAATGAGCGCGCTTCGTCTCTAACGGTGTCCATGATACTTTGCCCCTCGCGCAGCTTCTGCAGTTGTCGTTTCACGTCGTCAGGGGTCCCGTCGAGGAACAGCTTGGCGAAGACCCGAGACGGGCGGCTTTCGGCAGGGATCATCACGCCGCCACGAGTGTAGGAGAGGCTCGGACTGCCGGTGCCCAGCACCAGCGACGGATACCGCGTTTGCAATCCGATCTTTTCGGCGGCGAGTTGGTCGAGTGAGACCGTGTTTCGAAAGCCGCCCAAGCCAGGGTGCCGTGCCGAGGTCAACCAGGTCATCTCCGAGGTGTGGCCGTTGGCTCCGGTTTGATCGGGATGTGAGAGTCCGGAGAACAGAGTGAAATCAGCACGGTGCTCTTTGAGCAGTTCGAGATAGGGCGTTGGCGCGTAGTCCGCGCCCGTTTCGTTAGGAAACAGGAAGGGTGCATGCAGTCCGAGCGAGGTGCAGATGCATACCATCTTCTTGCCGGAAGGCGGGGCATCTTCGCCGCGTGCCTTCGGCAGTAAGGCGTCGAGCATCGGCAAGGACAGGGCCACGCCGGCACCTTGGAGAAACTTGCGGCGAGGGAAAGTGTTGAGGGAATGGTTCATGCTTGTTCGACAGTTACTTGGATTGGAAAACTTCGCTTTGGACGATTGCGTGAATGATCGTGCGTAAACCGCCACCGTTTGACTGCAGGCGTGCGAGGATCTTTTCCACGGTTGCTCGATCGGCAAATCGCACACCCGCGCCGGTCGCATACACGAGCAAGTCTTGTATCAGGGTTCGGGCTACCTGATCTTTGCGTTCCAAGAGCAGTTGCTTGAGTTCATCAATGTTAGAGAATCGACGTCCATCTATTAGTTCGCCTGTGGCGTCAACGGCTGGGCCGAGCTTGTATTCCCAGATCTTGCGCCCGCGAAATTTCCGCTCGGAAGAATCTCCCTTTTCCCCGCGATAGCGTTCGCGCCAACCGCCGATAGCGTCGAAGTTTTCCAGCGCGAAGCCAGGAGGATCCATGCGATCATGGCAGGTGGCACAAGCAGGCAGCGCTCGGTGTTTGGCGAGCTGTTCGCGAATCGTCGTGGCACCTCGGGTGTCTGGTTCAAAGGTGGGAATGTCAGCAGGTGGCGGCGGCACAGGTTCGCCTAACAAGCGCTTCCATACCCAAGCACCGCGAATGACAGGTGAGGTGGAGGTGCCGTTGGCTGTCACCTTGAGCACGCTTGCCTGTGTTAGTAGGCCGCCGCGATGACTCCCCTCCGGCACCGGCACACGGCGGAACGTTTCTCCGGTCACGCCGTCGATTCCGTAGTGTTCGGCCAGGACGCGATTGAGCATGATGAAGTCGGAGTGGATCAAATTGGTTAGGCTCAAATCGCCGCGCAGCAGTTCTGTGAAGAAAGCCTTGGTCTCTCCGAGCATGGCGGCTTTCAGAAGATCGTCGAATTCGGGGTAGAGCTTCTTATTAGGCTGAGTGAAATCGATCTGGCGCAGTTCGATCCATTGGCCGGTAAAGTTCTCGCTGAACGCATCGGCCTTGGGCGAGTTCAGCAGTCGCTCGACCTGACCATGCAGGATTTCGGGCTGATGTAAGACATTCTTTGCGGCCAACTCTAACAACGCTTCATCCGGGCAGGTGCTCCAGAGAAAGTAAGACAGTCTGGAAGCCAGTGCCCAGTCGTCGAGTTTGCCGGGACGTTCTTCCAGAAAGAGAAACCTGGGGGAGGTCAGTATGGCGCGGATCGCCATCTGGATGGCGTTCTCAAAAGAGCTGCCTTTATCGAGTCCGCTTTGCGCGAGACTGACGTAACGCCTAATCTCGATGGCTGATACGGGTCGGCGGAACGCACGTGAAGCGAAATCGAGCAGGAGTTTCTCTGCGGCAAGTCGCGGTTGGTCGACGGCAATAGCGAAAGCGGGTTTGCGAGGATGTGGCTTGGTCGATGCGATAGGCTCGATCGGCAAATCACCTAACAAGCGGGCCACACTCGGCGGCGGCCAGCTCTCGACGAGTGGGCCTTCGACATCGATCCATTCGATCGCGATGCCGCGTCCGCCATAGCTGTAAGCATCTCGGCCATACAAGGCCTTGCCTTCGTCGTCGTAGTTGGTGTCGTAGGGTTTGAGTTCGAGCAGCTCGCCCTGCTCGATATCGGCGATCACTTCGACCTCGCGCTTCCCATCGGCAGGCAAATCGAAATAGCCTAACAAGTTTCGCGTCTTCCAGTTGGTCGAATAGATCTTCAGCCAGACGGGACGACCAGCTGCCTGAACGGCCTGCGCTGAAACCCGAATCCGATAGCGCCCGCGCTCGCGAAAGGTGAACTGCCGCACCGCGGTTGGCGAATTGTCATCGAAGATCACCACCGCGTCCGGCGATACTCGGAATGATCGCCACTGATCTTTCCCGTTCTTCTTCTGATCATCGATCACACTTTCCTCATCGTGATAACGCAGACGTCGATTGATCGGTTCCGGCCGGGGACGCAGATCAAGGGCCGCCGTGATGGCGGCATCGGCGGCTTCCAGGTACTGCTCCATGTGCAGCATCGACAGCCGCAAGCCCTCGGAGACGTTGTCAAATCCGTGAGATGACGCGTCCTCTGGCAAGTAGTGCCGCAACGGCAGATCCACGGCTAGCAGATCGTGCAAGGTGTTCTCATACTCCACCCGATTGAGTCGGCGAAGCACGACGCGTCCGTCGGTTTGTTGTTTCGCAAGGCTAGCGGTATGCAACTCGTTGTGCAGCGTTGTCAAGAAGGCCGAGCGCGTCGCTGCATCAGGGCGATCCTCTTCCTCAGGCGGCGGCATCTCCTGCTTGTCTACCTTATCGAACACCTTGACCCAGCGTTCGATCGTCTTTAGGTCGTTAGCATCCCAAGACAGGGCTTCAAGATCGAGTCCGCCTTTCTTCGAGTCCCCGTCATGACACTTGACGCAATGGTTTTCAAAGAACGCCTCGTGCTTTTCAGCCTTGGCCACTGTTGCTAGCAGGCAAAGCGTCAGTGTTGTGTTTAGGAAATGGCGGCTGATTTCTTGTAAGGTCATTCGTGGACTTGGCGGAATCCGAAAGAGCACCTTCAACCGCTTCAGGACTTTGGCTCCACAGGCAAGAGATGCTTGCGCATGAACGCATCGGCGCGTTTCACGGCGTTTGGTTCACTGGCACCGGCGACGCTGTGATCGCCGTCTTTCACGACAACCAACTCCGTCGAGACCTTCGCTGCCTTCAGCGCCGCATCCAACACTTTGGCGTGCTCAAACGGAACGATCTTATCCGCGTCGCCATGAACGATCATGATCGGTGGGTCATCTTTGGAAACGAAGCTCACCGGCGAGACATCCTTCTTCAATTCGGCCGACATTTCTTCGGCGGGAGTTCCCGGTCTATACCCTAGCAGTTGCCGATAGGCTGGGTGATCGTGCTGGATACTGTTCAGCAATTCCCAGTCAGTGGGTGGCGCGAACGGGATCGCGAACGAGACCCGCGACGACTGCCGCTCCACAGGATCTTTGGAATCAGGCTTCGCTTCATCATCCTGGAGTGCCATGTAAGCGGAAAGGTGTCCGCCCGCCGAGCCACCCGTTACGCCCATCCGAGTGGTGTCCAGGTTCCATGCCTTCGCGTTCTGCCGGACAAACTGAATCGCTCGAGCACAGTCATCGACTTGAGCGGGGTGCGTCGCGACATCGGTGAACCGGTAATCGACCGAGACCACGGCAAGCCAGCCCTCGGCATTGGCTTTGGTGAGAAAGCCAGGGACATGGCTTTTCGAGCCGCCCCGCCATCCGCCGCCGTGGATGTGAATCATGACCGGAGCAGGCTTGTCCGACGTTGCCGGATAGAAGTCGAGCACCTGACTGGCGTGGTCATCATCGTAGGCGATGTCTTTCTTGATGTCCTGATTCTGTGCGAATGCGATGCCCTGGACTACCAAGAGCGCGAGAAAGCTGTGTGTGATCGGATTCATAGTTGAGATATTAACCAATTCCGCGAAGTCGTCCTGTGGAATCTCCATGACGCTCGATACCCTCCGCACCCATCCCATCGGCCATGCTGAGGAAGAGATTGGTGAGTGGCTCCGCATCGGTCTTGACGTAGCGTCCTGGTTTAAAGACGCCTCCACCTGACCCTGCAAGCACGATTGGCAAATTGTTATGCGTGTGGCGATTGCCGTCGGCGTTTCCAGAGCCGTAGACGATCATTGAATTGTTTAGGAGGGATTCGCCATCGATGTCTTTCGTCTGCTCCATCTTTTCCAGGAACTTTGAGAGTTGCTTCACGTACCAAAGATCGATCTCTTTGACCTTGTCGATCATGTCCTGATTGTTGCGATGGTGTGTGAGGCCGTGATGGCCTTCGGAAAGACCGATCTCGGTGAATGTGCGGTTGCTGCCTTCACCAGCGAGCAGCATCGTGGCGATGCGTGTCGAATCGGTCTGGAACGCTAACATCAACATGTCAAACATGAGCGCAATGTGTTCCTCGTAGTTGTCGGGAATCCCTGCCGGCGCTTCCACGGCTGGATTGGCAACCGGCATGCGCTCCGCTTTCTCAATGCGTTGCTCGATCTCGCGCACGCTGGTGAGGTATTGATCCATCTTTTGACGGTCGCGGCCGTCCAACTTGCGTTGCACGGCCGCCGCATCTTCCAGAATGAAATCGAGAATGCTCTGCTGTTCTTGCTGTCGGCGTTTCAGATTTCCCACGCGTTCGCTGGGCGAACCAGCCCCAAAGAGCCGCTCGAAGACGAAGCGCGGATTCGGGTCAGGTGTTAGTGGCTGCGTGGCCGATTTCCAGGCGAGATTGTACTCGTAGGCGCATGAATAACCGGAATCGCAATTGCCCGCCTTCCGCACAGCGTCACATGTGAGTTCCAGCGATGGGAAACGGGTGAGGTGTCCGATTTGGTTTGCCACGACCTGATCAATCGAAATCCCGGCATGAATATCGGATCCAGCGGTCTTCTTAATTCGCACACCTGTCAGGAAGGTGCCGCCAGCCCGGGCGTGATCGCCTCCGCCATCGGCTCCCGGGTCTGCACTCAGGTCGTCCAGACCCGAGATGACTTGCAATTGTTGCCTAACATTCTCAAGAGGCTTCAACGTGGGAGAAAGCTGCAGATCACTAGCGTGATCACCTTCTGGCCACCATGCAGCAGGGATGGTTCCGTTAGGCACATAGAGAAATGCCATGCGGGTCGGCGCGGCCTTTCCTGCAGCCGCCACGGGCGCAGCGAGTGCAGAAGATGGGCGCAAGGACTCGAACGCGGGCAAGGCCATGCAGGCCCCCATGCCACGCAGGAAGCGACGGCGACCAAGACTTAGGTGGCGTTCGGCAGCGAGATTTCGGTTCTTCTTCATGGTTCAGTGGTTTGTGAGGATTGCGTTGCGGTAAGGCGCATCTTTTGAAAGGGCGTGGATTCGATGATGCCCATGAGCAAGGCAGAGAAGCGCCCGTCTTCGCGCTCAAGGCGTGCGACAATTTGATCGATGCTTTCGACGTCGTAGTATTCTGGGCCGCGTCCGAGCGCGTAGGTCATGAGCTTCTCCGTGAGGCAATGGTAGAAGTCCACACGATGGTCGTTCGCGAGAATGCGTTTCAATTCGCTAACGCTGTTAAACGTCTCGCCGGTGATCAGCGTGCCTGCGGCGTCAATGGTTTGATTGCGCTCTTTCTCTCGCCACATGCTCATGGCGTTGAAGTTCTCAAAGGCGAGGCCGATAGGATCCATGCGCTGGTGGCAGGACGCGCACAGGGGTTTCTCACGGTGCAGTTGCAGCGCTTCGCGCAAGGTGGGGTCGTGATCTCCAAAGTCCTCCTCACTGGCCTCGAGTGACGGAATGTTAGGCGGTGGTGGCGGCGCGGGCGTACCCAGAAAGTTGTCCAGAATGAACAGGCCGCGCTTCACCGGTGAGGTACGATCCGGGTTGGACGTCACGACGAGAGTGCTGCCCTGCGTGAGCACGCCGCCACGCGGACTGTCGGCAGGCAGGCTGATTCGCTGCATGTCAGAACCCTTCACGCCTTCGATGCCGTAGAGCTCTGCTAGCTTTTCATTGAGAAAGGTGTAGTCGCTATCGATCAGCTCGGTCACCGCGCGATCTTCGTGGACGATGCTGGCGAAGAACATCTCGGTCTCGCGTTGCATCGCGTAGCGCAAGCTGCCGTCGAGTTCGATCCGTCTGCCGCGATCTCGCCCGCGTCGACGTTTGGGGAAATCAGCCGGCTTCTTACCCGCTGCGATGTTTTTGTCGCGTTGGGCCAGAAAGGCGCGAAAGGCAGCGCGTTCCTCGCGGATCTCGCGTTCCCGGCCGCTGTCGCGAGCCAGGATCGCGCGTGAGTTGATTGAAATGCCTTCCACGTCGCGCACCTGGAGCCATTGGCCAGTGAAGTTCCGAATCATTTGTTCTGATCGGGAATCTGTTAGCATCCGTTTGACCTGATTGGCTAGGTTCTTCCGCAACTCACCGCGTTCTGCTAGTCCTAGCAGCTCAGCATCCGGCATCGTTGACCACAGGAAGTAAGAGAGCCGCGAAGCGAGCGCGTATTCATCCACATTGGCTGACGTGGCATCGGGAAGGATATCGGCAGGTTCTTCCAGCCGGAACAGAAAGCGGGGAGAAGCAAGAACGGCAACCATGGCGTGCCCGACGCCTACTTCGAAAGTCTTTCCCGGTTGGGTGTAGACGCTTTCTGCTAGAGCCGAGAGCCGCTCAATCGTGCCTCCATCAACGGGACGACGAAAGGCCTTGGTGGCAAAGGTTCCTAGCACTTGACCCGCATAGGCTCGACGTTCGGTTGCATCGTAAGGCACCGGACGAGTGAAGTAGCGCGCGTAGTTCTCCGGTGGCACCCAGCCGTCTTTCTCTAATGGCCCGATCACCTTCACTTGGTGAATGCGCATCTCAAGCGAGTTCTTCTTCTGATCGATTGGCGTAAGCGGTTCTAACGAAAGCGTCATCCCGCGTTCGCCGGGCTCCCACTGCTCATCAAACGAGAACTTAAAGGTCTTGTTGTCGTAGTAGCCAAACTCTTCCTTGAGCAGTTCACGATCTTCAAGTTTGAAGACGACACGGCACTTGCCAGGATCGAAATCGAACTCGCCGTTGACTTCCAGTTCCAACTCCAAGCGATAACTGCCCGCTCGATCCACGCCAACGTTTGTCGAAACGGTCGCGGGTTCGTAGAAGTCGAGTCTGCGATAGTTTCGTCGACGCTCGCCATTGTCGGGCTTCTCTTCATCGGCTGAATGAAAGTGATAGCCGGGAACGCTCTTCTCTTGCACGACCTTGGCGACGGTTGGCACTGCCTCGGAAACGATAGTCTTGGCCGCGTCGAGATACTTTTCCAACAATAAGGGAGATACTGTCAGGACATCACCAATGGTGTCAAAACCGTAGCCGGTATCGTCGGGAGGGAACTCCACCTCGGCTTTGAAGTCGACGTCCATGAGATCGCGAATGGTGTTTCGATACTCGATGCGATTCAGTCGCCGGATGGTTACGCGGCCAGGATCAGGATCCTGCGGATCAAGACCAAATGCCGTGTGTTTGATCCATTTCTCCAGCTGCTGTCGTTCCTCGCGCGAAGGCTGGGGCTTCTTGTTAGGTGGCATCAAGCCCGTGCGCACGTTCTTCAGAACCTTGAGCCAAAGATCGTGATCCAGCAGAGCCTCATTCGTCGTCAACGCATCAAAGGCGATCTCCCCCTTGCTCGCGCCATCTCCGTGACAATCATAACAATACTCTTGAAGAATGGGTTCAATCCCAGTGCGAAACGAGTCCACTGCAGGGATCTCCTGTGACATTGCGGATCCTACCAAGATGGCTAACACTGGAAACAGGCTAGCGAACCTTGGGATGTGTGGTTGCCGGGTCATGATCACTTGCCGTCTGGCTTTCGGGTAGATTGGGTGCTGCTGGCAGGGATGCGAAAGGAGTCGAGGGGATCGGGGTTCCCTGGCGCGTAGGCTTTGAGATCCTGTTTGAGCCCACGGGCAGCATCCGGCAGTTGGTCGCGGATTCCGTTCACCACGCATTTCGCGAGTTGGTAGGCCCCGTAGTTGTTGTGATGGGTGCCGTCGCTTTCTTTGAAAAGCACGGCAGACCCTTCAGGGCCGAGGGATTCGTAGAGTTCGGCGCTCATTGCTAACAAGTCGATCAATGGCACCTTCTGCTCTTTCGCCGTCTGTCGGACAGCCTCCGGGTAGTCGCCGAAGGTATTGATGATCTTTCCCTGATCATCGAACCGGCGGCGATGCATCGGCGTGATCAAGACGGGGATGCCGCCTTTCTCTCGAGCCGCTGTGATGTGCTTGATCATCCCTTCTTTGAAATTGAGAAATGCTCCCTTGCCTTCACCACGCTCCTTCATGTCGTTGTGCGCAAATTGAAGAAAGAGATAGTCTCCAAGTTTCATCACGTCGATGATCTTGTCGATGCGACCACGGCCTGAACTGGCACTGTAACTTTCGCCGGACTCGCCGTGGTTCGCGACAGCCACTTCACTCTCGAAGAATCGCGGCAGCATTTGCCCCCAACTGGCATACGGCTCTGAGGGCTGATCGCACATGGTCGAATCGCCTAACAAGAAGATAGTTGGAAGATCGGGCGCGGGTTCGATCTTCAGAGTTTGAATGGCAGAGGTGCTCTCGATGAATTCTAGAGTCAGCTTCTCATCCCAGGCAATCCATTCGCCTTCGTGCTCCCGGTCTTTCAGGCGCACTTCACGACCGCCGCCGAACGCTGGGCGGCGAGTGTTGACGATAAACGTGACATCTTTGGATTCGCCCGGAAGAGTCGTGAAATTTTCGAGCATCAACCGACGCA
>JBNMNB010000124.1:0-21765 GCA_051270635.1 Verrucomicrobiales bacterium | reverse complement strand
AAGAAATTCTTTCTTGAACACTGGATCGATCAACTCAATTTCGACTGAGCCGTTTCAGCCTTTTCCCATACCAGGGAAAAGGGTTCAGGTGCGGCGACACTCACAGTCACGCCAGTAGCATGGATGTCCTCATTTGCGAGATACCACGGAGCGAATCTCCCATCGTAGCGCATCGGTCGCACATTAGAGTCTAACAAAACCTCCACACCCCGCGGATCAATTCGCAGGCCTTCACCAGTCGCTTTCATCGCCGCTTCCTTAGACGTCCATAGCCGGAAAAACAGTTCGCGCTGGGCGGCGGGTTCCAGCATCTCCAGCGCATTGATCTCAGAATCTGCAAAGTATCGCCGAGCCAGTGCCACACACTCGACACGCCGATCAAAGCACTCGACGTCCACACCAATCTCTCGCATCGGCGCAATACCTAACACTGCCACATCCCCGGAATGCGAAAGGTTGAACGCCACCGGGCTGCCCTGCACCAGCGGCTTTCCATCTTCCCCCGTCGATAACGGAAGCTCATGCGCAGCACAGCCACAGAAACTTGCGAGAATCTCGCGCAGGAATGCCCGTCCACGAATAAAGCGATTGCGATGTTGCTCAAAGCGAAACTTGTCCGCGCGCTCGGCCTCGGCAGCCGTGATTTTTCCACGACTATCCTCCAGCGGATCTCCAGACGCACCGATCCCGCGCATCCAGAGATGCACATGCCCTTGCCTGGCCACTGCTGACATCGACACCATACCATGAAGCTAACGTCGATCCGCAACTGATTCAATCTCTGCAAGCCACGAATTAAAAGTTGATTTTTCAATCTTTCCTATTGACTCGCAGCCCAAAAGGTTGAAAAATCAACCCATGTCCCAACTTGCGAAACTCAGCCGTCGGGAGCGGCAGATCATGGAAATTGTCTACCGCCAGGGCGAGGCAACATTGACGGAGATCCTCCAGGGAATCGAGTCGCCGCCGACGCGGGCAGCACTGCGCTCGATCCTGACCATTCTTGAGGACAAGGGCCACCTGAAGCACAGCAAAAAAGGGCGGGAATTTGTCTACTCAGCCACCACATCGCGTTCCAGCGAAGGACGTTCTGCCCTCAATCGCATTATTGACACGTTCTTCGATGGCTCACTCGGCCAGGCACTGGCGACACATCTTGCTTCACCTGATGCCAACTACACACAGGACGAAATCGATGACCTTATTGGCCATCTCAACGTGGCAAAAGCCAAAAAACAATCAATCCGGAAAGATTGAATCATGTTCATCGAAACACTCACCAATCAGGCTCAATCATGGTGGCCATTCCTGGCGGACTTTGTCGTGCAGGCAACTGTTTTACTCAGTGGCGTTCTGGCCATCTACAGCGTCTCGCGGCGATTTTCATCTGCGCGAAAGCATGCCCTGTTGCTTGCAGGATTTATCGCCCTCCCACTGCTGCTTGCAGCCACCACGCTTAGTTCAGTTCGCTGGCAACTGCCGCAGCTGCCGCAATTGCCAGGCACACGACCTGCCCCTGACCTTGCTAGAACCATTGCGATTACACCGATTGCTCTCCACCAGGAGACGACGATCAGCAGTGGCCTGCCGGCAAAGCTGGAAGCAGCAACAATGCTCACGGCTCAGTCGCCTGCCCCCGTCGTTCTAGCTTCGCCTCAACTAGTAAATAATGATCGCAACTGGCCAGCAATCGCACTTTCAGTCTGGGCTGTCGGCACCATGATTTTCAGCGTCCGATTGCTGATAGGTTGGTTGTCACTCAGTCTTGCTTCCAGACGCCTCAATCATATTCATTCCCCGAAAATCACGGCAGAATTCGAACGAATCATTAAGCGGCAGCCGCATCTGAAACGCACGCGATTGCTGACAAGCCTCACATCATCGATGCCCATGACATTTGGATTCTTTAGCCCAGCCGTAGTGATGCCTGAAGATGCTGACACGTGGAGCAACAATCGTGTGCGACGTGTTTTACTGCACGAGTTGGCGCACGTCACGCGTCGCGACTGCCTGACAAATGCACTCGCCCTAGCAAGTTTCTGCCTGCTCTGGTTTCATCCACTCACGTGGATATGCTGGCGTCTGCTGCGTTGCGAACAAGAATCTGCCGCTGACGATTGGGCGATCCAACAAACTGCTGATCCTGAAGCCTATGCCGACGATTTAATCGCCATCGTGCGAGACTACCCACGGCACATGTCTGGCGTTGGCCTCGCGCTCTCCATTGCAATGGCACGGGGAAACTCTGCTCTCAAAAGGCGGCTCGATGCAATGCTCGACGACAGACGCGACCGCTCAACGTGTGGGTATCGACTGATCCTGACTAGTCTGCCATTCCTCCTCATAGCAGTCATCACCCTCGGTGGTCTGGCAGCCTGCAGAGACGAAATCACCAAAGTAGATGTGCAGGAAACGCGCACATTTGACCTCTCTCCTGTCCAGAAAAAGAGGCTCATGGTGAGCCGGGATGAGGAGGATCCATTCGCAGATAGAGGAAGAGAAACATTACTACTTGGGTCTCTGAATAGCATCAAGAAACGCATCGATGCTTTGAATCTTGATCCGGCCGTATCCAATATCTCACTACCAGATGAACACACACTCGTCGTCACGGCAGCTCGATCATCGATGAAACGAATCGATGAGTGGCTGGCCAGCTATAATGGAACTCTGGACATCCACCTGGGAATCGAGATTCGCATGTTCAAGACACCTGGAGACACGAACATTGATACGCTTCTAAATCTCGATAACAAGAGAGGCGATGGGTCAGTGGCAGGAACGCTCTCCCACGAAGCAGGTCTTGAACTTCTTGAATCGCTGCGTGCCAACCAGAAACTGCAATCCGTACAAATTCCCGTTTTTGTAACTCGCAGCGGTGAGAGAGCGAAGTTCGAACACATTCGGGAAGTCATCTATCCTACGGAATATGATCCACCTTCGACACCACAGGCAACGGCAGATTCTGCCAATGTATCGAAGGTTCAGTCAGAAATACTGCGCCTTGAAACATTAATGGGGATACCAGGCGATCGGATTATCGAAGAAGCAGAGGATCTAGGGATTCTGAATGCGACGATAAAGAACCTATTTCCAAAACGACTCGAACTAAAAACCCGTCTTGCCGGACTTCAAGCCAGCGGAGCAGACGTGGAGTCTCCGGAACTTCAAGCCGTTCATGCAGAACTTTTCGAAACCGACCGCCAGCTCGATAATGGCGTCAAGGCTACAAAGAACGCAATGGCTACACAGCGCGAAATTCTCGCGAAATCGATTTCCCCCAATCAATCCCTTAGAAGAAACGGTATCATCCTTCCATCCACCCCCTCGGCATTCGAGACTAGAAACGTTGGCACCACTTATGAATTCTTTCCGCATGTCCTGGACGATTCCAGGATTGATCTTGAACTGAATCTGGAGCATGTTCGTCTGCTGGGATTCACCGACTTCGGAACGCCGATCCGATCGGGATCGACGGATGCTGGAGAGATCGAATCAGCGAACAAAATCCTGATGCCAATGTTCGAATCGAGTCAATACAAGAGCACGACGACGCTTGCCTCAGGATCTTGGATCGTCGTCGCCGGACTTGGTGCCAAAGAAACCAGCGGTGCATCCAACATGAATGAAAGTAACGCCTTCAACTTTGAGAAAGACCCCAACTTGGACGATTCTCAGTTCATCATTCTTGTTCGTGTCTCAATCGATGACTGATCACTTCACTGCACGGCACCAATTGTGATTGCGAGTGGTAAAGAACAACGCGGGAGGAACGTAGACGAGCTGATTGCTTGAGTGATCGGCCACGGAGGGGTATGCATTGGACGAAATGATCTACCTAGACAACAATGCAACGACTCCCGTGGATCCAGAAGCCGTGGAGGCGATGCTGCCATTTCTCCGCGAATCCTTTGGTAATCCATCCAGCGGTTACTCGATTGGTCGGGAAGCAAAGAAGGCCGTAAAAACCGCCAGAGAGCAGGTAGCCGCATTGATAGGCGCGGATGCGGATGAGATTATTTTTTCAAGCTGCGGGACTGAGGCCGACAATACGGCGATCGAATCTGCCATTCGAGCCTATCCCGATCGCAAGCATCTGGTGATCGCCGCGACGGAGCATGATGCAGTCATCAACTATTGCGCAGAACTGAAGCAGTCGCGTGGCTACGAGGTGACATTACTGGGAGTCGATGCAGGAGGACTCATCGATCTGGATCAACTCGATGCTGCGATCCGCCCTGGGGCAACCGCGCTGGTTTCGTTGATGTGGGGCAACAATGAAACGGGTGTCCTCCAGGACATCGCTGAGGCCGCTGCACTCGCCGAAAATAAAGGCGTTTTGTTTCACACCGATGCGGTGCAGGCAACGGGCAAGGTGCCGATTGAGGTGTCTCAGATTCCCGTGCATTACCTGGCGATTTCGGGTCACAAACTACACGCTCCGAAAGGCGTAGGCGTGCTGTATGTTAAGAAGAATGTCAGGTTTCAACCGCTGCTGATTGGGGGAGGACAGGAAGGAAAGCGTCGCGCAGGAACCGAGAACGTCCCCTATCTGGTTGGACTAGGCGTCGCAGCAGACCGTGCCCGGCAGCACCTCGACGCAGCAGAGGATCACGTGCGCCAACTTCGTGATCGCTTCGAAGTTGAAATTCGTCGGCGTATTGAAGGCGTTCACATCAATGGCGATCCTGTCCGCCGTACGCCCAATACGGCAAACATTCGCATCGAAGGAGTCGACGCCGCCGGGGCGATCATTCTGCTCGATCAGAAAGGCATCTGCTGCTCGGCGGGTTCAGCCTGCACCACCGGTGCCCTGCATCCATCGCACGTGCTCACCGCCATGGGGATTCCCGCACATCACGCCCGCGAGTGCCTGCGCATCTCCTTCTCCCGCTTCAACACTGCCGCCGAACTCGACACAGCGCTCGACGCCATTGAGTCAATTGTGGTAAAATTGCGCTCGCTTCGATCAGGCGGTATGGTCAGTGGATAAACGCATTGCCCGGTCACACCGGTCACACTCTCGGCCCTGTCTAGCAGATCCCGGATCAATGCTACTTGATGCATTATCCCATGTACATAGGATCGACATCGATCACCACAAACACCTCCTCTGGAAAGGTCATCTTTGCCATGATTGTATCGAGATAGCGAGTAACAGTAGGTGCCGATCGCGCGCGCAGCATGAGCTGAAATCGATATTGATCTGCCGCCTTCACCAGTGGTGACGGGGCCGGGTTACCCAGGAGAATCGTTGGCGGCAAATCTTTCTCCAGTCGCTTGTGCAGTGTTTCAAGTGTGAACTCCGCCATTCTCTCATTGGTCGATCGGACGGTGATCAGAACGCAGTGGGCGAAAGGGGGAAACCCGCACAGCTTGCGCATTTCCAGCTCCTGTTCCGCGAATCCATCAAAGTCGTGGTGCCTGGCGAACTGCACTGACGGGTGATGCGGGGTAAATGTTTGCACGAATACTTCTCCTTTCATTTCACCACGTCCTGCGCGACCAGCCACCTGCGTCAGCAATTGGAATGTGCGTTCGCCCGAGCGAAAGTCTGGCATGTGCAGCCCCAGATCAGCATTCAAGACACCCACCAATGTGACATTGGGAAAGTGCAGGCCTTTTGCGATCATTTGTGTGCCGACCAGGATATCCAGCTTACCAGCTTTGAAGGAGGCAAGCGTTTCGCGCAGTTGGTTCTTGCGTTGCATGCTGTCGGCATCGACTCGAGCGCAGCGCGCCTTTGGAAAGACTTTCCCTACGGCTTCGGTGACGCGCTCTGTTCCGTAGCCTTGAAGTCGCACCGAAGGATCGCCGCAGTCAGGGCACTTGCGGGGCATCAACTTCCTGAATCCGCAAATATGGCAGACCAGTTTTTCCTCCGCCTGGTGGAATGTAAGAGAGCTGCTGCAGTGGGAGCACTTCGCCACGAATCCGCATCCCTGGCAAACAAATGAAGTAGCGAAGCCACGGCGGTTAAGGAAGAAAATGACTTGCTCGCTTTTCTCCAGCCGCTTGTCGACAGCGATGCGCAGCTTCTCGGAAAAGATGGCGGGCATCCCTTTCTGTCGGCGCTTTCCTTCCAGGCGCATATCGATCACGCGGATGAGCGGCAACTGACAATCATCCGCACGCTTCTCCAGTCGCAGCAGGGAATATTTGCTGCTGAGCGCATTCTGGTAAGACTCGAGTCCGGGAGTGGCACTGCCCAGCAGCACCGCGCAGCCTTCCATTTTTCCGCGCACCACTGCGATGTCCCGTGCCTGATAGCGCGGCGGATTCTCCTGCTTGTAGGTCGTCTCGTGTTCTTCATCGACGACGATGATGCCAAGCTTTTCCAGCGGTGCGAAGATCGCGCTGCGGGCACCGATGACTATGCGGGCCTTTTTCCGATGAATCTTGTGCCATTCGTCATGACGCTCGCCGGCAGACAAGTGGCTGTGGAACACTGCGATCTCATCCTGCATGGCGGCGAAGCGCGTCTTAAAGCGATCGACCGTCTGTGGAGTAAGTGAGATCTCAGGCACCAACACCAGTGCGGTTTTCCCCGCATCCAGAACGGCTTGGATCGCCTGCAGATAAATCTCTGTTTTGCCGCTTCCAGTGACTCCGTAGAGGAGCATGGGTGGCGCAGTTTCTGGTTCGGCAACAGCCGCGAGCACGGTCTTCATTACTAGCTGCTGCTCGGCATTGAGTTCCAGGGGATCACTGCCAATGAATTCAGTGTCGGCATGTGGATCGCGACCGACTTCCTGCAGAGCGACGATCACCAGGCCTTTTTTTTCAAGTGCTCGCACCGATGCTGCTGCCAGTTTGGACATGGGCACGGCTTCGGTGCTGCCCTGCAGCGCCTCGATAACCTCTGCCTGCCGGGGCGCTTTTTTATCGAGCGCCAGCAGTTCTTCATCGCTCACTTCACGGGCCAGGGTGACAACATTGATTTCTTTGAATGCCGTTACGTCCGAGCGCACCGCTTCTGGCAGTAGACTGCGCATCACCGACTCCATCGGAGCGCGGTAGTAAGCGCTGATCCAGCGCCCTAACTCGACCAACTTTTCAGTGAGCACCGGATGGTCGTCGATCAGGCTGTCAATGTCCTTGAGTTGGAATTTTTCGTTTTGCGCGACTTCCTCGATCTGCAGCACAGTGCCGGTTGCCTTCCTGTTACGCAGGGGAATGCGCACGCGCGATCCGACTTTGACGCGCTCCACCAGTCCAGCAGGAACGGAGTAGTTGAACTCCAGTTCGGACGGGCCATCGACAAGAACGCGGACTGAATGCTGTGAAGGCATGGACGCCCACCGTAAGGAGCGACTGGCCATTCAGCAATGCGAGATTTGCTGACCCAGGGTGCGCTTCGACGCTAGAAAATCGACTCGGCAATCGAGATGACATCACCATCGACGACGGCGATTTGCCGGGATTGGGAAAGTTTTGCCATGTCGCGAGCATTAAATGTGCGGGTGACATCTTTACCCTGCACTTTGCGCTTGATGGTTACTTTTCGTTCGTTCGCCTTATTTGTGAATCCGCCTGCCATGCCTATCGCTTGCACCAGAGTAATAAATTCGTAGTCAGGAATCTGGTAGACGCCGGGTTTAGAAACTTCTCCCAGCACGGTGAAATTGCGTCGAGCTATATCGGCGACAGTAACATTTACCTGTGGATTCACCAGGTACCCATCCGCATAGGCAGTCTTGATGCGTTGGGCAGCAATGTTGGGGCTGAGTCCGGCGATTCTGATGGGACCGACAAGCGGCAGGATCACCAGACCTTCTTTCGAGACTCGCGTCTTCAGACTGAGGTCGTCTTCCTGGAATACTTTGACCTCAATGGTATCGTTCGCACGAATTTTGTAATCATCAGCGCCGTGGGCAAAAGTGACCGACATCCCAAGCACGGCTAACACTGCCAGCATTGCGAGCACGTAGCGATGAACGAAAAGCTGAAAGGTGGTGGATGGAAACATACGTGGTGAAATTCGTAAAATGAACTCTCAGTATGATACTCTGTGCGACGCGTTCGTCAAAACTGTGTTCCCAATGAAACGCCAACGCGGTTTACATCATAAGAAAACGAGTCCGAGCTGGTGTTCTTACGGTATTCGTAAAACAAATCGGCGTGCACATGTTCGCGTTGATAACGCAAACCAGGGCGAATGATGTAGAAATCGTCTTCGCGAGTTCCTGCGGTTCCTCCGGCCGTGCTCTCGTAGCTGTAGCGATCGTATCCCGCATCCAACGTAAACTTGAAGCGATCAGTTAATCGCTGAGCAGCAAATGCTTCGATTCCCGTGCGGACATAATTTTGACCGCCCAGCGCGCCTGATGGTTGAATTTCTTGTGTCAGGCGCAGCCCCAGATCGGTGCCAGATTGCGGAGTCGTTTGAAGTGCAAGTGCGAGCACGGGCGTGGTCATGTCGCCGCCTTCTGTCTGCCGGAAATCAGCGCCACCTTCGGCGTCGAATGTTGTCTTGTCAGTGATTTGAGAGCGAAGTCGCAACAACGCTCGCTGAAAATCTTGATTGCCGCCGCCATCGACATCCAGCCTTCCAGCAGAAACTCCCGCTGCCAGATGCGTCTTATTGCTCATCTCGTAGTCAGCAAGAAGCTTGCCGCTTAATTCGCGTGAATTGAAGGCGTAGTCTGCGTCGTATCGTCGATCCGTGAACGTTCCTGTCAGTTCAGCTCTGGTGCGCGCAGTGAATGCGTAAGCGATCATCAGTTCGACATCCGAAACCTGCGCGTCAACGCGTTCGCCAAAATCAGGATTGCCGCCGCTGGTCTTTCTATAGGAGCCACTAGCCGCTCCGGTGAGTCGATTTGCCGTGTACTGCACTTCGAAGGAGGCATCATGGTCGATGCTATTTTCCTCTGAGTGTTCGATGAAGACATACGCCTGCGGCTCATATTCCACTTTTGCACGTGAGGCATAAGCATCGTTAAAATTGCCTGCCTTGACTCCCGTCTTCACGCTTGTGCTGATGATCGTATCACTTTCTTTGTCACTGGCGCTGATGAAAATGTTATCATCCCACGTAGCACCGGTCCGCGCCGACACCTCTACTGTCGGTTTGCCAATGGAGGTTCTGGCGTCGCGATCTGCTTCAGACTGATCGAATGCGCCTTCAATTTCTGCAAGCGAGGGAGGCTGCGGCGAAGGCAAAGTTCTCCGCCGCATATTGCGAGGAACTTCCTCTGGCGCGTGAACCATTTCTCCCACCGGACGCAATTCTGATGGTTCCCCTACAGTTTCAAAATCTTCAAGTTCGTCCAAATCACGAATTCCCAATGCCTTTAGCTTCTCATCACTTCCAGGAATGGGAAGGTCTGGTGGACTTGTCGCATCTTGTGATGGCTTAACCCGCTGAATGAGTGAATCCTCCTGTTGCAGAGCTTCCACTGTCACCGTCTGGCCTCCACAATCACTTCCTAACTGCCACATTATCAGGCAAAAAAGCGCCGTGAGTCTGTGCAACGTGAGTGCCCGCCGATCGGGCGATAGTTGTGAGCTGATAAGAATCATCGGACGACAATTTGCAGGAAATAGTTATGGCAATTATCAAGATACGATTTAATTTTACATCCTGATTGTTCCATTTTCTTAAGGGAATCTACCATCGATCGCGAACTCGATCATCTGGAAATATTGTAAAACATTAAAATTATAGAAGATGCGATTAATTGGGCTACAGCTAGACATCGCCTGGGAGGACAAATCGGCGAATCATGCCAAAGTTGATCGACTGCTCGAACCCTTGGATCAACAAGCCGATCTGCTGGTGCTTCCGGAATTGTTTGGCACAGGATTTTCGATGAATGCTGCGTCTATTTCTGAGGCAACGGGAGGACAGACGGAGCAATGGCTGTCGAAACTCGCGGTAGCACATCAGGCAGCAATCATTGGTGGGAATGTGAAGAAAGACTCGGCAACGACAAATCACTTCAACGAGTCGCTGGCATTCTCATCTGCAGGTGACCTCCTCTGTCGCTATCAAAAGATTCATCCGTTTTCACTCGGAGAGGAACACCTGCACTATGCGGCGGGTAGCGAAGTGAAGACGTTCCACCTTGGAGATGCTGTAGTCGCACCGTTTGTATGTTACGATCTTCGCTTCCCGGAAGTGTTTCGAACAGCCAGTGCTGCCGGAGCAAACTTGATGGTCGTCATTGCCAACTGGCCATCGAAACGCATCCAACACTGGGTAACTTTGCTTCAGGCAAGGGCGATCGAGAACCTCTGCTACGTCATCGGTGTCAATCGCACTGGAGACGACCCTCATCTGGAATACAATGGTCGCAGTATCATCGTCGACTACATGGGGGAGATCGTTGCAGACGCAGGAAGTAGCGAGTGTTTAATCTCGGCGGACTTAGACTTTTCTGAGTTGAACCGCTGGCGTGAGGGGTTCCCTGCACTGCGTGACCGAAAATTTTAATCGATGACCGCGAGCGCCAACAGATTCTTCACATCGCCACACCAGGACATTCCTGATGACTGGTGCGGAATGATCGTTCCATATCGTTCCACCGCAGGCATTGGAACGGTCTTTGGCCAAGTAGTTGCGAAATTTGGCAAAAATATTGCTGTTCGGCATCGCGATACTTTATTGACATATAATGATTTACACAGGAAATCTGACTGCTTTGCGTCGTATCTTTCGGATGCAGGAGTGGGGCCTGGTGATCTGGTCGGCATTGCACCTGACAAGAGCGTTGAGCTCATGGTAGCCCTGTTAGGAATCCTCAAAGCAGGTGCCGCTTATGTGCCACTGGATCCAGCATACCCGCTGGATCGATTGGCCTTCATGGCGACAGACACTGGCATCGCAACTCTCATTGGTGAGTTTCCTGAGTTGAGCGAATGTTGTCCCGATCTAGTTTCGATTGGCTGGGACAAGGTGGCAGAATCAGTCGCAGGCAAGAGACTTCCAGAGGTGACGTCCAGTGTTCCGGCCTACGTGATGTACACGTCGGGCTCAACAGGAGAACCCAAGGGAACCGTGATTCCGCACCGCGCAATCCTGCGGCTCGTTCTTGCACCTGATTTCGTTGAGCTTGGGCCGCAGGAGAAAATTCTGCAATACGCGCCAATCGCCTTTGATGCATCGACGCTTGAGATCTGGGGCGCACTGCTGACGGGCGGCGAGCTCGTCCTGATGCCAGACGACGATCCATCACTGCGTGCCCTGGGCCGCGCGATTGAAGACTATGGCATCACAACCATGTGGCTCACTTCCGGTTTGTTTCATGCGATGGCGGACGATCGACCAGAGGACCTGGGACGGCTGCGGCAATTGTTGACGGGAGGTGACGTCGTCTCTCCGACGCGCGCTGCCAAGCTGCTAAAGGCATTTCCTGATTTGAGACTGATCAATGGTTACGGTCCCACGGAAAATACCACATTCACCTGCTGCCACACCCTTAATCTAAACGAAATAGAATCAGGAAAGCCGCTCCCAATCGGTCGACCAATTGCTAACACGTCAGTTTACATTCTAGATGATACGCTCCAGCCTGTGACCGTGGGCGAGAGTGGTGAACTCTGCACAGGAGGCGATGGCCTGGCGATCGGATACTGGAATCGGCCAGAGCTGACGGCCGAGAAATTCGTTGCTGCCCCATGGGATTCCGATACCATTCTCTACCGCACGGGTGACCTTGCGAGATTCAATAGCGATGGCGTTGTCGAGTTCCTTGGCAGAATCGATCAGCAAGTGAAAATTCGTGGCTTCCGCATCGAATTGGATGAGATCGAGGAATCGCTGCAGGTGTTCGATTCGATCAGCAAGGCAACGGTGATTGCCCATGCTCCGGTTGATGGTGCGGAGAAAATTCTCATAGCGTTTTATGTTGCAGATGCAGCCATCGACCGGCAACGGCTGACTGACCATCTCAACGATCGCCTGCCAAGCTACATGGTTCCCGCAATCTTCCATCGAGTGAATCAGATTCCGCTGACGACCAATGGAAAAGTGGATCGCAATGAACTGCTAAACCTTGCCACGAGTTCATCCGCAGACAGCAGCGACGATCACTTGCCTGCAGATGAGATTCGCCGCACAGTGACCGATGCCTTCGCGGAGGTGATCGGACAGCAATCGGTGCCAGCAGATGTCAATTTTTTCGATCTGGGAGTGAGCTCGCTGCACGTAGCCAGAGTGCATGAAAAGGTGCAGACTGCTCTGGACAAAGAATTTCCTATCACAGATTTCTTCCAATTCACGACGATTGAGAAACTCTCGCAACATATTGCTGGAGAAGACTCTGTGAGTGAGGATTCTACGCGTTCGGGACATGCTCAAAGCGGATTCATCGCAGTGGTTGGAATGTCAGGGAAGTTTCCTGGTGCTCCAGATGTCGATACGTTCTGGGACAATCTTTGCCAGGGCAAAGAAATGATCAGTCACTTTTCTGAGGAGGAACTGGACTACAGCAATGCGAATGCTGCTGGTGCTGATCCAGACTCCCTGTACGTGCGTTCTCGAGGCATTATTGAAGGTAGTGATTTGTTCGACGCCCGGCACTTTGGCATTCCTCCAAAAGAAGCGGAATCGCTCGATCCACAACATCGAGTTCTGTTGGAAGTTGCGCAAGAGGCACTCGAATCAGCGGGATGTGATCCTGATCGTTTCGACGGGAAGATCGGATTCTTTGCTGGCTCCAGCCAGAACTCCTATTTACTGAACAATCTGCTAGGTGATCGAGCATTCACTCAACAATTGGCAGCCGGTTATCCGGTTTCGAACTTCTCGGTCATGTTCGGAAATGATAAAGATTTCCTGCCAACCAGAGTTGCCTATAAGCTGAATTTAAAAGGTCAGGCGATTGCCATTCAATGCGCCTGTTCAACATCTCTGGTGGCGATTGCGGAAGCCTGTAAAAACTTACAATCCTCCCACTGCGACATGGCACTTGCTGGTGGCATCTCCCTCACATTCCCACAAAAGCGGGACTACTTGTACACTCCTGATGGGATGGCATCACGCGACGGACATTGCCGAACGTTTGATAAAGATGCCACTGGAACAGTATTCGGAGAAGGGGCAGGACTAGTTGCTCTTAAAAGACTTGAGGATGCTGAACGCGACGGCGATCGAATCTTTGGAGTGATCCGTGGATTTGCACTGAACAATGATGGTGCTGACAAAGCCGGATTTGCAGCCCCCAGTATTAACGGCCAGGCCAGCGCGATCCGTGAAGCTCACGCAGCAGCGGGCGTCGATGCCGAATCAATCACGTATATTGAAGCGCATGGAACAGGAACACCTTTGGGCGATCCCATTGAAATTGCCGGGCTCAAGCAGGCATTCTCCAGCAGCACTGACAAGCGTGGGTTCTGCGCGATCGGAACAGGCAAGACCAATGTCGGCCACTTGGACATTGCCGCAGGTGTCACAGGATTCATCAAGACGGTGCTTTCTCTCTATCATAAAAAGCTGCCCCCATTGCTTCACTTCAAGGAAGCGAATCCCAAAATTGATTTCGACAACTCGCCGTTCTATCCGGTAACGGAGCTGACCGAATGGACGGCTGATGAAGGACCAAGGAGAGCTGGTATCAGCGCCTTTGGAGTAGGTGGAACGAACGTGCACATGGTCATCGAGGAGGCACAGATGCCGTCATCGACTGAGGAATCAGATCTTCCACAAATCTATCCTGTCTCGGGAACTTCGAAGGATGCGGTTACAGCTGGGATTGAGCGGCTCGGCGCATTTGCCTCAAAGAACGAGTCTGCAAATGCAGCTGACATGGCGGCAACTCTGCAACTGGGGAGACGGCAGTTTCCCTATCGTAGCTGGGTTACCGCAGATCCAACAATGGCAGCGCTTTCTGTTACCTGTAGTGAACGTTCGAAGCAGCGTGTCTTGAAGAGTGATAAGCAGTTACGGAACGTTTGCGTGCTCTTTCCCGGGCAAGGATCACAGCATCCCGGCATGGCCAGGGATGTGTATCGCACTTTCCCAGTCTTTCGGCAGGTGATGGATCAATGTGCGGATACTCTCAAGGATTCAATCGGCGAAGACCTTCGCGCACTAATCTATCCAGAGGCTGAAAATTGCACTACGGCAGCTGCGCGATTAAAGAATACCAGTCTTGCGCAGCCTGCTATCTTTGCGGTCGAAGTTGCGTTGATGCGCCAGTGGTTACACTGGGGGATTGTACCGAGTTGCCTGGTGGGACACAGCATTGGTGAGTTTGCCGCTGCGTGTATTGCTGATGTCTTGTCGCTGGAGGACGCTTTGCAATTGATCGCGCTACGTGGTCGCTTGATGGCTGATCTTCCTGGGGGCGCAATGCTCTCTGTCCGATTGTGCGAGCAACAGGCACTCGGATACTTGGAAGGCACGGAATTGGACCTTGCGGCAATTAATGGTGCGACCTCGTGTGTCGTGGCCGGATCTCATGAAGCGGCGGCCGATTTTGCGAAGCGACTCGAAGCTGACGATGTCGTGGTGAAGACGCTGCATACATCACACGCGTTCCATTCTAGAATGATGGATTCCATTGTTCCAGTGTTCGAACAAGCCGTGAGCAAAGTGCCACTGCACGCGCCATCGATGCGTATTCTTTCAACCGTCACCAACGAGTGGATGAATGATTCGACGGCAACTGATCCGCACTACTGGGCATCACATCTGCGTCAGCCCGTGCGCTTTCTTGGAGCTGCGGAGCAACTGTGGAATATGCATGATACGCAACTCCTTGAGGTTGGCCCGGGGCGGACGTTGGCAACGCTTGCTGGACAAAATCCTGATCGAAAATCCAAGCAAGTGGCACTGGCAACATTGCCTCATCCGTCCAGTAACGATCGCAGCGACCTCTACATGCTGAATACCTTAGGGGAAATGTGGGCGCGTGGATTGTCAGTGGACTGGGCGCAGCTTCACTCGGGGAGAACAGTGCATAAAACAGCGGCTCCAACCTATGCATTTCAACGCAAAAGGTTCTGGATCGAACCAACTAACAAGGAAACTCCGCCCTCGCTGCAACAGCCAGCACCCGATCAATCTTCCTTTCCTTCCTATCTATTTCCAGTGCAGCAAGCAACGCCGCCTGCCAATCCCCTTTCAACTGAATCGACACCAATGATGAACAATGACCAAACTCAACCACAGGGCGGAGTGGGACGTCGTGATCGTTTGGAAGTTGAATTGAAATATGTGCTGAGCGAGCTATCAGGCATCGAATCGGAGGAAATGGATAGTCACGCCTCGTTTCTTGAACTTGGTTTTGATTCGCTTCTTTTGACTCAGGCAGGGAAGGAACTAAAAGACCATTTCGGTGTGATAGTGACGCTGCGTCAGCTCATTGACGAGTTCACGAATATCGATTCAATGACCAGCCACTTGGACGAGTGCGTCGAGCCAACGAAATTCCAGACACCAGCTGCCGCTCCAAATTCCCCGATTGAGCAGCACCAGTCTCAGGCACCTTCCCCTGCTCAATCGCATCCCGGTGCGCCGCCGACAATGAGTCCAGAACAATGGGCGCAAATGCAGACTGCTGCACAGAGTCCTGCGGGATTTCCAGGGAATCCTGACATGAATCCATGGATGCAACCGCAGCCGCAGATGATGCATCCAATGCATCCAATGCTATGGGCGCAGATGCAAATGCAGGCAGCTCAAATGGCGTGGGGAATGATGCCGCAGCAATGGGCACAGGCACCGATGCCAATGGCACCTTCAGCGCCTTCGACAGATCCACAAACGGCCCAAAAACAAGCAGTTACATCTACTGATAGAGTTGCCAGAACGGCGCCACAGAGTGACACTTCGGAAGCGAGCACGCCAAAAGAAACCTCAGTGAAGTGCAGCTCTGCACCAGTCATTGATCGGACTGCGGTCGGTAGCGGTCTGTCTGGAACTCAGCGCAGATTTATCGATGATCTGATGACGCGCTATACCGCACGAACTGCAAAATCGAAACAACTCACGCAAGAGTATCGGCAGTGGCATGCAGACCCACGAACCGCATCGGGCTTCAACCGAGAATGGAAGGAGATGGTCTATCAGATCATCACTATTCGCTCCAAGGGATCGCGTCTACTTGATATCGATGGCAATGAATACATCGATATTCTCAATGGATTCGGGCCGGGGTTCCTTGGCCATTCACCTGATTTTATAGTCGACGCGCTTCGTCAGCAACTGGATCAGGGATTCGAAGTTGGGCCGCAGTGTTTACTGGCTCTCGAGGCAGCAAAATTATTCTGCGAAGTTACGGGCAATGAACGCGCAAGCTTCGTCAATACCGGTTCCGAAGCCGTGCAGGCCGCCATACGACTATCCCGGACGGTGACTGGTCGCGACAAAATCGTGACCTTCGCCCGCGACTACCACGGGAATTTTGATGAAGTGTTAGTGCGCGGTGCAAATCGCGGAACAAACTTAAAGACGCTTCCTGTTGCACCTGGGATTCCTCGTGGCGCAGTGGGTAACATGATTGTGTTACCTTACGGAACCGAGGAATCGCTGGAGATCATTCGTGAACTTGCCGACACATTGGCGGCGGTCATTGTTGAGCCCGTACAGAGTCGTCGTCCGGAATTTCAGCCGAGAGAGTTCATTCGTGAAGTGCGTGACATTACACGAAAATCAGGTAGTTTATTCGTTTTTGATGAAGTAGTTACAGGTTTCCGATCGGGCCCTCGCGGTGCCCAGGAACTGTATGGAGTCGATGCCGACTTAGCCACTTACGGAAAAGTGGTGGGCGGCGGAATGCCGCTGGGAGTGGTCGCTGGAAAGGCTGACTACATGGATACCTTTGACGGTGGAATGTGGCAGTTCGGGGATGAATCATTCCCAGAAAAGCCGGTGACCTTCTTTGCTGGAACATTCGTCCGCCATCCGCTGGCGATGGCATCCTTAAAGGCCATGCTGCAGTTCTTCAAAGATCAATCACCCCAATTCTGGTCGAGTGTGAATGCCAAAGGCAACAAGCTCGCTAAATCAGTGGATCAATTTTTCGTTGAGGAAGAGCTGCCGATTCGGATGCCAAACTTCGGTTCTCTGATGTTCGTAAGGATGGGCGAAGAAGAGAAATATGGGAATCTGATGTTCTACAATCTGCGATCGAAAGGTGTCTTCATGCTGGAAGGATTTCCATCATATGTGACAGCTGCACATGATGATGCAGACTTGGAATACGTCATTGATGCTTTCAAGCAATCTGCCAATGAAATGCGTGAGGCGGGATTCTTCAAAACCGCAGCGCCACTGAATGCTGGCAGTGGCGAATGTCTGGTTGGTCCAATGCCCGTGTTGTCTCTTGAGCGCGAGGGATCTGATCGTTCTTCTTCACCGGAGGCGCTGCTTGCGAATCAAAGCGGGAAAAAGTCTCTGGCACAGCTGCGCGTCTCTACGACGGAGCCGCAGCGGGAGATCTACCTGGCCTCTCGTCTTAGCGACGCGTGTTCCTGTGCGTTCAATGAATCAGCAACACTGAAACTTGATGGTCGGCTGGACATTGACAAGCTGAAGCAGGCGTTTGCGGCAGTGCAACAGCGTCACGATTGTCTTCGTTCCACATTCACTGATGATGGCTCGATAATGCTGGTGCATGAGCAATTAGATGTGCCGTTTCAAGAAATTGATCTAACGGATGATTCTGAAGCATTGGACGGAATTCTGTCTGATGACGCGAGTTCAGTCTTCGATCTCGAAAACGGGCCACTGTTGAGGGCGAAGTTGATCAAACTCGGCTGCAATTCTCACGCGTTTGTGATTACCGGCCACCATATTGTGCTGGATGGTTGGTCATTCAATGTCATTGCGGAAGAATTGAGCGCTCTCTATTCGTCTGAATTTCGAGGAGAGAATTCGTCGCTGCCCATTGCAAAACAATTTGAAGAGTATGCTCTGGAGGCAACATTTGGAGCCAAAGGGAAGGCGCACGAAGAGGCTAAGCGGTTCTGGATTGATCAATTCCGCGAGCTTCCTGAGTCCATCTCATTGCCGCTCGATCGCGCCTACCCCACAGACCGAACTTACCGTGGCGGAACGGTTTCGCATCGTGTCGATAAGGAGACTTACATTGCCATCAAACAGATCGGAGCAAAGAATGGCTGCACGTTGCATGCGACCCTTGGCGCAGTGTTCAAAGCTCTAATGCACCGGTTGACTGGTCAGGAAGATGTGGTCGTCGGAATTCCGACAGCTGGTCAGAACGACAGCGAGAATACTGAGCACCTGGTCGGGCATTGTGTCCACTTTCTGCCGCTGCGTAGCCGCTGCGATGGTCAGGACACATTCATGGACTTCCTGCAATCGACGCGAAAGACAATTCTGAATGCCACCGATCATCGTAGTTTCACCTATGGCGAATTGATCCAGAATCTGGAGATCGAACGAGATTCGCGCAGGATGCCATTGTTGGAAGTGGCGTTCAATGTTGAGCGGATGGATTACTTTGGCGAATGGGAGGGGCTGCAATGTCGCTTTGATTCCAATGGTAAAGCGTTCGTTCACTACACCATGTTCATGAATATCGTGGAATCGGCAGAAGGCCTGCGCATTGACGTCGACTATAATCGGGACGTGCTGGATGCCACTACCATCCAGCGATGGGTGACGATGTTTGAACAATTGATTCACGGCATCATCGCAGATGCCTCCACTCCAGTGAACAGGCTTCCATTGATGGATGCTGCCGGGCTCGAACAGGTCACGGTGGAATTCAATTCTCACGATTGTGGCCCTGCACCAGAGGAGTGCGTGCATGTGTTGTTCGAACAACAAGTTGCGCTGACGCCGGATCGCGAGGCACTCGTATTCAAAGATGGATCGTTCACTTATCGCACTCTCAATGAGAAGGCTGAGAAATATGCTAACAGCCTGGCTGCGAAAGGAATAGGACGAGGAGATTTGGTCGCAGTTTACAGCGATCGCTGCCCTGATTTGATTGCTGCGTTGATTGGGATAATGAAAGTTGGCGGTGCCTATGTGCCGATCGATCCGAGTTATCCTGTGGAGAGAATCGAGTTCATGTTGAACGACACCGACGCCCCCGCCATTGTCACGCAACGTTCCCTGGTCGGGAACTTATCGGCAAACGCGAGTCGCGGAAAATTGATTCTGTATCTCGACCAATCAATTGCCGATGCGCCAGTGCGTCCGACTAAGATTGAATTAGATAAAGAGGATACAGCCTATGTAATCTACACTTCTGGATCGACAGGATCACCAAAAGGAACCGTGATTCCTCACAGAGGAATTACTCGCCTGGTGCGCAATACCGACTATGCGGAATTTGGAGTGGAGCATACATTTCTTATGGCTGCACCGGTATCGTTCGATGCGTCGACATTCGAGATATGGGGCCCGTTGTTGAATGGAGGACGGCTGGCTGTCCTTCCTGCGGGAACGCCCAGTTTGAAAGGTATTGGTGATGCGGTCAGAGATTTCAATGTGACGACTCTCTGGCTGACAGCCGAATTGTTCCAGCTCATGGTTGAGGAAAGACTCGAGGATCTCACTGGAATCAAACAATTGCTTGCGGGCGGCGATGTGCTGCCGAAAGAACAGGTGTCCAAAGCATTATCTGCCCTGGGCGATGGAGCACGATTGATCAATGGCTACGGGCCGACAGAAAGCACGACTTTCACGACGTGTCATTCGATTAAGGTAGCAGATCTTGAGCGCTCATCGATTCCCATCGGTCGACCGATCCCTCACACTCAGACATACATTCTTGACGCCGATCTTCAGCCGGTTCCAGTCGGTGTTCGCGGCCAGCTATACATTGGTGGAGAGGGACTTGCGACTGGCTATTTGCACCTGCCTGAGATGACCAATGAACGATTTATTGCCAACCCATTTTCGAGTGACCCCGCTTCGCGTCTCTACGCCAGCGGTGACATTTGCCGATGGCTTGCGGATGGAAAGATCGAGTTTGCAGGGCGAGGAGACTCGCAGGTGAAGATTCGTGGTTTCCGCATTGAGCCAGGTGAGGTTGAAGCGATCATTGGGGCAATTCCTGCAGTCAGTCGTGCGGTCGTTGTGGTGGCTGGTGAGGGAGCTGGTGACAAGCGGTTAATTGCTTACGTGTGTCCGGCGGATGGAATGCAGCTGACTGATAAATCGTTGCGTCAGCACACTGCAGATCATTTACCTTCCTACATGACACCGTCGTCGTTTGTGATCCTGAAGAAATTTCCGGTCACTGCGAATGGAAAGATCGACTACCGGGCACTTCCAGCGGTTGATGTTGTTGATGATCTTGTCGCTGAAAAAGTGGAACCGACGACGGATACGCAACATCGTCTGGTAGCACTTTGGCAGGATGTGCTGGAGATCGATCGCATCGGTGTGACGGATGACTTCTTTGCGATTGGTGGACATTCACTTAAAGGGCTACAGCTATTCACGCGAATTCAAGACACGTTCGGAGTCAGCTTACCATTGGCGACACTCTTCAAAGCGCCGACGATTGAGAAGCTGGCAAAATTAGTCAGTGACGATGAAATTGAACCATTGACCATTGCTGTGGCCGTGAATACGGACACGGTCGCGGTTTTACGGGAGTCAGGTAAAAAGACGCCGATTTTCAATTTGCACGGCGGCGATGGCGGAGTCCTTTTCTACAAAGATTTTTGTGATCTTCTTGAGCCTGATCGCCCGTTCTATGCTATTGAAGCTCCGATGCTTCTGGACAATTCCAGACTGCTGCCCGAGGAATCGGTCGAAGCGACAGCATCCCTCTATTTAAAGCAAATTAAAGCTGTCCGTCCGGCAGGGCCTTACATCATTGGTGGCTTTTCGTTCGGTGGAGTGGTGGCCTATGAGATAGCTCAGCAATTGCGCATTGCGGGTGATGAAGTCGAGCTTCTGGTTCTGTTCGATACGCCGAACCCCGCCCGAGAAAACGAATTCAGAAATAGTCTGTGGGGCCGCGTGGCAGCAAACTGGCAGCAGGAGGATGAACCAGGAGTGCTGCAAAAAATTAAAGGACTCGGTGGCCGACTCGGTGCGGGAATGGTGAGTAAAGTGCAGCATCACGCCCAGCTCAATGCCACCCGACGGGCGGTTGAGACCAGTGACCTTCTCGATCAGAGCACGAGGCTTATCCACATTCGTGAATGCCACGGCGCTCTACTGAAAGAATACTGCCCGACTCGCTATGATGGAACGATGCTGCTCACCCGCGCTGGAGTTATCCCAGATGGCTTCAGCTACAATCGAGAGATGGGATGGGACGGACTAGTCGATGATTTGCAGATCATTGATATCCCTGGAGATCACGAAAACATCTTCTACGAGCCCCACACCGCAGAGCTGGCGCAGAAGTTTCAGGAGGCACTCAATCAACTGGATGAGGGCGCATTCCTTCCCACACTCTCATCGAGCTCACGGAGCTGAGGACTCAAATCGAGCCGCCCATTGATGAGAAGGATATCGAGCGCCATTGCTCCTTGCCTTGCCGGGATTGGATGCGATCCCATCATCATGCGAACATTGCTCTCCCCATTTCCAGCAATCAGAGCAGGCAGGTAACTCGACAAATTTCATGCTCTTGCTCACGTCGAGTGTGACGAGGACTTAGTGTCGGATTTTCGATTTTCGCTGTCCTTTAGGACGGAGTAGTGGACGACGGTGTCGTCTTTGTCGCTGCAGAGATGATGCCGATAGTGGGGGGTGTCATTGGTGCAATGATAGGGTTTCGAGCGTCTATTCATTTTTCGAGTCCACAGCGGCAGCGGGTTGGTCAGCGCCTTTATTTATTGTGTGTGTGTCCAGCATGGGAGAAAACCAAATGGGGTTCA
>JBNMNB010000123.1:0-21767 GCA_051270635.1 Verrucomicrobiales bacterium | reverse complement strand
ACCGAGGATGGTGATCGCCTCATCAAGCAGCTTAAACGGCGGCGAAAATTTGAGATAATGTCTGCACCATCGGTAGTCTCTCGTCAGGGCCAATCGGCCAAGGTAGAAATTATTCGCGAGTTTATTTATCCCACTGAGTTCGATCCGCCGAAAATCCGTGAAGTGAAAAAGGAATTCGACACCGTAAGCGGCTCATTTCCTGTCACTCCTGCGACACCCACAAAATTCGGAAAGAAAGACGTCGGGTTCACCGCTGAGTTCAAGGGTCGCCGAACATCCGGTGGTGGTATCGATGTGCAATTCAATATTGGGCAGGTCAGTTTCCTGGGATTTGTGAACTACGGTAGCCCTATTTCCACAACTGCTCAGACCGCTCGCGGACGCCCCGTCAACATTGTCTTAACCGAAAATAAAATCGTGCAACCAGTCTTCGGAACCAAGCGCCTTGCGTCGCGTGTCACTTTTCCCAATGGTCACTACATTGCCATCGGTGGCATACGCCAGGAAACCCAGAAGAGCCTGGATGATAATATTCACCCGACACCGGGACAGATCGAAGAAGACAAGAACCTCTTCGCCTTGATCAAAGTGACGGCGGTGAAGCCATAGGAGAGCAACTAAGCCTGCGATTACAAGAAAGAAGCCCTTCGCCGACGCAGGTGCGCAGACGAAAGGCTCTATGGGGTGCCAGGGGGTTATGCCCGACGTTTTTCCTACCCGTAAGGTATTAGTAAACCGAAGCGCTGAACTCGTTGCGAGTATTGAAGCCACCGATCGACTCGTTACAGCTGTAAGTGTCGTCTTTGCCACCAGCTACTTGCTCCAGATCATCGTCTGAAAGCTCAGCACCTTCTGCTACTACGTGTGGCAGACGGATGAAAATTTTGCTGGGTGTTTCCTGAACTACTTCAACCGAAACGTTCGCTGGAAGTGTGCTGTTGAGTTGGGTCTCAATAGCCTTCTTAGGATCAGCGAGAAGGGCGTCGCGATACTGTGAGTGCTTCGCGGCGTTCTCAAGGACGATCTCTTCGATTTCTGCGCGGGACAATGATTCAGTAGCCATGGTAATAGGTCTTTCGATTTAAGGTTTGGTTTGTTTGCTCGTTCACCACCACCAGGAGCAATCCCGTGTGGTGATACAAAACCTTAGCGCAATCACCGTGCCAATTTTTTCTGGTCACACCGTAACTTGCTTACTGTGAGTCGGATAAAATCTTTACGGCAAGGACTACGAAGAACTCTGATCCTATGAATATGGAACTCTGTCCCATGAAAGTGGAACCTCAGCTCCATCCGAAGGGGCAAAAAAACCTCATTGCACCGTGCTTGCAGAAGAATTCCTTTTGAGACGTCTCTCAACCACCGGATAGACCAGGACTGTTGCCAGGATGAGCACCGATCCACCGTAGAAACCAGCACTGAGTTTGTGCCAGTCGCCATCGAGTGCGGCGGCAAGGATCATTCCGTAAACTGGTTCCAGATTGGCAGCGAGGTTAATGGTGAAAACATCCATGCGATTGAGCAATTCTACGTATCCGGTGAATGCCAGCACCGTGCACACTAACGAAAGCACCAATAACCATGTCCAGTCATTCACAGTAACCGGGAAAGCGAACGATCCTGTTTCCGAGAACTGGGAAACATACACGGGCGCCAGCAGTAAGCAGAACAATGCTGCTCCACCCAACTCGTAGAACGTCATCACCAGATAGTGATGGCGGCGGATCAGCAAGGCATTCACCAGTGAGAAAACAGTGGCGAAAAAAGCGGATCCGAGGGCGATCGCCAGGCCGAATGATGCGGTCGGCTGGTAGTGAAAGATAATTGTCAGGGCGCTTGCCATGACGACGCCCAGGATGATCTGGTGTCCATACCATTTGAATGTGCGAAAGAACAAGGGTTGCAGAATCGCGGTCCACAGGGTGCATGTCGCCAGTCCCGCCAGACAAATCGATGCAGAAGAAATTTTTGCCGACCAGAAGAACAGGATCCAGTGCAGCGCAATGATGCAACCGTTCAGCATCAGCAGGAAGGCATCTTTGCGTGAGATTCTTAACGACTGCTTCCGCCAGAGTGCGATAACGCCCAGTGCAGCGGCCGCTAGAGCTGTGCGATAGAACACAAGTTCCAGCGAAGGCAGGGAGATCCATCGTCCAATGATGGATGTGATTCCCCAGAGCACGATCATGCCGTGCAGTTGCAGATAGTCACGCATGCGTGTCTGTCCGTAGCCCACTCCCAAGAACGTGCCAAGAAACGATTTACCGATTGAGCTGGCAGATGAAAGTGAAGAAGGTTAGCTGACTGCGATCGATTGTGCCCCGAAAACCATCCAAAACTACTGCAACTTCTTCACCCTCCGCTGCGGAACAGGTCGACGCCTGGTTCGCGCGGCGCAAGTGGATACCTTTTGCCTTTCAACGGCAGGCATGGCAGGCGTTTCGAGATGGCAAAAGTGGGCTAATCCATGCGCCGACCGGGATCGGCAAGACTCTCGCTGCATGGCTTGGGCCGGTGATGGAGGGAATCGATACCGGTGATAAGGGCGATGGCCTTCGCGTGCTGTGGATCACGCCACTGCGAGCGCTGGCAACTGACACAGTGGCGGCCCTTCGCGAACCGCTGGAGGGAATGAACTCATCATGGACAGTGGATAGTCGCACCGGTGACACTAAGCAATCGGCGCGCGCAAAACTGCGCAAGAAATTGCCATCGGTGCTGGTGACGACGCCGGAGAGCCTGTCACTTTTTCTCACCTATGATGACAGTCGCGAGCGCTTTTCCGGGCTGCGCTGTGTGGTTGTGGATGAGTGGCACGAACTGTTGGGATCGAAGCGTGGCGTGCAGACGGAACTGTGCCTGGCACGGCTACGCGCATGGTTGCCGGAGATCCGACAATGGGGCGTATCTGCCACCATTGGTAATTTGGATGAAGCGATGGATGTTCTGTTAGGAAACCGCAGCACTGAGGGAATCGTGATCACCGGCGAAGAGCCAAAGGCAGTGGCAATCGAGACGCTGCTGCCTGCGGAAATGGATACGTTCCCGTGGTCAGGGCACCTTGGTCTGCGCATGTTACCAGAAGTAGTGGAACGCATCGCACAAGCCCGCACCACCCTGCTGTTTACCAATACCCGCTCACAAACGGAAATGTGGTTTCAAGCTCTCGTTGACATTAAACCAGAATGGGAACCTGAACTGGCGATGCACCATGGATCGCTGGAAAAACCAGTGCGTCAGGATGTGGAAGACCGACTGCGCGACGGCAGCGTGAAGTGCGTAGTGTGCACTTCCAGTCTCGATCTTGGTGTCGATTTTTCACCTGTGGAGCAAGTGATGCAGGTCGGTAGCCCAAAGGGCATTGCCCGGCTGCTGCAGCGGGCAGGACGCTCCGGCCACCGTCCGGGAGCGGCTAGCACGGTGATCGGCATACCTACCAATGCTTTCGAGCTAGTAGAGTTTGCTGCAGCACGCGATGCGCTGGAACGTCGCGAGGTGGAGGCGCGGCGGCCACTAAAACGGGCGCTGGACGTGCTGGTGCAGCACTTAGTGACAGTGGCGCTGGGTGGTGGTTTCGAGGCTCCGGCCATGCATGAAGAAATCACCAGCACGGCTGCATTTGCCGAACTCACGGACGGGGAATGGCAGTGGGCACTGGCGTTTATTTCAACGGGTGGGCACGCGCTGGCAGCCTATCCGCAGTATCAAAAGGTAATCGTTGAGAACGGCCTTCACGCGGTGATAGACAAACGCCTGGCACGCATTCACCGCATGAGTATCGGCACCATCACCAGTGGCTCAGCGGTTTCGGTGCGCTACGCGAATGGACGCAAGTTGGGAAGTGTAGAGGAATGGTTCATCAGTAAGATCAAGAAAAATGGACACTTCATATTCGCGGGCAAACGCCTGCAACTGGTGCAGTTCAAGGAGCTCGTCGCCACCGTCAAGCCAGCGACGCGCAAGGGCGTGCGCGGTCAAGTGCCGACGTGGCAGGGCGGGAAAAGTCCGCTGTCGACTGAGCTGGCACGGGCAGTGAGCGATAAGCTGGCGTCGATGCGCGATGGCGTGCCAGCAGGTGCCGAATCTGAATTGCAAGCCGTTGCGCCGGTGCTGGCATTGCAGCGGACGTGGTCGCTGATCCCGGACAGTACGCAGCTATTGATCGAGGAAACGCGCACCCGTGAAGGCAATCACGTTTACGTTTATCCGTTCGCCGGGCGAGTCGTGCATGAGGGGCTCGGGACACTCGTTGCCTATCGATTTGCGCGCGATGATTCGAGGTCGATTCAAGTGACCTATAATGACTACGGGTTCGAGCTCCACTCTCGCAGCGATCTCTTTGTTGACGAGGCCACTTGGCGGCAATTGCTTAGCACGGATGCGTTATTGGACGACTTGTTAGAGTGTATGAACACCGCTGAGCTGGCGCGCAATCAGTTCCGGGAGGTTTCTCGTGTAGCCGGGCTGGTCGTGCAGGGATTTCCCGGGAATCAGAAAGCGACACGTGCACTGCAGGCGTCATCGTCTCTGCTCTACGATGTGTTTGAGCGCTACGATCCAGAAAATTTGCTGTTGGAACAGGCGCAACGAGAAATATTGGAGCGACAGCTGGAACTGACGCGCATGCAGACCACCATGGACGCCATCGCTACACGCAGTATCGTGAAAATTTACTGCCAACGCCTGACGCCAATGGCATTTCCACTGTGGGCGGACGGCATTTCATCCCATCTCACCACGGAAGACTTTACGACGCGTCTGGATCGCATGCTACGCGATCTGGAAAATGACGCCCGAGAACCTAACGCGCCGCACCTTCGTCCGGAGCTGGAACGGTAACGACGAGGTGTCTAGATAAAGAACAGGCTTGATGTCGCGGCGCAGGTTCTCACTAATAGCGGCATGAAGAATTTCTTTACCGCACTCCTGCTATGGGCAGTCTGCACTACGGGTGCAGCTGCCGACGAATACGAAGGCAAGAAATCGGACTGGCATGGTTTCGCTCGCTATGATTTCAAATTGGGAGACCGATCCTGTCATCTGGTCACCCCGGAACACATCGCATCGGGCCGTCCATGGATCTGGCGCGCGCGCTTTTTCGGTCATGAGCCACAGGCGGATATTGCCTTGTTAGAGCGCGGCTACCACATCGCCTATTGTGAAGTCGGTGGTCTCTTTGGCAATGCTGAGGCCGTCGGATACTGGGACATGTTCTATGCCCATGTTGTGGGTAAATACGATTTGGCTCGCAGGGTAGCGCTGGAGGGGATGAGCCGTGGTGGATTAATTATTTACAACTGGGCTGCAAAGAATCCGGACAAAGTTGCATGTCTGTATGGCGATGCGCCGGTATGCGATATTAGTAGTTGGCCTGGCGGTAAGGGCAGCGGAAAAGGAAGTGCAGCGGATTGGAATGCGGCGCTGGCAGCCTATGAATTGACCGAGCAATCGGTGGCAGGTTTTCGAGGCAATCCGATTGACCAACTTCGCCCCCTGGCCCAGGCGGGGATTCCGATCCTGCACGTTGTTGGAGAAGCCGATGGCGTGGTGCCCGTCGCTGAAAACTCAGACATTATCGAGCAGCGATACAAAGAGCTGGGAGGATCGATCGAAGTCATTCGCAAGCCGGGAGTAGATCATCACCCACACGCGCTGAAGGATCCCGCGCCGATCGTTGATTTTATGAGCAAGCATGTGGAGGCAGCCCTGAATGCCGAGCAATCTTTCAGCAAGAACGTGGCGGTGCGCACGGGGTTGACGCGGGCAGGATCCAAATTCCAGGCGACGAAGCAGGGGCACGTCGCCTTCATCGGTGGTTCGATCACGGAGATGGATGGCTATCGTCCCATGGTGGGCAAGCTGCTCCAGCAACGTTTTCCGGATACGCAGTTCACTTTCACAGCGGCCGGCATAGCTTCCACATGTTCGACAACAGGTGCCTTCCGCCTGGAGGCTGACGTCTTATCAAAGGAGCCTCAGCCAGTGGATTTACTATTCGTTGAATTTGCTGTGAATGATGATCAAGATGCCGTGCACGCCAGGCGCGAGTGCATCCGTGGCCTCGAAGGGATCGTGCGCCATGCCCGACTTACGAATCCTGCGATGGACATCGTCGTTACCTATTTTGTGAATCCGCCCATTCTGGAAGCACTACAGGCTGGAAAAGAACCGCTCTCCATCGCTGCCCATGGGACGGTGACTGAGCACTATGAAATTCCGACGATTCATCTGGCTCGCGAAGTAGCCGAGCGGATATCGGACAATCGGCTGACGTGGAAGCAATTTGGCGGCACCCATCCGGCACTCTATGGAAACCGCATATGTGCTGACCTGGTCGATCAGCTGTTCACTGCGAGCTGGAATCGGAAGCAACGCACTCCAGCAGTGAAGAAGCGCAGTCCTTTGCCCGATCCAATCGATGGCGAAAGCTACTTCCGCGGAAGGTTTCTATCAATCGAGGATTCAATCCTGACAGGTACCCAATGGGAACGCGCGAAACCAGATTGGGATTCCATCAAAGGCCAGTGCCGCAGCCGGTTTCGTGATCTCCCGCTACTACAGAGCACGGCAATCGACGCCGAGCTCACTCTGGAGTTTGAAGGCGCATCGATCGGTGCCTATGTCCTTGCCGGGCCAGATACGGGAGTTGTGAACGTTTCGATCGATGGAGGTGAATGGAACACTGTTAAGCTCTATCACCACTTTAGTAAGGGGCTTCATTATCCTCGCACAGTCATGTTTGCATCTGGACTTGAGAGGGGCGTGCACTCGCTCCGAATGAAGTCAGCTGCGGATTCAGAGCACGCCGGCACAGCAGTGCGGATCGTAGAGATCGTTGTCAACTAGGCCTGAGACGCCACCACTTCTGGACTGCGCAGGGTGAGCATCACCAGCTCAGGTCGACAGGCAAAGCGGACGCGAATGCCAGTCGTGCCGACGCCACGCGTGACGAAGAGTCGGGATCCGCTTTTCCCGAACTCTCCATGAAGGTATTTGCGCCCCCAGCTGACTGTCTGCGGCGCATATCCTACGAGTGGCACCCGGCACTGGCCACCATGGGAGTGGCCAGAAAGCTGCAGTACACCCGATCGCACAGTGGTCACAGTATCAAAGTAATCCGGCTCATGAATGAGCGCCAGCACTGGCGAATCATTTGCCACACCTTTGAACGCTGCCGCCAAATCAGGATTCCCGTCCCATACATTGTCCGTTCCCGCGATCGCCAGCCGCGACTGGTTGATCGTAATCTGCGAGTTCGCATTGATCAGGAAATCGATTCCGCTGGCCTCAAATTGGCGCTTCACTTTTTCCCCAGGTAGCGTCCAGCCATCATGATTTCCCATCACTGCATAAATCCCATGCCTTGCTTTGATGCGTCCCAGATGCTCAAGCATTGGCGATATCACCTTTGCCTCATGCTCAACGTAGTCGCCGACGATTGCCACCAGGTCCGGTGATTCCTGATTGACCGCCGCGACCAGTTTCTTCAGCAGTGCCTCATCAAGTTCCGGGTCATAGTGCAAGTCACCAAACATGGCAACGCGCAGCCCGTCTAGATCGCCCGGCAAGCGCGGAGTCACCACTTCCTGTCGTGTCACCGACAGCCAATCGGGCTCCACCTTAAAGGCATAGCCAACCGTCGCCGCCGCTACGGAACCAAGACCAGCAAGTTGAAGAAACTGACGACGCTTCATTTGAAATTAGGGATTTCGAAAATGGAACCGACTTCGGCGACAAGTACTGCTCACTTTTTCTTCTTAGGATCTTCCCCCTTTTCGCCGATATAGTCTTCGATCTTAAAATCACCTGACGCGAGTTTTTTCAATTCCACGATCCAACTGCTTGCGCCGGTATGATCCAGATGTTTGCGGATGTGAGATCCCATTGCGCGCGCTGCTGTCGCCCGCTTGGTGCCGAAAACGAACGAGTCGCGTTCCATTTGCCATTGTAATTCTGGTAGTCTGTCTTTTTTGAACTCGGCTACACGACTGGCCGCTTCGTCTGCTTTCTCTTTGCGCTCATCGCGCACTTTATCTCGATCAGGTGTATCGCCTCTGCCCCCGCGGTCTGAACCGACGACACCGCCTCTTACTCGGGTCGAAAGCTTCACTGGTTCCACGGTTTCCTTTATCGCAGCCAATTGGCTGATGCGACTCTCCCACGCCTTACGCAGGCTCGAAGCGTTCCTTTTCTCCCGGTAGTAGGGCAAAATAGTTGACTCGTACATACTGTCAATTGACGCAGGCGACGAAGCCCATCCCCTCGGTTTTTCGAGGCTGGCATCGAGCTTAGTGTCCTTTGCTATGACACCGCCCAACACGTCCTCACCGAGGACATCCGCGTGATTCACGACATCGCTGTAATTTCCCACCATTGCACTTATGAAGCCAGCGAGCTCATTCAACATTCCCACACGACCGCTTTCATCGTCATCTTCCAGCATCGATGCCTGAATCGTCAATATCAGGTAACGAATCTGATACTGTCGCGCTCTGGCATAGCCACTGTCCTTGAAATCATCTTCTCCATCGCGCCACTCTCGCCATTCACTTTCACGTTTTCCTTTGGCGTCCCATTCACTTGATTTCACACAATTGAGATAGAAATTGAGAGCAGAATTATGACTGGAGACCGCTTCCTTCAGCTTCCCCATCATTCGAATATTGTTCTTAGATTTTCCGTCATCGAGCGTCTTCTCGATTTTTTCGATCTCCGCCAATATCGCTTCTTTCTCAGTGGGTGTCAGATCCTGGCCGGTGGAATTTCCGACACTCGCCAGCAAGGCGCCGCCAGCGATCATTGCTGCAATACGGGGCGATTTCAGTTTTTTCGTCAGATATGCGCTCATAGGTTCACGTAAGCAGGGGTTCTTTCGATCTTGAGTTAAAATGAAAATTTAGCGAAGTGTTAGAGTGGACGGATCCAGATGTTCCGAAAGCGCACTGGCTGATTGTCATTGTGATCCTGAAGTCGAAGTGGAGCTTTTTCAGGATGCGGGGAGTAAGTGGCGACTGCTCGGTGGGTTGTGGGCCCAAGGAGCGCAAAATGATTCTGCACCAGCACACCATTCAGCAAAATGGTGATCGTTGCCGGGCTTTCCAGCTTTCCGTCGAGAAAGCGTGGTGCACGAAAGATAATATCGTATGTCTGCCATTCACCCGGTTCGCGCGTGGCATTCACCAGCGGTGGGTTCTGGCCGTAGGCAGCGCCTGCCTGGCCATCGGCATAGGTCATATTGTCATAGCAGTCGAGAACTTGAACCTCGTAGCGATCCATCAGGAAGATGCCGCTGTTTCCACGGTGCTGGGAATTTGACTGCGGCTCAGCCGGAGAGCTCCACTCGATGTGCAGCTGACAATCACCAAATGCCTCCCTGGTAAAAATGTTTCCCGTAGGCGTCATCTCAACATAGCTGTCTTCGATCTTCCACTTCGCTGCGGTGTCCTTGTCCGGTGTGCGCCTGGTTTTGCCCTCGGCGTTTTTCGTTTCTTTCTCACCGTGCCATTTGGAAAGATCTGTGCCGTCGAACAGGACGATGGCGTCCGCTGGAGCATCGGCCGCTGTTTTGCCAGGAGTAACGACCTCGGGGCGTGGGCGATCGATATCGTGCACCTTCCACTCAGAGTTCGGCAGCGTCGGCGTGTCACTGTAGCCGATGGGATAAACCTTCTCATCGTCCTCTGCCGAGGATAATGTGGCGCTTGCAGCGCCCATGGCCAGGCCTGTTAGGGCAGTGAGGAGACGGGGAAATTTCATTTGATTCATGGGTCGTCTATGGAAATCAGAATAGCGCCCTGATAGGCGCTATTCCAAGGTTTTGAATGGTAATAAAAAACTGTCAGTGAGTTAGTCTCTGTTCATAAAGATCTGCAACACATACCAGAACAGCAGAGCAATTCCGGAGAACAGTGCCAGCGAAGCAGCCACGTATTGCCCGGTGTGATAACGATGAATCAGATTCGAGGTCGTGTAGAGCACGGACGCGGAAGCAACCAGTGCCATGATGGCCGAGAATACGATGCCCAGCGAGAAGCCGAATAGCATGCTCGCAACGATCACACCGAGAGCAACAAACATCGCAATCTTCAGAAACGATCCCAGGAACGAGAAGTCTTTCTTTGTGGTGAAAGCGATAAAGGTGAGCGCGGCGACGATTCCGAGTGTGACTACGCCAGCTTCGGCGATTACATTCTTGCCAGTCGTTTCCTGAAACATGGTGGCAAACAAGATGAGCGGCATCATGATGACTGCCTGAGCGACTGTGTAGAGACCAAGCCCTGCATATTGCATACCACGCGAAGTGTCCGAGGACGCCCATTTATCTGCCAGCCAGGAGACTCCCATGAATGCGCCAAGGACGACCAGCCACATCATGCCTGAGGTCATCGTCATCGCCAGACTTCGGGCCCAGGGCATCTGAAGTAGCACCGCTTCTATTGCCGCGAACGCTAGAATTGCTCCGGCCAGGTGAAGGTAGGTCTTCTTATAAAAACTCGACCGGGCAACCACATCTGCCTGGGCGACCGTCGTGTAGGGATTTACATAGCTTGCGTCCATAATATCAAAGAGTTGAAGCCAGAGTAAATGCGGCTATTTCGAGCGTCAAGTGAATCCGGTTTCCGCCCAGGAAGGGATCGACGGTTTGGAAGCAATTGGGACGCAGATTCCGCCCTATTCTTCTTCCTCCTCTTTCTTCGGGCGGGCGGCACGCCAGTCACTCTCGACTTCTTCACCGTTGAATGTGGCTGTCACCGCGCCACCTAATTTTCCTTCGCTCAGCTTGCCGGTGAGGCTGTAGACCATATTGCCGCCATCCGGGCGATCCCGGGTCACGGAAAAGCGCACACTTTCGCCGTCCGTCTTGCCTTTCTGCAGTGGTAACCAGCCGTCGTCCCCGCGGCCAATGCGGCCGGTGAGTTCTTCACCATCCACCTTAATTTCCAGTGGCATATTAACGTCCTCTCCGTCCGGGCCGACGATGGTGAACGTCCATTCGCCAGCAACAGGAGACGGCTCGGGTTCGGGCTCCGGCAGATCACCCAGAAAATCATGCAGTTTGGCGGCGATGGCATCAGACCAGATGCGGTATCCCTTTTCAGTCAAATGCAGGAAATCCGGCATGATGTCCTGTGGGATCAAGCCCTGAGAGGTGACAAAATGATGCCCAATGTCGAGGAAGTGCACGTTCTCGCCATTGTCCAGTTTCGCCAGCACCTGGTTGATCTGTAGCAACTTGCCACGTTGTTCATTGATATTCTCTCCGCGCGGAAAAATCCCTAACACTAGCACTTTTGTATCCGGAACTTGTTTCCGCAGCCGCTGCACGATCGCAGTAACGCCATCGACGATCTGGCCTGCGGTGTTGTCGATGCCATTTGAATTGTTCGTCCCTATCATTACCACAGCCGCCTTGGGCTGAATGCCCTCGAGATTTCCGTTATCGAGACGCCAGAGGACGTGCTGAGTTCTGTCCCCGCCGATGCCAAGGTTCACGGCATTCCACGGTGAGTAGCGTTCTTGCCACACTTTGGCGCCCGCGCCTTCCCAGCCCTGAGTGATAGAATCACCAATAAAGACTAACGCAGTATTCTGAGTATCAGCGACGTTCTGATTCAACATTTCAGAGCGCTGCTGCCACCAGGAGTCTCCGCGCGGCGCAGGGTTGACGGCGGAATGTTGCACGGCTTGCTGTGAAAATGCCGTCGTGGTTCCCAGCAATGCCAGGCCAACAAATGGAAGAAATCGGGTGAGTTTCATGAAACGACAATATGGCAGCCAGCACTCACAATGTCGATCTTGATTAGCTCGTCCATGTGTGGAACCTTCGCCGTCATGCTAAACCTGAAAATCCCCCCTGTTGGTTGGCGAACGCTGGCAGCCCTCTCAGCCGCTTCGGCATTATTCGGTGCATCCGGTGCCAATGCTGATACGTATACGCAGAATTTTGATGATGCCAGTGATGGCGAAACCGATCTCGGAGATGGATCGGAACTCATCACCACCAGTGCATTCGCTGGCGTGCTCGACGGCGCGATGCTGCTGTCAGATGCGTCTGAAGGCAGCATCAACACTGGGTTCTTTTTGCCAAGCCTGGGTGCTGATCAGGCCACCAGTTTCAAACTGGAGTTTGATTACTCGCTGTTTGACGAATCTGGTAATCCTGCGGATGGATTTTCTCTGAACATTGGCCCCTTCAGTCCCGCCGATACAGGCAGTGAAGAAGGATTTGGCACTGGCATGTCGATTGAGTTCGACACCTATAACAACGGCGGAGGAGAGAATGGGCACGCCGTCGCCGTTGATGGCGTCGATGCCATCGATGGAGTGAATTCGACCTTACCCATCGTTGACGGTGAATTTCACTGGGTGGAAGCTGTTTATATTAATGTCGATGACAACGGCGGACTGTTCACCTTGAGAGTTGACGACCGCCCACTGTTTGACGCGATTGAGGTCGACTACGTTCCCACCGAAGATGACATTATCGCTTTTGCAGCACGCACAGGAGGAGCGACTGAGACGCTACTGTTGGATAACCTCAACTTTTGCGCTCCTGCAGTTTTGCGCGACCCTCGCATCGCAGGCGATTTCAGCACTTCATTTGGATTGGTTGATCTCGGATCGACTCAGTCGAAGACCTTGGTCATCGAAAATAAAGGCGCAGAGAACGAATTGATTCTGTCTGAAGCAGAACTCTCCGGCGATGATGCGGAGGCATTCACGATCGACACGGAGTTCCCGTTAACGATTGCAGCCGGAGAATCAGCGATGGTCATGATCAGCTTCAATGCTCCAGCTGAAGGCCCAGGGCCACTGAAAGCGACATTGCAAATCACCAGCAACGATTCAGCGCCGCGTGCGCAGGAGCGGCAAATCAACCTCAGCGCGATAGTGATCGATCCAGCCTTGGGGTTTGCCAGCTACCGTCAGAATTTCGATGGCTTCGAGGACGGCACTATGGATCTGGAAGACGGCTCGGAAATGACAAGTAATAATGACACTGCGTTTGTCGACAAAGGCGTGCTTCAGTTGACCGACGATGCAGTAGGTGGCACCAACGCTGGGTTTTTTATCCCATCGCTCGGTGGCCCGGCGACGCAGGCGTGGCAGGCCAGTTTCGACGTTCTCATTTTCGATGCAGAAGGCGGCAACCTTCCAGCGGACGGGTTTTCTTTTAACTGGGGCCCGATCGAGCCAGGATCATCGGGGAGTGAAGAAGGATTCGGCAGCGGTCTCTCGGTAGAATTCGATACCTGGGACAACGGAGGCGGTGAGAATGGACTTTCTATTGGTGTTGATAATGCCGACATTCCAGGTGGCAATAGTGCTGAGCTTCCACTAGTCGACAACGAGTTTCACAGAGTGGTCGTTACCTGGGTGCGCTCGGGCGAAGAATCTGGAACAATCACTTGGCTCATCGACGGTGAGCCGATTTTCGAAGACTTGGAAACACCGGGCTTGATTCCTGAAGAAGAGTGGACGTTTGCCTTTGCTGCCCGCACAGGCGGCGCGACCGAAACGGTGTTGATCGATAATTTGGAGATCATTTCGCCTCCTCCGACAACGTATGAGCAGGACTTTAATGCGTTCGACGACGGTGATACCGACCTCGCAGATGGCTCAACTTTGCAAAGTACACCAGCTGGAGTTGCCAGCGTGCAGGGCATGGCATTGCGCCTCACCGATGATGCCACAGTGAGCACTTCATCTGCCTATTTCATTCCTAGCCTCGGAGCGCAGCAAACGGAAAGCTTCTCTGCTGACTTTGTATTTTCACTATTCGACGCGGAGGGAGGAAACGCTCCAGCGGACGGATTTTCCTTTAACTTTGGTGCCATCACACCGGGTGCCACCAATGGCAGCGAAGAAGGTTTCGGCACCGGACTATCGATCGAATTTGATACCTGGAACAGTGCAGCAGCAGGAGAACCCGCAGAGAACGGATTCAACGTCGCCGTAGATGGTGTAGACGTGGCCGATGGGTTTAATCCAATGCCAGTCCCTGTCGATGGTGAATTTCACCGTGCTCGCATCGAGTATACCAACATCGACGATGATGGAACCATGACGTTATTGATCGATGGATCTCCGATCTTTGAAAATCTCAACGTGCCAGGATTTGTCCCGACTGCTGATTTTATCTACGCTTTTGCGTCACGCACGGGTGGAGCCACGGAGACGTTACTGATCGACGATCTTATCATTTCAGCCCCCGCCGCTGCTGCGCCTCCAGGAGACGACCCATTGATCTCGACACGCTCTACTGTCAACTTTGGCGGTGTCATTGGGAACGGCACAGGCAGTGCTACCCTGACGGTATCCAACCTCGGAGCCAGTAAAGAATTGACCATTGAGAGTGCTGCTCTGACCGGCGCTGGCGCTGCTGCTTACAAATTGCTCACCGCCCTGCCGCTGACAATCGCACCGGGCGCCACGGCTGACCTGCAACTGGAGGTCACCGTTCCCAACACAGCCGGCAATGTGGAAGCTGTCCTGGCACTCACCAACAATGATGCTCGCGATCGCGCACGCATTTGGTTTGTTGATCTGATTGCTGCTGTTTCCGTTCCAGGGCGCACTTACTTGCAGAACTTCGATAGCTTTGATGATGGCGAAACCGATCTTGGTGATGGGTCGATCATTAATGATAACAATGGCACCGCTGGGGTGCGCGATGGCACTTTGATTCTTACTGAAGATGGTACTGGTGACGCTTCTGCCTCCTACAAGACTCCCGTAATGGGTGACCTTTCCGGCGGATGGAGTGCCACCTTCGACCTTGCCGTTTTTGCGGAGTTAGGTCAGAATCCTGCAGATGGTTTCTCGTTTAACTATGGGCCGATTCCTGACGCTGGTGAAGCGGGAGAAGACGGCTGGGGCTCGGGACTGACGGTATCTTTCGATACATGGAACAACGATGGCGAAGGAGCTGAGACAGGCGTAGGCCTGGATATTATCGTCGATGGCGTCATCGTCGAGCCGGAAGGCGGATTCCTTAGAGAAGACTTCTTTGAGAATGACGACGGCTTCTTCGAAAACCAGTTCCTGACGCTCGATGGCGAGTTTCGTCCGGTCGTGATTAGCTGGGTGCCAGGTGGCGAAGGTGGAATGCTCACGGTCAGCATCGACGGGACTGCCCACTTCGAGGATTTCGCGCTTCCTGAGTTCATTCCATTGCCAAGCTTTCGCTTCGCATGGGGTGCCCGCACAGGAGGAGCTACCGAAACATTGCAACTGGATAACATCGTTCTCGGGCCTGGCGGGCCACGCACGGGCGGTGGTGGACTTCAGTTCTCGGATGTCTCGTTCAATCCAACGACGCGCTCAGCATCCATTACCTGGAAGTCCACTCCTGGAGCCACCTATCTGATCGAAGCAGACGATAATCTCCAGCCAGACTGGGACGAGCTGGAAGACGGATTCGAAAGCCAGGGAGAAGAAACCACCTTCACAGAAGAGGACATCCCCGGAGAGACAACCGAGCGCTACTACCGCGTCAAACAAGAGCCGTAAGGGCTGATTGATCTAACTTGATCGATCGTTTCCAATCGCATCATTTACAATGGGCGCTTCCTTCCGGGAGCGCCCATTTTTGTAGCCGTTTGGCCGTGTGGTTTCGATGGTTCCAGTTCGATTGCCTTGGTGTGGACTGCGGTTGCCCTCTACCGTTTTGTGGTGGACGCAGCCAACTGCGGCTCTGCGGGCAGTGGTTCCTGGCATGTTCCTCCTTCGTCTTTCAGAAAGCTAAGCTGTAGAAGGCTACAGCAATTCACATCATTCAACGGACTTCAGCCATGCCGTGCTCTATTCAATCTCTGCCAGTGTTCCAGTCTTCTCCAGAGCGAGGAGCGGCAGCAGAGTTCCGCTGTAAGTAATGTAGTGGCTGCGATCGGTGTTCAACGATCGTGTCCACCAGCGACCTGATTGGCGTTGATGGGACTTGAGCCACTGCACGCCTCTGGCCAGTCGCGGATCGTCGTCAATTGTCACGCCTGCCTCGGCGAGGGCGACAATGGCGAGCCCCGTCTGATGCCCATCGCTAGCGGTTGAAACGGGCTCGACTTCAGCCTGTAGCCGCGCAGTGCGGTTACCATTGCCCCACTCATTCGGCTCAGCAAAGGAGCGTGTCGACCATCCGCCATCCGCTTGCTGCAGTTGCCAGATGCTGTCGACTATCTTCTCCTGCTGCGATTCCTCCAGTAGCCCGTTCAAGCGTAGCGATGCCCTGAGCAAAAGCACCTGCGCGAATTTATGAGGCGGAGTCGTATCCCGAAGGTAGCGCCGCAAATTTCCGATACCTTTTGATGTTTCGTTAGAGTGACTCTGCTCCAGCCATCCGGGGGCGGTAGCGATCGCCATGGCGGCAGTGGTTGTCGCATGATACGGACTCGACTCATAGGGTGGCCAACAGGTGTCGTTCGACCAGGAACCGTCGTCCGCTTGCGCCAAAAACATCAACTGCAGAGCTCGCTCGGTCTCGGGTGAAAGTGCCTTAGCCACATGCAGATCCCATTCCGCCAGTCCCAATGCAAGATACGCCACTTGAGTGGGAGCAATTCCTGATCGCAGCTCTTCAAGTGGTTCCTTCTGAAAAACTTCTAACTGACCAATGAAAAACTGCCGGATCTCATTGGCCGGTGCTCCCAGAGTGGATGCCAGTGCTGGCCGATGTTCAAGATACGCGCCGTTGGTGTGACACGAAATACACTTGCGCTTCCGGGTCCAGGCGAGCGCACCCTGTTCAACATATAGCAGTGCTCGATCGACTGAATATTCAGTGGCCAGCGGCTCATCAGCAGAAGCCGCAGCAATTTCGATTCCTTCACAAGCATATTGCGGTGGGCGGCCAGGACTCGCCGATGAATTTTCATCATCAGCACGGGCAATCCCGCATGGGAGTGCCGCTAACAGGAGAAGTAGAGTCAGCTTCCTGCAGGATGTCTGCCTTGCATTCATAGTCGAAACATGAGGATTTCAGGCGTCCGTGTCAATTTGATTCTCGCTAGAGCCCCAACGCTCACTTGCGTAAACCGTGTGGCATTCACTCTTTCTGAACCGCAGATTTTCTTACGCAGAATACCGTATCCTTGCCGCGCAGTATCAATCGGTCGCCAGCATCGCCTCGGCGAGCGCAATGCTTTTGTGAAAAATACTTTCAGGGGAAAAGAATGGACGCTGCGACATGCTGGCAGAATAGAGCCCTGCCAGCCAATTGCCAACGGAAAGCACCTGCATGCCTGCATCAACGGTGCAACTTCCACTATGCAAGAATGCCCTTCACCACTTTGCCATGCACATCGGTGAGGCGGAAATTTCTTCCCTGGAAGCGATAAGTGAGGCGTTCATGATCGATTCCTAACAGGTGCAGAAGTGTGGCCTGGAAGTCATGGATGTGGACAGGGTCGCGGGCTACATTGATGGCCAGATCGTCAGTTTCACCGTAGGTGATGCCGGGTTTAGTGCCACCACCAGCCATCCACACCGTAAAGGCATACGGATGGTGATCGCGGCCCCAGCGTTCGCGATTATTGATATCGCCCTGAATAAAGGGAGTGCGGCCAAACTCACCACCCCAGACTACCAGTGTGTCATCCAGGAGACCGCGCATTTTGAGGTCACGCACCAGAGCAGCACTGGGCTGGTCGGTGTCCTGACACTGCGTGTAAAGTTCAGTAGTGATGCTGTTATGTTGATCCCACCCAGCATGCATGACCTGGACGAAGCGCACGCCGCGCTCGATTAGTCGGCGGGCCATGAGGCAGTTGTAAGCGAATGTCCCTTTTTCCTTCACCTGCGGCCCATACATGTTGAGGACGCTCTCCGGTTCGTTGGAAAAATCTGTCAGCTCAGGCACGCTGGTCTGCATGCGATACGCCATCTCATACTGGGCGATACGCGTAGAAATCTCCGGATCACCGAAATCGTCCTGCTTCATGTGATTGAGCTGCGCAATGTCGTCGAGCATTTCTCGTCGCATCGATTTCGACAGCCCATCGGGATTCGAAATATAAAGCACAGGATCGCCACTGCCGCGGAATTTGACTCCCTGATAGCGCGTCGGCAGGAATCCCGATCCCCAGTAGAAGTCGTAGAAAATTTGTCCGCAGCTGGTGCCCTTGCTCACTGATGTCAGCGCCACGAATGCGGGCAAATTTTCAGACTCGGATCCCAGCCCGTAACTCAGCCACGCGCCCACCGTCGGCCGACCAGGAATCTGCGCGCCGCTCAGGAAAAAGGAGATCGCAGGGGCATGGTTGACGGCATCCGTATGCATGCTTTTGACGAAGCAGAGCTCATCAGCGATGGACGCAATGTGCGGCAAGAAAGCACTGACTGAGGCACCACTTTGACCATGTTGTTTGAACGGTTCCACTGGAGCAAGCATGAGCTTGCCGTCGGCCGCGCCCGTCATCGTGCTGAAGCGTTTGCCGCCGATGTAGCCATCCGGCACTGGCTTGCCGTGCAGTCCCGCCAGCTTTGGCTTCCAGTCGTAGAGTTCGACATGCGTGGGGCCGCCATTTTGAAACAAATGGATAACGTTCTTCGCTCTCGGCGCAAAGTGGGGCAAGTCAGGCAATCCCTTTCCAGGCGGGCGCATTGTCGGCGTCGACCCAGCGTTGGCAATTTCTGCCCGCAGTCCGTCTTTGTCTAACAATGATGCCAATGCAGCAGCGCCAATGCCCGTCGCCGTCTTGCCAAAGAAATGACGACGATTGACCAGCAGTTGTTGCGCTGTCAGCGGGTGGGGCTGGGGATCACTCACGGTTCAGTGCTTCGTCGAGGTTGAGAATGCTCAGGCACACGGCTGACAGCGCCGCGAGATCTTGCAGAGCTGCGGCAGAGTTCACGTCGAGCGTTCCATTTGCCAGATAGAGCTGTGCCGATGCCGGGTCTTTCGCAAATTGGCTGCGCAGTCGTTCAAGCGAGCGGTGCAGGACAGCGACTTCTTCAGCGTTTGGTATGCGGGACAACACAAGGCGGAAGGCGCGTTCGATTTGTTCTTCGGCTGCTGCCGGTTCATCGCCCACATCACGCATGACCCGCTGTGCCAGCGCGCGTGCGGCCTCAACATAAGTGACGTCATTCAGTGTGCTGAGCGCATGCAGTGGTGAATTCGTGCGCGCAACCTTGACCTCACAAATCTGGCGCGCCGCGCTGTCGAAGAACATGGTGGGGCCAATGATACGCCGCCAGAAAGTGTAGAGGCTGCGGCGGTAAAGTCCGGTGCCTGTGTCCTGCGTATACCGCTTGTTGCCAAAGGTGACATCGGCCCAGACGCCCGGGGGTTGATAGGGTTTTACAGGTGCGCCGCCGATCTCAGGAACCAACAGACCGGCGGCTGCAAGCGCCTGATCGCGTATCATCCACGACGGAATTCGATGCCGTGGTGCGCGTGCCAGCAGGCGATTCTTCGGGTCACGTTCGATCATCTCAGGCGTCGCGCGCGACGATTGTTTGTAGGTTTCACTGGTGACGATTTGCCGCACCAGCCGCTTCACATTCCAGCCAGAATCCAGGAAGTCAGCCGCCAGCCAGTCCAGCAATTCCGGGTGCACGGGAAAATCAGCCTGCACGCCAAAGTCTTCAGGTGTCTTGACGATACCGATGCCAAAGAATTGCTGCCAGAAACGATTGACGGTCACTCGCGCGGTCAATGGATGGTCGCGCGCAACCAGCCACTTTGCCAGTCCCAGGCGATCGCCACTGTAGCCATCTGGAATCTGTGGCAGCCAGTCGGGCACGGCGGCGGTGACTTCCTGCCGTGGCTCATTGTAGAGACCATGATCGAGCAAAAAGCTCTTACGCGGCTTGTCGATGTCCGCCATCACCATTACTTTTGGAACCGCAGCGAAGACGCCATCACGTTGCTCGTTCAGCTCGCGCAGGCTTTTTAATTTCGTGGTGTAATCGCCGAGGAAATTCTCCAGTTCCTTGAGGCGTTTCGATCCGCCAGATGTTGGGTCATCGCCCAGAGTTGCGGTGACATCGATCGCTTTCAATGTCTTCGCGGCATCGATGATCTCTCCGTTTAGTCGAGCTGCTGCTGCCTTCTGCTCTTCTGATGGCACTGCTAGATTCGGTGCGGTCTGGGGATTGCCACCACTTCCGTCGACGGGTGACTGATTGAAGAACGCGAACAATTCGTAATACTCGCGCTGCTTCAGTGGATCAAATTTGTGATCGTGGCAGCGCGCGCAATTCACGGTAAGCGCCATCCACACGGTGCCCATTGTTTCCGACATATCCATGACGTAGTCGACGCGATTCTCTGCTGGGATGCGTCCGCCTTCACCATTGATCATGTGGTTGCGGCAGAAGCCGGTGGCCAGCTTCTGTTCGAATGTCGCGTCCGGAAGCAGGTCTCCCGCGAGTTGCCAGACAGTGAAATCATCCCACGCAACATTGCGATTGAAGGCATCGACCACCCAGTCGCGCCACGGCCACATGGTGCGCTCGTTGTCCCCCTGGTATCCATTCGAGTCTGCATACCGCGCGGCATCCAGCCAGTCCCAGGACATGCGCTCGCCATACTGCGGCGACTCAAGGAATCGATCGACAATTCTCTCGTAGGCATCCAGCGATCGATCATACAAAAAGGCGTCGACCTCTTCTAGCGTCGGCGGCAGTCCGCGCAGATCAAGCGAAAGACGGCGGATCAATGTCGCACGGTTTGCGGGCACCGAATGATCCAGTTTCAGCTCGGTCAACTTGGCCCAGACAAAGGCATCAATCGCGTTGGAGATGCCTGGAACTTCAGGTGCCTCAGGGCGCTCAATTTTTGTAAATGCCCAGTGCACCCCCCAAGGGGCTCCTTCATCGATCCATTGTCCGATCAATTCCACTTGCTCGCGCGTAATCTTCTTGTGCACTTCCGGTGGCGGCATCACCTCGTCGGGATCGGCGGACGTCATGCGCTGATAGATCATGCTCGCTTCACGCTTGCCTGGGACGATGGCGGCAGCGCCTCCCTCCCGCGTGCGCTTGGCATCCTCCTCGATGTCCAGTCGCAGATCCGCCTTGCGGTGGTTTGCATCTGGCCCATGGCATTGGAAACAATTCTCGGACAACAAGGGCAGAATTTCGCGAGAAAAACGGACTTCGGCGACCGCTGGCGAAACGAACACGACACCAAACGCCGTAAATAACAGCACATGAGTGAGAAAGTGAGAGCGAATCCAAAAGCACATCAAAGTCCGTAAAGATACGCCACCTTTGCTATTGCCGCCACCCGATAGGCGCGAACCCTGCGGAGCTGGTAGGAATGCTTTTGAGCTTCCTCTCTCTTCGTCGCTAAATAGTAGAGGGCGGACCCCTCAAGATCCGCCCTCTTCCCCCCAATTGTGGTGAGTTTCTTCAATTGCAGGTTTGAGTTGCAAGTGAAGTCACTCAATCTTTGACCCCTCACCACCAAGGGATTGGAATCGTCTCTTCCACCAGTTCCTTCGCGAAAAACCCGCGAAAATTACAGCGAAGGGGAAAGTTTTTTCCAGCCGTCCTGGATATTTTGGAAAAGCTCCAATCTAAATGATTGAAAATAAGGGTGTTAAGCGATTCTATAGAAAAGTCTCTGAGAGGCACTTTTTTCGTAATTTGCTTTAACCTGCATAATTCATCAAGAAAACACTTGTACTCATAACTAACTATCTTATAGATAGTTATGTTACATTCTGAAATCCCCACCCGCGCGCCTTCATTGGAGGGCAAGCCGATACCGATGGCGACACTCTTCGGGCGGTAGTGGGAAGCACGATTCGACGAGCCAGAAC
>JBNMNB010000122.1:0-22234 GCA_051270635.1 Verrucomicrobiales bacterium | reverse complement strand
TCCAGAAGGATTGGAATTCAGCGTGACGCGTGGCGTTGTCTCCGGGGTGCGTGACGTAAACGGTATCGAGATGATTCAGGCAGCAGTGCCAATCGAGCGCGGCAATAGTGGCGGGCCACTGGTGGATCGGCAAGGCAGGGCGATTGGAATCGTTACGCTCAAATCTGCTCTGACCGAAAATTTAGGTTTTGCGCTCCCTGTCGCGCGGCTTAATGCGTTGCTACAGAAACCTAACACTATCCCAATGGTTTACTGGCAACGCATGGGCAGGTTGAATTCGCGGCTGTGGCAGCTTCCAGATGGGAGTGACGGGCCAACCTGGCGGCAACAGGCGGGCACTATATCCGTGAATGGAATGGGAGCTGGTTTCGGTGGGCGATCGCTTTGCCTGTCAAAAATTGCGGTGCCAGAGGTGCCTTATGAAATCTCTGCTGAAGTGAAGCTGGATGATGAGTCCGGTGCTGGAGGAATCGTGTTCGGTTCTGATGGCGGCGACCGTCACTATGCCTTTTATCCCAGTGCAGGACAATTACGACTCACTCGATTCGATGGTGCTACTGTCTATAGTTGGAATATTCTTCAGCAAGCTCCTTCTGCGCACTATAAGTCAGGAGACTGGAATTCTCTGCGAGTTCGGGTCGAAGCAAAAGTGATTCAGTGCTTTCTTAATGGTCATCTGATATTTGAGTCAGACGATCAAGCCTGGCGTCGTGGGAGCTTTGGTCTGTGTAAGTTCAGGCAGACCGAGCCGCTGTTCAGGAGATTTGCTGTTGGAGAAAATCTTGTGCAGGAAAGAAAGGAAACATCACCCGATCTCGAATCGTTTCTCAAGCAATTCGCCGCAGGTGATACGTCAGGTGGCTCTGACGCGCTGTTCACACAGTTGAAGGCTATGGGGGCAGGCGTAGGAGAGTTGCGTGAGGCTGCGATGGAGTTGCGGAAGCGCGCGGATTTACTCGATGCCGTTGCCGTCCAATTGCATCGAGCAAAGGTTGCGGAATCCATGATTGAAGTATTGGATCGAACTGAGAAGAATGGAAGATTGTTAGAGTCTGCCTTGCTGATCGCCTACCTCGATAATCCTCAGTTGGAAATTCGTGATTATCTGGCAGAGCTTGATCGCATGGCTGTGGAGTTGGAGGAGAATTTGCAGATCGCTGTGGCGGCGGGGAATACAGGTGCACCGGGAAAATTGTCAGAAAGGCAGAAGCTTGAGTTGCTCGGCCTGTATCTATTTGAGCAGAACGGGTTTCATGGAAGCCGGTCAGATTATTACAATAAGTCGAACAGCTTTATGAATGCTGTGCTGGATGATCGAGAGGGGTTACCGATTTCTCTCAGCGTTCTTTTTATGGAACTTGGTCGGCGCATTGGGTTAGACATTGAAGGAGTTCCATTGCCGGGAAGGTTTGTTGTGCGCCATGTGCCTGCTCGCTCGGGCGCACTGCCGCAATTAGTAGATGTCTTTGATGGCGGCAGGTTCATCGCAGAGGAAGATGCTGCCATTCTGGTGAAAGAGTTGACCGGCACCGACCTTGCTCCAGAACATCTGATGGCAGCATCCACCAGGCAGATCATCTTGCGCATGCTGCGAAATCTTTCTGGTGCTGCGATCGATCGTCAGGATTCCGATGGTGCTCTGCCGTTTCTCGATTTACTTCTGGTGATCTCTCCCGAAGAAGTGCAGGAAAGGCTCAGTCGGGCGATTCTCCTGTTCCAGTCAGGACAGGGAGATCAGGCAATTGCCGACATTGACTGGCTAATCGAGCGTGAGCCCTCAGGAATGGATGTTGATCGCCTCAAAGATTGGAGAGCGACACTGGGTATGTAGGGCGGCGGTGCTGACAGAAGAACTGCATAAAACGCATTGAAACCGTCTGTGGTCGCCCGATTTTTCACTCAGAATATGTGCTGTACAAGACCCAGAATATGTGCTGTACAAGAGATGCTCATTTTTTGGTAACTTTGGCATTGCGTCCGACGATGATCCCCCTATTCTCTTGAGCCTTGCGGAAGGACTTCCTCATTCTTTCGAACCGACGGAAAAAGTCGTTTTTTCGCTTGTGAAATTTTTCACAATCTCCTAAATTCTTCTTAATCAATGGCGAATTTCTTTCCGCGCTGGACAAACACGTTACCTCTCAAGCTGGCACTTTGTGCGGGTGTTATGGGGATGTTCGTGACTGCTGGTGTATGGGCTTACTTCACGCCGAAGTATACGAGAGTTGGCTACGAGCCCTCCCAGCCCATCCCGTTTTCGCACAAGATTCACGCTGGTCAGCTTGGGCTTGACTGCCGCTACTGTCACAGTTTCGTCGAAGAGGGCGGTCACTCGAACATTCCATCGAGTTCCACCTGCTGGAACTGTCACCAGCATGTGAAGAAGGGGAGCCCCAAGCTCGAGCCTCTTTATAAGAGTATCGATCCAAACTTTGAAGGGTATGATGGCAAGCCGATTCCCTGGGTGAGAGTGCACAAATTGCCTGACTACGTTTACTTTGATCACTCGACGCATGTCAATCGAGGCGTCTCCTGTGCCAGCTGTCACGGTGCAGTGGACGAGATGGATGTCGTTTATCATAAAGAACCTCTGAGTATGGGATGGTGTCTTGATTGCCACCGAAATCCTGAAGAACACCTGAGGCCTTTAGAGCAAGTATTTAACCTTTCCTGGAAGCCGGCAGGTGATCAGGAAGAGCTTGGTGAGCAGCTGAAAGATCAGTGGAATATCAATCCGCCAGAACATTGCGGTGCATGTCATCGATAGATCCAATTTTCAGCTAAACCCTTATTTTCGAACTAAAGATTAATGAAACGCGTTTTGCAACATCCTGAAGAACCAGAGACTGGCCGGAAATACTGGCGCAGTCTTGGTCAGATGCAGGATACTGAGGAATCCCGCGAGTGGGTCGAACGGGAGTTTCCTGTGGGCGTTTCAGAAATGACCGAGGATGAGGCAAGTGTCTCACGTCGGAGTTTCATGAAATTAATGGGTGCTGCGACATCTATGGCGGGAATGAGCATGGCTGCTTGTCGCCGACCAGAGACCTACATCAAGCCATACTCACAAGGTGTCGAGTGGATCATTCCTGGTAAATCTTTGCTTTACGCCTCGGTTATGCCGTGGGCTGGCGGTTGTGTGCCGGTGGTGGTGACGACCCATGAGGGGCGCCCAACTCACCTGCAGGGGAACAAGTTGCACCCGCTTAGTAATGGTGGCCTCGATGCCTATTCTCAGTCGTCGATTCTTGACCTCTACGATCCAGACAGATCACGCGGTTTTCTGAAAACGGTCGAAGAAGTTGATCCGATCTCGAAGGCGAAGTCCTACAGTAGAGCTGCTGCGACTCGGGAAGAATTTGCGAATTTCTTCGGTGGCATGAAGGCATCAGCAGTGACTGCCCAGGGCGAGGGAGTCGCTCTCTTGCTGGATCATGACACATCGCCGACACGTCGCCGTTTGCTGGCGAATGTTGTGGCCAAATTGCCACAGGCGAAAATTTACCGCTACGAGGCAATTACCGCTGCCAACATTACCGCTGCGACCGAGCAAGTTTTTGCTTCAGGGGTCACTCAGTTACCGCTTTTCGATCAAGCAGAGAAAGTCCTGTCGCTTGATTGCGATTTCATGGGGACTGACAGACTGACGAACAATGCGACATCGCAGTTCATGTCCGGGCGTCGTGCAGAAAATCCAGGTGACGCGATGAATCGCCTGTATGTGCTGGAAGGCAGCTATACTGTGACTGGTGGCATGGCAGATCACCGTCTGCGCATCAACACCAGCCAGACAATGAAGGCTGCTGTCGGCATCGCTAAAACAATTGCTGAGAAGACAGGCAATGCAGATTTGAGTGCCGCTGCCGCTGCTGTGAAGCTGGTCGGTGAGTATTCTCCGCGCAGTGATTATCAGGCGTGGCTGGATGCCGCTGCGCAGGATCTTGCGGATTCTCCAGGCAAAGCTCTGGTAGTTGCAGGAGCCGATCAATCGAAGGAATTACACTTTCTGGTTGCTGCCATGAATGCAGCGCTCGGTGCCTATGGTGCGACTGTCAGAGTGCAGCAGGCTGAGCCGGATGCTTCTGGTTCGCTCGCGGATCTTGCAGCGTCTATTGATGCTGGCGAAGTAGAAAATCTTGTCATCATCAGTGAGGCTGATCCCGTTTACGATGCCCCGTCGGATTTAGATTGGGAAGCAAAACAGCGGTCAGTCCAGAACGTCGTCCACGTTGGGCGGCGTAGCATGACGGCAACTGCTCGGGCGGCAACGTGGCATGTTCCAGGCACGCATTATCTTGAGCAATGGGGCGATGCACGCAGTGCCGATGGCACTTATTCCGTGGTGCAGCCGATGATCCTGCCTCTCTACGATGGGGTGTCAGACTTGACGTTCCTGGGAATGCTCGCCGCTGATGATGTTCCAGCTGCAGAAGGGGATGATACAGTGGCGGTGACAGATGCAGATCCTGCTTACATCGCTGTTCGCGAAACTTTCAATGGCCTTGGGTTAGAGGGCGACCTGGATGCGGTCTGGGCGCAGGTATTGCGCGACGGCTTTCTTGCGAATTCAGAATTTGCGACTGCTTCGGGCAGCGCGAACATCTCAGGTATTGTGGCATCGCTTTCCGAGTATGTGGATGTCGAGGCGCCGACGTTGACTGCCATGGAGGTGACATTTGTCCCTGACAGCAAAGTGTTCGACGGGCGCTTTATTAATAACGGCTGGTTGCAGGAAGCACCCGATCCAATTTCGAAAATTACCTGGGACAATGTCGCGTTGATGAGTCTGAAGACCGCCGAAGCATTCGGTGTTGATCTTTATACAGTTGACGAAGCCAACATGATCAAGGTCGTGATTGGCGACAAGACGCAATGGTTTCCTGTTCTCCCAGCTCCGGGGCATGTCGACAATGCGATCACGATTGCTTTGGGATACGGCCAGGGAAGTGGCGAAGACGGCCCCGGTCGCGTAGGTGATGGAGTCGGTGTGAATGCCAATGTTCTGCGTACGTCAGCCAATCCTTACTGGTCGAGTGGTGCCGATATCCTTCTGGTCAAGGACGCAGTTGAGACCCCAGACGGCCGCGAAGTTGATGAGCAGTATGAGATTGCTACCACTCAAGAGCATCATACCGTTTACGGTCGCGCGATTGTGCGTGAGGGAAATCTCAATGATTTCAACGGCAGCGACGAAGAATTTTTCCTCAAACAGGGGATGGATGCCCATATCCCTGAGACGACCTCGCTTTATAAGCCATTAGGCCGAGCGACTGAAGAATACCCTGACGGAAAACCAAACATCTGGGATAAAAGTCATCAATGGGCAATGACCATTGACCTCAGCAATTGCACTGGCTGTAACTCGTGTCTGCTTGCTTGTCAGTCCGAGAACAACATCCCCATCGTTGGTAAGGATCAAGTCCGCAAAGGACGCGAAATGCACTGGATCCGCATGGATCGCTACTTCGCTGTCGACCTCGACGGGAAACATCAAACCGATGGTGAAGAATGGGAGCGACTACCGACAGGTGGCGGACATTCTGAAGACGATGGTCATGGAGACGGGCACGGTGGTGGTCATTCTGCTGAGCGCGTTCGCGAATTGGACGATCCGGAAATGCTGGTTCAGCCAATGGCATGCCAGCAGTGTGAGTCTGCTTCATGTGAGACGGTCTGTCCGGTCAATGCTACTGTTCACAGTCCTGATGGCCTGAACGTGATGGCTTATAACCGTTGTATAGGAACCCGTTACTGCGCCAACAACTGTCCTTACAAAGCACGACGCTTCAATTTCTTCGATTACAACAAGCGCGACCCGCTTGCCCCTTCGAAAACTGGCTTGCCTTACCTTTTCGCCAGCAATCTTTATGACGGGCCAATTGGCGAACGTCAGGACGATCGCGCACCGCATCTTCAGAAGAATCCAAATGTCACCGTGCGCATGCGTGGTGTGATGGAGAAGTGTACTTACTGTATCCAGCGGATTCAGGAAGGTAAAATCAATGCCAAGAAGATCCTTAAGGACAAAGTGTTGGCGTCAGGTGCTCCTTCAGAGACTGTCAGCGTCGATGCCACCGAACTGAGAGTGGCTACCGACTCGGTCAAGACTGCCTGCCAGATCGCCTGTCCTGCGGATGCGATTGTTTTCGGAAATAAGCTCGATCCTGAGAGCGCCGTTACCAGAACAATGGCGAATCGCCGAAATTACTCAGTGTTGAAGTATGTGGGAAACCTTCCGCGCACGACTTACCTCGCTCGGATTAAAAACCCGAATCCTGAACTCTTGAAAGTGAGTGAAATAGAGAAACGCAAGGTAGGCCAGGCCTCGTCCCACATTCATTAAACTGAGATAGGCTCATCCGGAACCGACTTTAGATTTTTCATGTCAGAATCAACCTCAAACGCCCAACCGATCAATGTGCTCGAGCGCGAGCGACTGGTTACTAACGACCGGTCTCTCAACTGGATCACTGAGCGTATCACGGGCATTATTGAGAACAGGCAGCCATTTCTGTGGTGGGTACTGTTCCTCCCTTCGGTCGCCCTTTCAGGTGTCTTGGGTTGCTGTCTGTTTTACCTTATCGTTACCGGTGTAGGTGTATGGGGAAATAACCACCCCGTCGGCTGGGGCTGGGCGATCACTAACTTCGTTTTCTGGATTGGTATCGGTCACGCGGGAACTCTCATATCCGCTATTCTTTTCCTCACTCGCCAGAAGTGGAGAACTTCTGTGAACCGCGCTGCGGAGGCGATGACACTTTTCGCTGTGGTGTGTGCTGGTATCTTTCCAGGTCTGCACGTTGGCCGAGTCTGGATGGTTTACTTTCTCGCCCCTGTTCCTAATGCCAATGCCGTCTGGCAGAATTTTAAGAGCCCGCTGCTGTGGGACGTATTCGCTGTTTCAACTTACTTTACAGTATCTGTATTGTTCTGGTTCCTTGGTCTAGTGCCTGACCTCGCGACTATTCGTGACCGCTGCAAGCCTGGCTTGAAGAAAGCTCTCTACGGCATCTTCGCTATGGGTTGGCGTGGTGGAAACCGACACTGGCGCCACTATGAGATGGCATACCTGCTCCTTGCAGCACTCTCCACTCCGCTGGTTCTGTCAGTGCACTCGGTCGTTTCCTTCGACTTCGCCACCTCAATCGTTCCTGGCTGGCACACGACGATTTTCCCTCCTTACTTTGTTGCGGGTGCCATCTTTGGCGGCTTCGCCATGGTGCTTACATTGATGATTCCTGCTCGTAAGATCTACGGCCTGCAGGATTTGATCACAGCGAAGCACATTGATAATATGGCGAAGATCATTCTGCTTACGGGATCGATCGTTGGTTACGCTTATCTAATGGAGCTGTTTGTTGCCTGGTATGGCGCTAATAAGTATGAATTCGATGCCTTCATGCTTCGAATCAAAGACGGCCCCTACACGCCTTACTACTATGCGATGTTCAGCTTCAATGTCATTGCACCGCAGTTGTTCTGGTTCAGTTGGTGCCGTAAGAACCTCTGGGTAGTCATGGCGGTCTGCATGTGTGTGAATGCAGGCATGTGGTATGAGCGATTCGTGATCATCGTCACCACACTTGCCCGCGACTTTATCCCGGGCGCATGGGACCTTTATTCTCCCACTTGGATCGAAGTGTGGACATTTATTGGCACGTTCGGCCTCTTTTTGATGCTGTTCCTTTTGTTCCTTCGATTCCTTCCCGTCATTGCGATGAGTGAAGTGAAGGGCGTGTTGCCTGAGTCGGATCCCCACTATGATCCTCGCCATACGGGCAAGCTCGTTGAAAATTCATTCAAAGGCGCTGTAGCATTTGATCCTGCTGCTGGTCTGCCATCACCTGCGTCGGCATTGCCTGCCGCTGAAGATAACCAGTTCTGGATCCGTCAGGGTAATCCCGACATTCCATTGTCCGGCAGCAGACCCGCGATCAGCCTGCCTGGCAACGCATTTACCCTCTGGATCGACAAGAAGTAGAAACCGATTCCCTATTCCTGCATTGAGCACGCCACTGAAAAGAGTCCACGGATACCTTGCTGAGTTCAAGAGCGCGAAAGCCCTCTATGAAGCGGCTGAGAACGTTCGTGATGCCGGATACAAACGCTGGGATGTGCATTCCCCGTTTCCTATTCACGGAATGGACAACGCGATGGGACTGAAGAAGTCGATTCTGTCCCTGTTTGTCCTCATCGGTGGTGCAACGGGAACGACGACTGCCTTCATTTTACAATATGTCACTCAGGTCGTGATTTACCCGACGATTGTTCAGAACAAGCCGGCCAACATTTTCACCTTGCCAGCATTCTTTCCGGTAATGTTCGAACTTACCATTCTCTTCGCAGCTTTCAGCGCCATCATCGGTTGCTTCGTTCTTAACCAGCTGCCTCGCTTCAATCATCCATTGTTTACTTCCGAGCAATTTAAACGCTTCTCTGATGACGCGTTTTTCGTTTGTATTGAAGCCCGTGATCCTATGTTCTCAAGAGAAGAAACGAAGTCCTTCCTCGAAGGACTCGGCGGCGCTAACATTGAACTAGTGGAGGACGAAGTCTAATGCGTTGGTTTTTCCTTACACTCATCGCCCTGACGGTAATGGTCGTCAGCCTTGCAGGTTTCCGCGGAACCCACAGTCCGCGTCGACCATTGGAATTTCTGAATGACATGGACGATCAGGCCAAGATTAAGGCGCAATCGTCCAGCGATTTCTTTGCCGATGGCATGGGCGCGAGAAATCCCGTGGTTGGCACAGTCCCAATGGGCTACACGATGCCTGAGATAACTGCCCAGTCAGGTGGCTTCGAAGAATATGGATTTACCCAGGGAAAAGATTTTTACAATACGGGTAGGTTCGATGACTACTGGGGCGATGGATTTCCTGAGCAAGTGGCGGTCGATGAAGTCCTGATCCGAAAGGGCAAAGAGCGATTTGATATTTACTGCGCGATTTGCCACGGCGCTAATGGTGATGGTAAAGGCGTTACCTCAAGCTTTGGTGTGAGTAACATCGCAAATCTCCATCTTCCGCAGTTTGTTGATCCCGCAAATGGTCAATACCGGACGAACGGAAGTGTCTTTAATACGATTACCAACGGACAGGGCCTCATGGCGGGCTATGGAGCTAATATTGTCATCCATGACCGTTGGGCCATTATCGCCTATATGCGTGCATTGCAGAAAAATTCTGCAAATGCGGACGCCACTGCCAACTAAAATTTCTAGCCGATCCTCTCGTAAAAGAATCAGAATGAGTCACCACCCAATATCCGTAAGCGACCTGCCTGTCGGTGGCGAAAAGCTGGAAACTTCGCGGCTGTCAGCTGTGATGACCGGACTCTTCGGCGTTGGCGTTGTTGGCTTGGTGCTTTCGGTGATCTTCTTTTTCCAGAATCCAGAAGGGTTCGCCTTCTCGTGGTTGTTTGCCTTCTTTTTTGCATTCACCCTCTGCGTTGGTTCGCTGTTCTGGGTTCTTCTGCACAATGCCTCCAATTCCGGATGGGGGGTTGCAATTCGCCGAGTCCCTGAGGTTCTGGCAAATCTGTTTCCCTTCCTGATGATCCTTGGATTGCCGCTGGTTCTTCCCTTCGGGCCATTTGTGGATGGGCAGAATGCGATCTGGGAGTGGATCGAAATTCACCGTGGAGTTCAGGAAGGACTCGGTGGTGTCGGTGCAGACGCCCACCGTGCAGCATTGCACGATGTGAACCTTCTCCTGTATGAAAAGTACCCTTTCCTCAATCTTTTCTGGAGTTCTGAGCCACCGTTTCTTCCTGGCTGGATTCCCCGTTACTTCATCTATTTTGGTCTGCTGACACTTGGTGCACGTGTCCTTCTTGGATACTCAACGCATCAGGATGCCACGGGTGATGTGCAGACGACGTTCAGCGCCCGCCGCTTCAGTTGTGGATGGCTGCCAGTATTCGCAATCTGCATGACTTTCGGAGCAGTCGACTGGATCATGTCGATGACTTACTCATGGTTCTCGACCATGTGGGGAGTGTACATTTTTGCCGGCTCAGCGATGAGTTCGATGGCCCTTATCATTCTTTGCATCTCATCGTTTAAAAAACTGGGTTACCTCAAGATCGTAAACGAAGAGCACTACCACATTATGGGTAAGTTGATGCACTCCTTCGTCATCTTCTGGGCTTACATCACTTTCAGTCAGTATTTCATGATCTGGTATGCGAACATTACTGAAGAGACTCAGTTCTATCTGATTCGTAATACCGGTGGATGGCAATACCTGAGTGTCCTGCTGGTGCTCGTTCACTTCCTGATTCCCTTCGTAGTTCTCCTCATCAGATCGGTGAAGAAGAGCGTCCTAAAGATTGGTATAGTGTCTGGCTGGTTGCTCGGTGCACACATGCTCGATCTCTACTGGATCATTATTCCAATGCGTGGGCCTCGCCTTTATTCCATGGGTAAAATTGCCGAAGGCGAGAACCCTCTGGTACAGTCGCATGCCTGGATGGGCGATGTCGTTGCTCTAGTGACGGTGGTTTCCATTCTTGCCTACATTTTCCTCCGATTCATTTCTCGTGTCAGTCTCTATCCCTGTGGTGATCCACGATTGGATGAGTCGATCAAGCTAACAAATTGATTCCTGAACCGAAGAATTCACTCTCGATTTCCCAATTATCATGCCCGCTCTTGAAGATACTCCGTTGAACCGACTAGTGACCTTTGCTGTCACTATTGCGGTCTTTGGTAGTTTTGGTCTGGCCACGGGTGCTATCCTGCTCGTTGGAACCAAAAACTCCTGGACTCAATTGGAAGCTCCTGCTGCCAAGGCGCGTCAGAGCAAAATCGCTTTGCTTGATTTGCCGGACAGTGTCGATGTCGATGCCAAGGTAGCCGTCGCCACGCTGGGAGATAGCAAAGCCGTAAAAACAGAAATTCTTGTTCCTGGCAGTCCTACTGCAATTGAGCAAGCGCAGAACCCAGCCGAACAGAAACACGACCCGGCAGAGTCAGAACTCCTCGACCTCTAATTTTCGTTAAGACTTTTGCGTAAGTCATCCAGAAATCCGAATGACATCTGAATCTACAGTTGCTAACCAATCGAACGCCGGAACGGCTGAGGACCACCTCGAACGTGCGGCCATCGACCGCAGCACACGCTTGCCCGTGGTCTTCTTCTTGACCAGCGGCGTTGCGTGGCTGGCAGTGTCTATCATATTGGGAATCATTGCTTCCATCAAGCAACACAGCCCCGGATTCCTCGACTGGGATTGGCTGGCATTCTTGAATTTTGGCCGAGTCCAACCTGCCTTCATCAATGCATTCGTCTACGGTTGGTGTTTTCAGGTGGGGATCGCAGTCGCTCTCTGGATCATGGCTCGCTTATCGCGAGTAGAGTTAAAAAATCCGGTGACTCTGATTGTTGCCGGGCATCTGTGGAATCTGGGTGTCGTCCTTGGCGTCGGTGGTATTCTTGCTGGTCAGGGATACAGTCTGGAGTTCCTGGAGTTCCCAAAACTTGTCTGGCCACTATTGTTCGTCGCCTACACTGCCATTTCTGTTTGGATGGTGATCATGTTCCAAGTGCGCAAGCGTAAGGATGCATACGTCGCCCAGTGGTATATTCTTGCCGCCTGCTTCTGGTTCCCATGGATTTACCTCACCGCGAACATGATGATCCATGTATTGCCAGTTCCTGGAGTGATGAAAGCAGCCGTTGGTGCCTGGTATCGCAGCACCTTGATCTACCTCTTTTTTGTTCCTCTCGGATTAGCATCCTCTTACTTCATGATTCCAAAGATCGTGGGACGGAGCATCTACTCTTACGGCCTCTCGATGGTCGCCTTTTGGACGATTGCAGGAGTCGGTGCATGGACGGGACTGCAAAAGTTTCTTGGTGGGCCACTTCCTTCATTGGCCACAGCGCTGAGTGGGGCCGGTGCCATCCTGATGCTGATCCCGGTGGTAGCGATTGCCATTAATCATTTCATGACGGTTCGGGGCAATCACGGAATGATCCAATATAGCCCAACACTGCGCTTTACGTTTTTCGGTGCGATTGGTTTCTCCATGACCTGCCTTGTCGGAGCCTTCCTGTCTTTTTATGGCAACAAGACCAGCTTCACCATTGCTGAGGATGGCTTCAACATGATTGCCCTCTACTTCTTCTTTTCGATGATGATGTTCGGTGCGATTTACTTCATCCTTCCTCGTATTGTAGGATGCGAGTGGTTGTCACGACGAATGATTCAGATGCATTTCTGGCCGTCAGCCTACGGAGCCATCGGCCTGGGAGTCTGGCTGGTCGCTGGCGGTATCTGGCAAGGTGTCTCGCTTGATTCCTGGGACAGTAGCACGATCAGCGCCGCAGGGACGAGCAGCGCTTTCCTGATTGGTAAGTCCTTTATCTGGATTTTCTTTATTTCCCTCTCCAACCTTGTCTTTATCTTTCACTTTTTAATGATGCTATTCAGATTAGGGCGTCGCACGCATGAGCCAACCTTGCTCGGTCATCCAGGTCAGCACGGCGGTCAGCAAACGTTGGCAGAAGGAGGAGCAGGAGCATGAATAAGTTTCGATTCTTCATAGTTGGTCTTGCCGCTACTTTTGGCCTTCCCTGGTTCTATTTACTGATTCTGCCGACGCTCCAGATGAGCGCTCTTACTCCAGTTCCCGTGTATGAATTGGATGAAAAGGGACAACCTGTTGTCGATGAGAACGGTGCCAGGAATATTGTGAGCTACTACCCGCCGCTTTCGTCTGGCAGTAACGAAAAAGGTCAGGAGATCTATGTGCGGGAAGGATGTGCACAGTGCCACTCGCAGTTGATTCGTGATGATCGTGTTGCCTTTGATGCCTACAAGAAAGAGTGGGGATCTAACTTTGACTCGATGGCACCAGTGAGAACTCGACCTACCACTCAGCGTGACTATCTGGCAGAGAAGTTCCCAGTTTTGGGGCTTCGCAGGCATGGTGGTGATCTCAGTAACGTCGCCTATCGCTATAAGTCGCGGGCACAGCTGCATCTGGTGCTTTACGACTCAAGAATTTCGCAACCTGCCTCCAGCATGCCAGCGTATCGGTTTCTCTACAAAACGCGCAAGATCGAAGGCAATGGCCCATCGGAACGCGCACTTGTACTGTCCGGTGACCGTGCTCCTGAAGCAGGGTATGAAGTGATACCGACTGGCGATGCAGAAGCACTGGTCGATTATCTTATGGCTCTTAAGAAGAACTACACTGACCCAAATGAGCCCGTTGTGGCTGGATCTGGGGCGAAGTGACGGCAAGCCAGTTACCAATTACCAATTGAATTTTACGACTTTTTTCAACTCCATTTCATCTCATGAGTGATCCAGCAACACCAGCACCGAAGAACATCGACTACTCAGAGTCGATGAACGTTGGGCGTGTGCATGAGTCGGTGAAGCGGGAGAAGGATATCAATCAAGCGGGCAGTGAGCCCGTGTCTCTTGGTGTCTACCTTTTGCTGACTCCCTTGCTCCTGGTCGCTGGAATGTTCGTCGGCGTTTACCACGATGGTGGTCAGACACCCAAAGTTCCTGCGTTTGATGCAAATCTTGCTGACACTGGATCAAAGATTTTGGATCCAGTTGCTGAGGGCAGAAAACTGTATGTTGGAGCAGGCTGTGTAGCATGTCACCAACAAAACGGTCAAGGCCAGGCAGGCGTCTACCCCCCGCTTGTTGATTCGGAGTGGGTCACGGGTTCGGACAAGCGGATGGCGATGCTGATTTACAGCGGTATGGTTGGCCCAATCACCGTCAATGGCAATCTTTACAACAATGCCATGCCAGCCCAGGGGCCCTTGCTCAATGCCAAGAAGCTCGCTTACATTATGTCATTCCTGCGCCAGGAGTGGGGCGGTGGCGCAAGTCTGGTAACTCCAGAACAAGCGCAGTTAGTTTTTGATGAGCTGAAAGATCGCACTGAGCCATGGACGGTCGCCGAGCTTGAAGCCGCAGTTCCTGCAGATGAGATGCTGCCGAAAGTTGGCAGCAACGATGCCGCCGCACCTGCTGTCGCACCTGCAGCCGCACCTGCTGCTGCAACTACAGAAGGAGCGCAATAGAATCTCACTTTAACCAATGCCAATGTTTTGCCTGAATCACCATTTTTTCCAGCTCAAGACTTCCGCAATCGTGGGAGCTCTGGCAGCGGTGGTGTGTGTCAGCTGTGATGGTGCGCCATCGCGGACTGCAGGGACGACGGCGAATCTCCCATTAGCATTAGAGGAGCTGGAAGGGTTTGAGAGGGGAAAAGTTTCAATCACTGGCAGGGTGACGCTTTCAGGCGCACCGACGAATCCAGATAGTAAAATCAAGGTGGGCGGCGATGATTTTTGCAAGTCTCACGGTGATATCTCGACCGAGAGGTGGATGGTTTCTAATGATGGCGGATTTGCCGATGTTGTGGTGACAGTAGTGGATGCACCGGGCACGCCGGTTCCTGCAGAGAATGCATCAATCAAACAGGAAGGTTGCGTATATCGACCTCACGTCTCGGCTATCAGTATTGGCCAAAGTGCCCTCATCGAGAATGGAGATGACACTTTTCATAATGTGCGCATTGTGTCCCACAAGCTGGGAACATTGAACGGTGGCTCAAGCATCGAAAACTACGGTCAGCCCAGCAAAGGCAGCCGCCATGTGCATCGATTTGATCAGTCCGGGGTTTATCGTCTTGAGTGTGACGTGCATCGCTGGATGCGCGCATGGGTGTTCGTTCACTCCAACAATCATCTGGCAGTAACCGATAGCGCTGGTTCTTTTGAGATCCCTTACGGCTTGAGAGATGGTGTTTACAAAATTGCCGCGCACCATCATCAATTTGCAAATCCCATCATTCACGAAGTCGAAGTGATTGATGGTAAGGCCACCGTCGACATTGTGTTCGATGCGACAACTGCCTTGAACTAAATCTTTTCCCTCTTCCCACAACTCATCAACGTAACCATATCTGATGGACGCGAAAGAAACACATAATCAGGCACATGATGATCATGATCACGACGATCACGATCACTACAATCCTAACTTCCTGGAAAAGTACGTATTCTCCACTGACCATAAGGTCATCGGAATTCAGTATGGCATTTCGGGGTTGGTGTTCCTTTTGTTTGGATTCTATTTGATGCTGGTCATGCGATATTCCATCGCGAGTCCAGGTGAGGAGATGCCTCTCGTACTGCGCCTGCCATTGATGCCGGTCGAATGGTTAGGTGGAATTTTGCAGAATCTGGGAATTTTTGATCACAAGCTCTGGAGCTGGGAACGATGGGCACCGATTACGGCGCTGATCGATAGCGAGGGTGCTCCGATCCTAGTGAATGGTGAGGCTAAGATGGGACACGTGATCAGTCCTGAGCTCTACAACATGTTCGGTGCCATGCACGGAACGATCATGGTTTTCATGGGAGTTGTGCCACTCGGATTTGCTGCTTTTGGTAATTTTGTGACACCGCTGCAAATTGGTGCGCCTGACATGGCGTTTCCGCGCCTGAACATGTGGAGCTTCTGGGTCTTTGCCGTAGGTGGTTTCATCATGATGGTGAGCTTCTTCATTCCTACGGGTGCTGCGCAGGCAGGTTGGACGAACTACTCGCCACTGGCCACGACGATGCAGATCAGCGGCAAGTCCATATTCTGGACTGGCCCGACTCAATGGCTGCTTGCCATGGTATTTGTGATTTCCTCTTCCTTGCTGGGAGCGGTCAACTTTATCACCACAATCATTAACCTGCGCGCAAAGGGGCTCACCTGGATGCGCCTTCCATTCTTCGTCTGGGCGATGCTGGTGACAGGTTTCCTCTTGCTCCTTGCATTCCCTCCACTGGAAGTAGCAGCGTTGATGCAGTTGTCTGACCGCATGCTCGGTTCCAGTTTCTTTCTTCCGACCGGACTGGTTGAAGGTGGCGTGCCGCTCGATATCAGCGGCGGTGGTAGCCCGATTCTCTACCAGCACCTTTTCTGGTTCCTGGCGCACCCAGAGGTCTACGTTCTGCTTCTCCCAGGAATTGCGATCGTCTCGGACATCATTCCTAACAACACTCGAAAGCCACTCTGGGGCTACAAGTCAATGGTATATGGCGTCATGGTGCTCGGCTTCCTGAGCTTCATCGTCTGGGCACACCACATGTATCTCACCGGAATGGGAACGATGATTTCAACCTTCTTCCAGACCACAACGGTTTTGATCTCGGTGCCGTCCGTCATTCTCCTTACATGCTTGATGATCTCGCTGTGGGGTGGTTCGATCCGATTTACAGTGCCAATGCTGTTCGCTACCGCATTCCTTCCAATGTTTGGGTTCGGTGGTCTTACAGGCTTGCCGCTCGCATTCAACCTGGTCGATTTGTTCCTGCACGACACTTATTACGTGATTGCCCACTTCCACTACATTGTGGCTCCTGGAACCGTCTTCGCATTGTTCGCTGGAATCTACTATTGGTATCCGAAAGCAACGGGAAGAATGATGAGCAATGTGTTAGGTCACCTGCATTTCTGGCCATCACTCGTCTGCATGAACGTTATCTTCCTGCCCATGTTTGTTCAGGGAATGGCTGGCTTTCACCGCCGCTGGTATGATGGAGGAAAATTCTTTGAACAAGTATCCGCCGATTACCTTCATTTAAACGATGTCATCAGCTACGGGGCATATGGGCTCGCATTGGCTCAGGTGTTCTTCATCATCAATTTCTTTGGCAGCCTCATCTTTGGAAGGAAGGCGACATCTGACAATCCATGGCATGCCACTACTCTGGAGTGGGCAGCACCGAATGTGCCACCGCATGGCAACTTTCTAACCGAGCCCGTCGTCTACCGTGGGCCCTACGAATACAGTGTCCCTGGCGCTGATAAAGATTACACGCCGCAGTTTGAGCCGGATCCGGCTCAGGAACCTGAAGCCGCTCCCGAAAAGACGACTGCACCGTCCCATTGATTGGGGCTCCCTACTTACTAACTCCGAGAATACGTTAATACTCCACGCCGCATCCCGCGCACCTGCTGATGGAAATTCCCTACACCGTAACTGCACGATCTGATACCGGACTTTGGAACGCAAAGATTGGTATCTGGCTATTCCTTGCGTCTGAAGTCATGCTATTTGGCGGGCTATTCTCCTCTTACGTCTACCTGCGTATGGGTGCGGATTTCGCCTGGCCTGTGCACGAGTTGAAGATCATTCCAGGATTCCTCAACACGATGAACCTCATCATTTCGAGTGTTACCGTCGTGTTTGCCTGGGCGTCGTTGAAAATGCGGCAGTACACACGGTATAAGATTTTCATGTCGATTACGCTGCTGTGTTCCGTGATCTTCATGTGCATCAAGGCCTACGAATACTCGGGCAAATTTGCGCACTACGGTGTGACATTGAATGACGGCACGATTCTTGAAGGGCATCCAGTCGACGACAAGATTTCGTTCGATGATGTTACCGCCATCACTGTGACCACCGCTACCTCTGATCTAGCCTTTTTGAAGCAGCGGAATGGCGAGAAAGGTGAGGTGATGGTGAAGAAGCCTGTGGAGCTTGCTGATGTTGAGCCCGTTGCAGAATTGCCTGATGAATTTGTCCTGGATTCTGGAAATCTGAGGAAGATTAAAAAGGCCGCTCGTTCCAGGAAATTGGCCGCCACACGTCTGGAACTATCCAGTGCTCCACTCTCATTCGATGTGGCTGAGAGAAAGCAAAAGGGATACAACGACACTCAGTTGACGTTTCGTGATGGCACGACACTGGAAGGAAAGATGACCAATGATAACATCATCTTCGGTGTCGATCGTATCGACATGCGGATGACAAAGGACATCGAGAAGTCTCCGTTCTTCAGTTTCGCATCTCCTGAAGGCGGAAACTGGGGGGAGTGGAAAGGTCAGTTCCTGAAGCACTACGGCAGCACGATGGACGAGTTCCTCCGTGAGCACGAAGATTTCGACAAGGCAATGGCGCTGGAGAATGTAGAGTTCCAGAGATTGGGCCTGCGTCTGGCGACGGTCGATCCAGGTGACCATCATTACCCGGAAGTCGTAATCCCCAGAAGCGAGAAGCGCTTCTACGCGAATTTTACACCGCGCTACAATCCTTACTACGCCATCTATTTCCTGATGACCGGATTGCACGGTCTGCACGTTATCGGTGGTGCGTTGGTCATGGGATACATGCTGTTCTTCAATGGATGGCTGTATAAAAAGAATCCTGAGCACCTCGCCAACCGCGTGGAAGTTGCCGGTCTTTTCTGGCACTTTGTTGATCTTATTTGGATCTTCCTTTTCCCGCTCTACTACTTATTCTAATTTATTTCCTATCACTAAAGCGTTTTAGCCCTTTTTCGTATGGCCAATAGCCCAGAAGAAATCCGCAAACATCAGAAGTTTTACCTCGTCATTGGGGGGATTCTGTTAATCTGCACTGGATTGACAGTGCTGATGACGCAGTTCGATTTGGGAGCCCCAGGAGTAGGGCCGGCGGACATCTTCGCCGGACTTGTGATTGCTACGTTCAAGTCAAGCCTGGTGGCATTGATCTTCATGCACCTCAGTTCAGAGAAGGGACTGATTTACAAGTTCCTTCTGTTCACTATTATTTTCTTTGCCGGCATGATGACTCTTTTCGTTCTGGCAAAACTAGATCCGATCAAATTCACTTTCTACAATTAACCTCATCTTCTGATTCGCCATGTCGCTTAAAGGATTCCATATCGTATTCATCGTTTTAGCTGCGCTCCTCAGCTTGGGCTTTGCGGCATGGATCTCTTTCGTGCCGCAGGAGATCGTGACCGGTTCGCTTCGTGTTTCGGGGTGGCTGAGCGGTGCGGCGGGAGTATCTCTGGTGCTCTATGGCATCTGGTTTGTTCTTAAAAAAAGCCGCAAAATTATTGTCTAACCAGCGGTCTGACTATGTTTCACCTGATTTCCAACTTCCTCGCCTGTGCGACTTGTATGCCGAATAGCGATTCACGGATCGCTATGGCGGGAAACTCGGCGATTCTCTTCATGCTTTGCATGCTGGTTGTCGTGCTGGGCAGCATCTTTGGTTTCATTATCTACCTCATGCGACGGGCTCAACTCGTCGCTGATAGTGGCATTGAAGGTCACTCCGCAGAATCAACTTTTCCTCCGAACTCTCAATAGGACAAATTTTTCATGGGTATTATCAACGAACTGATTGGAATTCCTGAGCTCGCATCTGAGCACGGTGAACTGGTTGACCTCATGCTTGAGGTTATACACTGGTTTATGGCGCTACTGTTAGTAGGCTGGTCTTGTTTCCTCGCTTACGTCCTTGTGCGTTTTCACAACAAGAACAATAAAAAGGCAATCTACGCTGGCGTGCAAGGCCATGCGACGACCCACCTTGAAATTGGTGTTGTGATCGTTGAGGCTGTATTGCTCCTTGGTTTTGCGTTTCCTCTCTGGGCACAGCGTGTAGATGAAGTCCCTACCGGGGATGATGTCGCGAATGTGCGCGCGGTCGGTGAAAAATTTGCGTGGAATTTTCACTATCCTGGTCCGGATGGTACGTTTGGCCTCGTCGATCATCACCTGATCAGCGGGACAAACCCTGTGGGTCTGGATAGAGAGGATCCCAACAGCGCAGATGATTTTATCACTCGAAATGAGCTGGTGTTGCCGCTCGGAAAAGAGGCTGTGATCACCATTAGCTCAAAAGACGTCATTCATAACCTGGCACTGGTGCCTATGAGGATGTCACACGATGCGATCCCCGGGGTCTCGACGATGATCTGGTTCAAGCCTACCAAGCTCAGCCCTGCTGGTGGCAAAGATGAAGCTGGTAACGAAAAACCTGATGGTTGGGACATCATCTGTGGTCAGCTCTGTGGAGCTGGTCATGCCCTCATGAAAGCTAAGCTTCATGTGCGCACCCCGGATGCCTATGCCGCGTGGTTTAAAGAGAATTCCCCAGCTGCTGCTGCACCGACTCCCGCTGCGCCTGCCGAGGCAGCAGCGCCCTGATTTTTGTCACTGCCCAGTTTTCGCCCGCAAGAGGGGCTTCGGGTTGTCCGTCTCTGTTTCAGAGACGTATCTTTAGCTGACTGCACGCCCTGAATGTGGTTGCGGTATCGGAACTATCGGTGTCCGGTGAGATCAGTCGTATGAACCCTTTGTCTCCATCCCTGCGCGGACCCCATTGGTTTTCAATGGTGGTTTTAGCATTCGCCGGACTCCTCATCTGGTGGGGCGCCGCGGTGACGACCAAGGACGTGGGCCTGGCAGTTCCTGACTGGCCGCTTAGCTTTGGTCAGGTGAACCCTGAAGGATGGTTGGGGAAGGAAGCGCTATTTCTTGAGCACGGCCATCGTTCCATCGCCTCTTTTGTTGGCACGCTGACAGCGATTCTTTTCCTCTGGATTTGGTTGAAATCAACATCAAATCGTGGCCGAGTCCTTGCCGAGTTCGGTGTCCTTACCATCTGTCTTGCCGCGATCGTGGTCGGAGTTTCCCGCGGCTATACCCTGAAGTCGGCAAATTCCCAGGCCGCTGCTGGTAACACTCACCTGGTAACCGGAGACCCTACGCCCTGGTTTGCAATGGCGTCGATCGTTGGGCTGCTGTGCATTGGCTGGTTCTGCTGGAGTTGGGCAAGAAGAGGCTGGTCTCTTCCGCTCAAGCTGTCAGGGCTGGCGTTGCTCTTTGTGGAGTTACAGGCAGTCCTCGGTGGTCTAAGGGTCACGGAAATGTCCGACACATTCGGGGTGGTGCATGGATGCTTTGGACAGGTCTTTTTCTGCCTGCTGTTCCTCGTTGTTCTCGTCACGTCTCGTTCCTGGCAAAGTCGGCCGCTGGTTTCCAGTGAGGCGATAAAGGGATTACGCATTTGGGGCGGTGTTCTGTTTGGATCGATCTTCGGGCAATTGATTCTGGGCGCAACCATGCGCCATACGCATCGGATCGGGCTTGCTGCGGATGATATTGTCACCACCGGTGGATCATTCCTTCCTGACTTCAGTAACTTCGATCTCGTGATCCTGTTTTCTCACAAATCTGGGGCTGTTGTGGTCTTCCTGGTAGTACTCGCATTCGCTGCATTCGCATTGCGTCACCTTACGAATGTGCCCGCAATCCTGCGATCGGCGCTGCTTCTAGTGGGGCTAGTATGCGTGCAATTGTGCCTTGGGATTTTTGTCCTGGAGACAGGGAAGAGTTTCTGGGTGACCAATTTCCATGTCATCACTGGGCTGGGAATCCTTTCGAGTGCGTTCTACGTTCTTGTCCAGAGTTGGAGAGCCATCTCAAGAAGTGCATTGCTGGTGCAGGAAGAATCCGAATCCCCGAAATTGAATCACACACTTCAGCAAGACTCCGCTGCACATCATGTCTGATACCATTCACGAACCAGAGGGTGCGGCGGCTGAGTCTCTGGCACCTCAGAGTTTTACGCGAGCAGACTTTATGTCGCTGACGAAGGCGCGGCTCAGCATGCTGGTCGTCGTGACCACACTTGCGGGGTATATCGTGGGCGTAAAAACCGGACTCGGAGGGTTCAGTGGTTGGGCACTCTTCCATACGATTTTGGGAACTACATTGGCGGCATTTGGTTCTGCTGTATTCAACCAGTTGATGGAAGTGGATGCGGACTCACGAATGAAGCGAACCGCCAGCCGACCGTTGCCAGCGCGGCGAATTCCGCCCAGCGTTGCCTTTGTGCTGGGATGGCTGCTGTCGGGAATTGGCGTTGTCCACCTTGGGAAAATGGTGAACACAGAGGCCTCAGCCCTGGCCGCTGCCACATTGGTCATTTACCTTTTTATCTACACGCCGATGAAGCGCCGCTCGGTTTGGAACACCATCGTAGGTGCGGTATCGGGGGCAATCCCACCGGTAATCGGTTACGCAGCGGCGGCGGGGCCGGGCATGGATGGCATTCGCTGGGCACTCTTTGTTCAGCCAGCCGCATTGTTCTTATTCGGGCTGCTGTTCTTCTGGCAACTGCCGCACTTTCTGGCAATCAACTGGATGTACCGTGATGAATACGTGCGGGGTGGATTCGTCATGTGGTCGAACAACGACGATACAGGATCGACGACTGGATTACGTGCAGTCGTTTACAGTGTCGCATTATTGTTGACCACTGCAGCGCCCCCATTCATTGGCTTGAGCTCATGGTGGTTTCTTCCTGCTGCAGTCGTCACAGCCGGATACATGATCTTTCTTTCCGGGAAATTGTGGAAGAATCCAGATAGAGCGGCAGCCAGAAAATTATTCTTCTACACGCTGCTTTATT
>JBNMNB010000121.1:0-22620 GCA_051270635.1 Verrucomicrobiales bacterium | reverse complement strand
CAAAGTGCGCCTGCATCTCTCCGACGCATTGGACGCCACCCAGCGCATCATCTGGCAGCGCTGCGGATCACCCGCCCCGCAGTGAGTAAGCGAATCGGCGGAGCCCCTCGCCTTTGAAAATAGGGGGGGTGAGTGTCCACCGGTGTGCCCACCCAGTGCGATTTTGACCGATTTCACCCTCGGCGATCGTGCCTGACGACTGAGGCGCCGAGATGGGGCGCCAATCTATCAAAAATCGCGCTTCCAAAAGCCGCGATGAATAAGTCAGGCTAAGTGGTCAAGTGATACAGATAAAGATGGGTATCTTGCTTGGCAAGCGGGGTAAGGCGCATTTTCCGTGCGCGAATCCAATATCCCACAGGTTCGAAACTACATTGGAAATCAGGAAGAACGAAAAACATCACAAAAGAATGACGTTCCAAGACGAGTTTCGGGAACTCTGCACACGCCACAATATTGCAATCGACGAGCGCTGCGTCTGGGATTAGGGCCGCACCTTTGGAGCTTTTAAATCTGTCTTCAACAAGTTCCCAGGCCGATGGCCTGGGCTGGCATAGGGCCTCCCCGTTGGGGCTGCCTTGGACTGACTGGAGGGAATCCCAGACCGCAGTGTCTCATGAAGATGAAGCACAGGAAAGGCGTACGAAATTTCGATTGTCCACGTGCTCCACTCCAACTCGTGCTCGCATCGATGACCTGCGATCGAGGACAAGAACGATTGGGAGCGGGAGGACAACAATAAGGATTTCAACATGTGCCACGTTATCAGTCGGACTGTGCAAATCGCTGAGTTCTGGCGATGGGCCGAAGAAGCTAAGCAAAGGAAAAGAACCGACTCCCAATCTACAAAGCCCAAATAGATAACACTTTTTGCGTGTCGGAACCGAGAGTAGCCTTATTATGGATCCGTATGCTTGGTGGTATGTGGGGCGGGAGTTAAAATCTCCCGCCTATCCGATTCTGCCCGGTTCGTCCCGTAGCCCCAGTCTTTGATATAGCCAGCACCGTGGAGATCCCACCATTCAATCGCTTCCCGGCAAGCCTCGGCTGCATCGGTTTGAGGCCATGGCGTTTTCTTAGCTTTAATCTCCAGAAAGGCGGTAAAACGGGCGAAGGCCAGACGAACTTCGGGCAACTCCTGCTCGTAGACCCAATTTTTCTTCTCCATCGCACTGCGCATCACATCAAGTTGATCCTGTGCAAACTCCGGGCCACGATGACGACTTCAATGGCCGTTTGCCCGAAGTCAATCTGAGCATCAAATCTTTTGCGCATCACAAACCTTAACGCTCGAATCTTCAGCTGCAACAACGCTCAATAGGCGAAATCACCGCGATTCGATTGCTAACCGCTTCGTTGTAGCAAAAGATTCGATTGCCCTCAACTCTGCCTCATCCAACAATCATAGCCTGTCCGGTGTTTCCCCTCAGGCACTAGAGAGCATATTTTCCGTTCGGCACGCATAGATTCCGGCTACGTTCGGTCTATAAGCTCGAAACTCATACATTCCTTCATCGTCAGCGCTAAAAGTCCGAGAGAAAACGTGATGAGGGAAAATCGCAACAGACGCGTTGGGAACCGGCACGTCAGCAGTGTCTACGACCTGACCACGATAAACTGCGCAAGAGCAGCTTCCAATAGCGAGTACCGTCAGGAACATAGCCAGTATTTGCGTAGTGTTTGGCGAAGTCGTGATCTTCTTCATCAGCGAACAGTGTAATTATCCCACTCTGAGAGTGGGGTATCTTCATTTGAGTGAATTTGACATTGGGTCATTTCACTCACGTTTTCAAGCAATTAGGGAGTTTGTCGATTGTCTGGATGTGTTGGATACTAAGGATCTACGATTTTGAGGCTAACTGTTCAGGAGCGGGTGGGACGCGACCAGAGATAAGATCAGGCCCTTGGCTGATCCATTTGCGCATCGATTGCTGAGTAGAATCCGTCTCTGCAGCGGACGACGTCGCGGCGCGAGAGGGGGGCGGTGCGGAGCAGGGCGATGGAGAACAGGCCCTCCTGAGTTGGCGCTGAAATGACGGTGAGAACTTGTCCGTTATCCAGCGCGGAGTGCACGGCATTGCTGGCTTCGAATCGGGCATCGACGAAGGATCGATGCAAAGCTTCTGCGTGCAGGGCGGCGGCGGCGGCAAAGCCTTCGGGGAGGGATATCTCAGTGAGAGATTCTCCGTGAGGGTCTGCGAGGCAGGCGTGTTGTGCGTTGAACTGATCGATGATCCAGTCCAGCAGCAGGGTGAGCCGCACTGCCATGGTATCAGCCGGCGGCGAAAATGGTTGGAAGGTGTTTTGGGGCGTTGCCTGGCTATTGCCACCAATGAGGCCTGATCGTTGAGCTCGCTGTCGCACCGCGGCGAGTCGATGCACCAGGGCTTCGGGGCTGCCAGTTGGTAGCTCACTATCCTTGGGCAAGGCTGGCGGAAGGGACTCGAGCGGCACTGAATCTTCAGGATCCTGTTCGGCTGCGACATCTGGTTTCTGCGCTGCTTGAGGTTTAGTCGGGGGTGCCGAAGACGTCGAAGCGGGTGCGGGTAATGCGGTCGCTGCAGGCGTCGAAGGTAATGGCACGTCGTGCAGGACGGCTTCCGGACAAAGCTCGCGAATGACTTGCATCAGCGCCTCGTCGTCAATCCATGAGCCTAGTGTGGTCATCTTGATCAGTGGTTTTCGGTTCAGGATTGAGTTCAATGCGGGATTCCAGTTCTGCAGCGACCTGGTCGAAGATGATCGCAGCCGCAGGTGGATGCTGGAACAGCAGGCCTAACGGGACACCCACTGCACTGGCTCGCAGAAAAACGGAATCGCGTGGGATGGCCGCGTGCAGCATCAATTGCGGCGGAACAATTTGCCGCAGCTCGCGAACGACATCGGCGCTTTCTTCGACATCTGATTGCACCATCGTCAACAGGATGCCCGCCATTTCCAGTGAGTGGCCTTCGTTGCGAAGTGACTGCACGGCTTGGAGCATCTGCGGAACCGAGCGCAGACCCAGTGGCTCGGCCTGTTGCGGCACGAGGACGTAGTCGCTGGCGCGCAAAACATCCGCTGTGTAACCGGTCAATCCTGCAGCGGTATCGATGATTGCCAGGTCATGGCCGCGCTGTGCCAGGTTGTCGACTAGCATGGACACGCTATTGTTCTGGCTACTGTCCTGGCCCTGGCTTTCCGTGTCTCTGCGGACGAAAGGGTCGGCGCAGCGGCCGGCGACTAAGATCTGCAGTTCGGGCAGGCGGGTGGCGAGGACACATTCATCGACGCTGATACCGTGGGTCATGCAGTCAAAGAATCCACGACTCTGCCGCGCGCGCTCAGACAGTGACAGGCCGACGGATCCCTGTGGATCGGTATCGACGAGCACGGTGCTCCAGCCACGCCTGGCGAATGCGTAGGCAAGGTTGACGGCGACGGTGGTTTTTCCGACGCCTCCTTTCTGACTGGCGACTGCTAGTGAGATCACGTTGCACGAGTACTACTCCATTCTTAACAATCTTGCCCATGAAAAAACGGCCACAATAATGCGTCGACGGGCGCCAGCTATCGCACAATTGAGAGTGGCAGTGGTTCCCAGCCGTAATTCGCCATTTCTAAAGAATGCCACTGGGCCAACTCATCGAGTGAGCTGAAGGTAGCTTCATCTTCCGCGAGCGTAGAGGCTGCTGCCAATAAGTGAGTACGCTCGGCTTCTGTGCCATGTGCAGCAACGAGCAGGAGTGCCTGTCCAAGGATTTGCATGCGAACGGCTCGATTGCGCGATTTTTCGACGAGAACAATGGTCGCTGTTAAGAGCCTGTTCAATGGCGATATTCGAATGTGTGTTCGTGCCGAAAGGTGTAACAGCAAACACCATTGACGCAGGAACTGGAACGAATCATAGCTGTTGCAATGATGAATGTGCCCTTTCCGGAGTATGCCGTAGCCAAGCCAGATATTGCAGCGGTCAGCAGCCGCTACGATGTATTGCATCGTCAGTTGGATCAGTTGGAATTGGAAAGTGCGTTGGATGGAGATGCGGTGGTGGCCGTGGTGGCGATTGTGCACGAGTGGGATGCGCTGCTGTGTGAACTTTCCGAGTGGTATGCGGTGACGTTGATTCGCTTTCAGCAGGACACCGCTGATCCGGGATCGAAGGCTGCGAACGCTGTCCTGGACTCCGAGTGGCCGCAGTTCGTGGATCTGGCGACAAAAATGAAACGCAGGTTGGCAGCATCGTCATTTAAGGAGGCGATCTCGCAGGCGACGGCGCCCACCTTGATGGCGCTCTGGCAGTGCGACGGTCGAGCATTTGATACCGTGATCACCGACGATCAAGCACAGGAAGCAAAGCTGGGATCTGAATACACTGCGCTGACGGCCAGCGCAAAAATCGACTTTGGCGGGGAAACCCAAACCTTGTCACAATTGGATGCGTATTCTGAAGACAGCTCGCGTGAGAAACGTCAGGCGGCGGCGCGGGCGACGTCTGACTGGTTCTTTGAAAACCGACAGTCACTGGATCGAATTTATGACGATCAGGTGCGGCTCCGGCATTCAATGGCGAAGAAATTGGGTTTCGATGACTTCGTGGGGCTCGGATACCAGCGGATGCGCAGGGTAGGGTATGGGAAGGAAGATGTGGCGGCATTCAGGGCGGAGGTGCAGCGAGAAGTGGTGCCGCTGGCGGTGGAGTTGTCGCGGCTACAGGCGGAAACGTTGCAGATCGAAAAGGCGCAGTTTTGGGACGAGGGCGTGCACAGCCTTGATGGGAATCCTAAACCGCTCGGTGACCATGACTGGATGATCGATCGCGCCAGAGAAATGTTCGCGGAAATGGGGCACGGTCTCGATTCATTTTTCGATCTGATGCGGAATCGGCAGGCGATGGATCTCAAGTCACGCGAGGGCAAAGCACCCGGTGGGTTCTGCGACTATCTCCACGGGTATGGTTGTCCGTTTATCTTTGCGAATTTTAATGGGACGCGCGGGGATGTCGATGTCTTCACCCACGAGATGGGGCATGCCTTCCAGGCGTATTCTTCTCGAAACCAGCCGTTCAGCGAATTGGTCTGGCCAACGACTGAGGCGTGTGAAGTGCACTCAATGGGGCTTGAATTTTTGACTTGGCCGCAGATGGACATGTTTTACGGAGCGGACGCGGCTGATGCCCTGCGCCGTGTTCATTTGGCCGGATCGCTTATGTTCATGCCGTATGGTGTGTCTATCGATGCGTTTCAGCATGAGGTGTATGCGATCCCTGATGCCACGGCAGAAGAGCGTAATATCATGTGGCAGGAGGTCGAACGGCAATACCTGCCATGGTATGCGTATGGTGACTTGCCTGCCGAGAGCTCAGGCCGACTGTGGCAGCAGAAGCGTCACGTTTATGAGATGCCGTTTTACTATATCGACTACGTTCTCGCCCTGACATGTGCCCTGCAGTTCTGGCGTTGGTCTCGGCATGAGCCGAAGGAGGCACTGTCGGCTTACGTCAAGCTCTGCGAAAAGGGAGGCGCGCTGCCGTTTGATCAACTTGTAGAATCTGTGGGACTTGCTTCGCCCTTCACTGAGGGATGCCTCAAAGAGGTGATCGCTGATGCACGGGAGTTTTTGTTTCCTGTGAGTAAGGAATAAGGAAGAGGTTTGGCTGTAGTCATCGATACTGCAGGCAGGCTTATGTCCATTTTAAAAGATGCCAAGTCGGCTGTCTGGTCAGTCTGGGCTGTCTGGCTGTCGAGCTTTTAAGAGAGGCCTTGCTGTCGTGCATGGGCGGTTGTATTCTGGGCAATATGAAAGCACTACTCCTTGCCGTCTCGCTGGTCACTCTTGGTTCCTATTTCACGGGGAGCACTTTCGCTGAGGATGAAAAGACGCCGCCAGTGAAAGCGCCTGCGTCCGGTAATATCAAGGATATCTCTGCCGTTGAAGCCAATGATTATCTAAGTTCGGATTCTCGAGCGCGCGATAAAGTGGTCGTTCTCGACATTCGCACGGCCAAGGAATTTGCTGCAGGCCATCTCAAGGGAGCCAGGAATCTCAACTTTCTGGCGGACGACTTTAAGGAGAAGCTGGGCAAGTTCGACAAAGATCGTGTTTATGTCATGCATTGCCAGTCGGGTGGTCGTAGTGGTCGTGCGAAGACGGCATTCAAAGAGCTGGGATTCAACCGAGTGCTGCATATTCAGGATGGCTACCAGGCATGGGCATCGGCAGGTTTTCCGGTCGTGAAAGGTGCTGCGACAGAATGACCACATCAGCAGGATTTTCAACCCTCGTCATGACGGTCATCGGGCCCGACAGGCCGGGTATCGTTGAGTTGCTGGCCGAGCCAGTCAGTCGTCATGCAGGTAACTGGCTGGAATCCCGCATGGCCCATCTAGCGGGAGAATTTGCCGGAATCCTCAGAATCGAGGTGCCCGCATCCAACGTTCACGCCTTAGTGGCCGATCTGTCAACGCTGCAAACCGGTGACCTGAAAATCATCGTGCAGAGAAATCTCGACGACGTCCTTCCTGTCTCCACGGTATCGCGAATGCTTGTGAAGTTTCACCTGGTGGGGCAAGACCGCCCGGGAATCGTAGCTCGAGTTTCGCGTGTGCTAGCGACAAACGGAGCAAACGTAGAAGAATTGACCACTGGTTGTTCCTGCGCACCCATGACAGGCGAAACGTTATTTGAGGCAGAGGCCACTGTGTCGGTGCCCAACGATGAATCCGTTTCCCAACTGCGAGCTGCTCTGGAAACCATCGCGTCGGACTTGATGGTCGATGTGACATTCCAGGAATCAGCCGATTGACGAATTGCCAAGCTTAAGCCCGACGCAGACATCCTTGCCAGCAACTTATCAGACAAGATATCTGGAGCGCTCCGGCTTGACGGAGCTTTTTGTGAAGGGAACGTGTTTTGTGTGGCAAAAGTGCCATCAAGCCAGTGCGCTGCAAACCACAAAAGCTTCAAGCTCGACACGGGCATGGCTGATGGAGCGTTGCCACCCCAGCAAAAACTAACTCCACTTTAGTCGTCGAACTGGGATACCAGTTGGGACACAGTGGACTTGGCGTCGCCGTAGATCATGCGGCAGTTGGGACGGAAGAATAGTTGGTTTTCCAGTCCTGAGAAGCCGGTGCCTTTTCCGCGTTTCAATGCGAACACGGTTCGTGCCTCGTGGGCGTTGATGATCGGCATTCCGTAGATTGGGCTTGAGGGATCTTCGCCCGCCGCAGGGTTCACCACGTCGTTGGCACCGATGACGATGACGACATCTGTCGCGGGAAGTGTGGGATTCACATCATCCATTTCGCAGAGTTGCTCGTACGGGACATCTGCTTCAGCGAGCAACACGTTCATGTGGCCGGGCATGCGTCCGGCGACCGGATGAATCGCGTAGCGCACCTCGGCACCATTTTTTTCCAGAATGGCTCCCAATTCTTTCACTGCGTGTTGTGCCTGGGCGACCGCCATTCCATAGCCAGGAACAATGACGACGCTACTGGCTGCCTCGAGCACGTAGTAGGCGTCTTCGACGCTGACGCCTTTCATTTCGCCTTCGACTGCTGTGCCGCTGCCTTTTCCTGCGCTGGCACCGAATCCTGAGAAGAGGACATTGCCCAGTGTTCGGTTCATTCCTTTACACATGATCACCGTGAGGATCAGGCCACTGGCACCGACCAGACAGCCAGCAACGATGAGAACATTATTCAAAATGACAAATCCTGCCGCAGCGGCCGCCAGTCCCGAGCAACTGTTCAAGAATGAAATGACTACCGGCATGTCGCCGCCACCAATGGGAATCACGCCCAGCACGCCTAACAAGAGCGCAAGACCAATGATCGCGATCATCAATGTGCCCGACAATTCTGCAGCAGGACTCATGGCAATCACGACGCCAATGGCAACAATGCCCAGCAGAACGATGGCATTGATAACGTGCTGGCCGCCGAACTGAATTTGTTTTCCAGGCATCTTTCCTGACAGCTTGAGATAGGCGATGAGACTTCCAGTAAAGGTGATGCCGCCGATCAAAACCGTCAGAACGATCACTGCTATCGTGAACTCGATTGGGGGAGCATCAGGAAGTGGTGTGCCCGAACGCGAAAACTCGGCCCAGCCAACAAGCAGGCTTGCCAGTCCGCCGAATCCGTTGAACAAGGCAACGAGCTCGGGCATTCCAGTCATCTGCACGCGCTTCGCCCAGATCGCACCGATCGCCGAGCCAGTCACGACTCCTGCTATGATCCATGTGTAGTCCATTCCGCTGGCGAGCAACGTTGCGACGACCGCAATGAACATGCCCAGTGAAGACAGGCGGTTTCCTTTTCGTGCGGACTCTGCGGAGCCCAGCATCTTGATCCCCAGAATGAAGAGGATCGATGCGACGATATAGCAAATGTTAATGATCTGTTCCATCGCGCGGCGTTATTTAGGCTGGTTGTTTTTCTTGGTTTTGAACATGCCAAGCATTCGATCAGTGACCATATAGCCACCGACGACGTTGATGGTGGCGAGCACCAGCGCAGCGAAGCCCAGCCATCCTGCCAGGGTGCCGGAGCTTTGCCCGGCGATCAGGATGGCCCCGACCATGGTGATGCCAGAGATCGCGTTCGAGCCAGACATCAGCGGCGTATGCAGCTGCGACGGCACCTTTGCTATCAGCTCGATACCTAAGAAGGCGGCGAGCGTAAAAGTGAAAATGAGAAGTATGAGATCCATAAATTCCTGAAAATTGGTTATGCTTTAAAGCGCTCGTGAACGGTTTCGCCGCCATGGGTGATGACGCAGCTTTTGAGGATATCGTCTTCAAGATCGAACTTCAGTTTCTTCTCCTCGGCGTCCCAGAAGTGTTCGAGGAAGTTGACGATGTTAGAAGAAAACATCAAGCTGGCGTGCTGCGCGACATCGCACTCCAGCGGGGCCAATCCAACGATGCGCACGCCATTGTCAGTGACGATTTCTTTATAGACGACCGTGCCTTCCACGTTTCCACCACCTTCGGCAGCGAGGTCAACAATGACGCTGCCGCGTGTCATCTTGGCGACGACGTCTTTGGTGATCAAGATCGGTGCCTTGCGGCCAAAGAGTTTTGCTGTGGTGATGACAATGTCCGACTGCACGCACACTTTCGCTTGCTCCTGGCGTTGTTTCTCCAGTTGCTCGGGAGTGAGTTCTTTAGCGTATCCTTGATCGGTGCCGCCAGTCTCACCGAGGTCAATGCGCAGCGCTTTAGCGCCAAGTGACTCGGCCTGCTCCAGTGCTTCAGGTCGGGTATCGAAGGCAGTGACGCGTGCGCCGAGACGCTTTGCTGTCGCGATCGCCTGTAGTCCAGCAACGCCCACTCCAATCACAAAAACTTTGGCAGGAGAAAGTGTGCCCGCTGGCGTCATCATCATCGGGAAAATCTTGGTGAGGCGATGGCTGGCGTTAATCACGGCTGAGTAACCCGCGAGGTTCGCCTGCGAGCTGATGGCGTCCATCTTTTGCGCCAGAGTCGAGCGCGGCATCATTTCCAGGCTGATGGCAGTGACATTCGCTGCTGCCAGTGACTTGATGAGATCCGATTCGTTGAAAGGATCAAGGAAACTCACGTGGAGAGCCCCTTTTTTCTGCTGATCCACTTCGTCCACTGGCGGCTTACGCACGCGGGCTACTAAGTCGGCAGACGCGAGCGCTGCTTTTCGATCCTTGGCGATGCGGGCACCAGCAGCTTCATAGTCGGCGTCCGAGAAGTCGGCCTTCGCTCCAGCAGTTGACTCAACGATGACCGAACAGCCCATGTCTAACAGCTTTTTGGCGGTATCAGGCACCATTGCAGCACGTGACTCGTGGGGATCAGTCTCTTTTGGGATGAAAATTTCCATATTTTCCGTAGTAAATGATGGCATCTGCCGACGGTTACTTCAGCTATACTTGTCGTTGCGTCGAGTTCAAAAGCGAATCAAGGGATTTCCAGCGTCACTTTTGACTATTTTGACTGGGGAAAGTGTAAACGACCGCCGCGTAGTCCCTGTCGTCCAGTAATTCCTGCCAATGCCAGCGTCTGGCGAATTCCAGCTGTCGTTCCGGCGGCGTTTCGGTCAGGGAGAGATCATCGGTCATTTCAAGATTGAAAACTTGGTTTGCGAGATCAGGAACTTTGCTGGGTGAGATGGTGCGCAAAATCGACACGGCTGAGCCCTGCGCGAGACCACTGCGCATGAGTGGAGGCTGACCATTGCGAAGTTTCTCCAGTCCATCATCATCCAGGCAACCGAGCTCGCTCAATACTTGCAGGTTGCGAGCCAGTGTGGCGGCAGTTTCCTGCAGAAACGGCGACTCGGCCAGATTTTGGCCCGCATTGGCGGCAGCGATCTCTTGCGCAGGAGGAATTCCTGACACTTGCAGGCAGTAACAGGACTTTAACATGTGAGAGACCACCGTTTCGACGGTCTGATCTTGCAGCTTCTCGATCTGCAATAGTTGCGCCGTATCCAAATCGGATCGCTTGGTGACCGATGATGAATCCACTTCTGTTGACGGAGCAGGCGCACAGTGGGTGCCGCAGATCGCAAATAGACCGATGAGGAGCGATCGATTAATGGCCATCAATAAGCATAGGCCGCTTCGTTTCCGACTTGCGAGACAATTGCGTTACACACGGGTAGTATCTTGACCGCAGTCCCAAATACGCCTTCCCTAAGCATGTGACTTTTTATCGTCCATCGATCATTCTCCAGTCAATTCTTTCCCAGACAAGGCTGACACTACTCTGCGGAGTTTCATCGTCACTGATGTTCACGTCATCAGCAGGGGAAATTCGTTTTAACGAGGACATTCGTCCTGTTTTTAATAAGCATTGTGTTGGCTGTCATGGTGGAGTGAAGAAAGCGGGTGGAATGTCGTTTCTGGCCAGGCACGACGCGCTTGGTGAAGGCAAATCAGGACTGCGTGCGATCGTTCCGGGAGACCTTGCTGCATCGCATCTGCTGGAGCGGGTGACGTCTGATGATCCTGATGAGCACATGCCGCCAGCGGAACACGGGCTGCCCCTGACAACGGAAGAAATCGCAAACCTTCGTCAATGGATCACGGAAGGCGCTGAGTGGCAGGATCACTGGGCATTTGAGCCACCCGTGAGGCATGTGCTGCCAGAGGTAAGTTCGCCTGATTGGTGCGTGACACCGATTGATCGATTTCTGCTGGCGCGGCTTGATAGAGAGGGGTTGAAACCAATGAAACCAGCGTCCAGGGCGGCGTTGCTCAGGCGCGTGAGTTTTGATCTGACGGGGTTGCCGCCGTCGCTCGAGCAGCTGGATCGATTCCTTGCGGACTCAAGTGAAAGCGCGTTTGAACGTGTGGTGGATGAATTGCTGAAATCGTCATCCTTTGGCGAGCGTTGGGCGTCTATGTGGCTGGATATTGCGCGCTATGCAGATTCGGAGGGACTGGGCGCTGATGCCCGGCGGGAGACATGGGCATATCGCGACTGGGTGATCGGTGCGTTTAATCGTAACTTGCCATTTGATCAGTTTACGATTGAGCAACTGGCGGGCGACCTGTTGCCTGATCCGACGACTGAACAGTTGATCGCTACCGCATTTCACCGCCAGACGCAGAGCAATGGTGAGGGCGGCACGGATGATGAAGAATTCCGGGTGAAGGCGGTGCTGGATCGCACCAATACAACGTGGGAAGCGTTCCAAGGTGTAACGTTCGGCTGTGTGCAATGTCACTCGCATCCGTATGACCCGATCACCAATGAGGAATACTATCAGTTCACGGCTTTCTTTAATAACACGGCAGATGCGGATCTAGCTGACCACTGGCCAGAGTTGAGAGTGCCAAATGATCGCGCCCACCACTCGAAGGCGAAGCAGCTGCGCGATCGAATTGCATTGCTGCGCGAGGAATTGAAAGAAGAGGGGGCGGCCAGGAGAACGCAGACAGACTGGCACACACCAGCGGCGAAGGAAGTGGTGGCATCATCCACTGGCAATGGCGTTGTCATGGTCGCTGCCGGTGCAGGTTCCGAGTTCCGATCGCAGGGAAATATCGCTGCTGGCACGGAGTATTCCTTTGATTTCTCCGCACCCGAAAGTATGCAGGAAATGACTGCCTTGAGCATTGAATTGATGCCGGTCGATGAAGCCGTGGCCCGGCATACACCGGAATGGGGCGGGGTGCTTTCGCGGATCTCATTGGCGGTCAAAGCACCGGGCGCTGAGGACTTTACCTCCATCGGTCTGGCTGAAGTCGTTGGCGACGAAGCGAATCCTGTACATGACCCTAACGAAAGCTTGAAAAAGGGTGGCGCTGGGTTTGGCGCGATGAGCAAAATCTTCCAACGCAGATCATGTGTGGTACTTCCGATGCAACCCGTCGCATTGCAAAAAGGAAGTGTGCTGCGGCTGAAACTGAAACATGAAATCCAGGCGCTCGGGGCGTTTCCTCTGGTAACTCAGCGAGGGAGCTTTGCTGTGACTGATAACAAAATTTGGACTGAATTTGCAACTGGCAATGAGTGGACAGATTTGCGGATGAAATTGGCGAATGCGAATCGCGCATTGCGGGAAATTCCCGCGAGCCAAGTGCCAGTAATGCAGGATCGTCCGCTGCATTTGCAACGAGAAACGCGGGTCTTCAATCGCGGCAATTGGCTCGAGAAGGGCGAACTTGTGAATGCTGGAGTTCCAGCGTTTTTGCCGCCACTTGCAGAGGGCGCACCGAGTGATCGACTGACAATGGCACGCTGGCTGGTGAGTGACGAAAATCCGCTGGCGGCACGCGTGGCGGTAAATCGATTCTGGGAACAATTGTTCGGCTACGGATTAGTGCTGACGCTGGAGGATTTCGGAGCAGCCGGTGAAAAGCCGAGTCATCCGCAATTGTTAGATTGGCTGGCAATTCATTTTCGTGACGATCTAAACTGGGATGTGAAAGCACTGTTGCGTGAGATCGTGCTGTCGACGGCCTATCAGCAGGATGCGTCAGCGCCAGCGGAGTTGCACGAACGCGATCCGCAGAATCGACTGATCGCGCGTGGCCCACGTAGTCGACTAAAGGCCGAGATGATTCGCGATTTTGCGTTGAGCGCCGGCGCTCAACTTACAAAGAAATTGTATGGCACACCCGTGCGACCACCGATTCCAGATGGTGTGTGGAAACCGTTTGCCAGCGATCCATGGAAAACGGAGGAGGGGCCAGACAGGTTCCGCCGTTCCATTTATGTCTACTGGAAACGCAGTATTCCGTTTCCCTCGATGGTCACGTTCGATGTCCCGAGTCGGGAAATTTGTAACCAACGCCGACTGCCGAGTAATACTCCACTCCAGGCGCTGGTGACGTTGAATGATCCGGTCTTTGTCGAGGCTGCGAATGCTCTCGCCGATCGCATGCGCAAGCATGAGGGAGACATAGGAAGCCAACTCAGTCTGGGCTACCGTATTTGCACTTCTCACCAGCCTGACGATGCGCGCGTCACTGAGATGCTGAAACTTTACGATCGATTGCTCGAAACCTATCGCAGCGATAAGCCACAGGGGATCGATGACTACGAACTGGCTGCTCTGCAAGCCGTTGCCTCCGTGCTGCTGAACCTTGATGACTCGCTGACCAAATGAATACCGCTTCCTTTCTCAATGATTCCTCGTTCAGTGGCCTCGAACAAGAGAGGCTGAAAGCGGTGACGCGCCGACACTTTCTGCGCGATTGTGCCAGTGGCCTCGGAGGCATGTGGATGGCATCGCAGGCAAGTTCGGCGCTGGCATCAACGGGTGCTGCTCCCATTGCCCACGACCCTGGAAATCCGCTGGGCACACTGGCCGCCAGAGTGGCGCCAAAGGCAAAGCGTATCATTTACCTGCACATGATTGGTGCTCCCAGTCAGTTGGAATTGTTCGACTACAAGCCAGAACTGGCGCGGCTGGATGGCAAGGATTGTCCGCAGGAATTTCTCGAAGGGAAGCGCTTCGCGTTTATCCGGGGCGTTCCCAAAATGTTGGGATCTCAGTATCCATTCAAACAACACGGTCAGTCGGGTGCCTGGATTTCTGATCGCATGCCGCACTTGTCACAGCATGCTGATGATATCTGCTTCATCAAAACGATGACCACTGACCAGTTCAATCATGGGCCTGCGCAGCTGATGGTGCATACTGGAAGCGCGACTCTAGGTAAGCCATCGATTGGGTCATGGGTAACCTGGGGGCTGGGAACAGAGAATGATAATTTGCCCGGCTACATGGTGCTCATATCCGGTGGACGCCTGCCGAGAGTCGGTAAGTCGCTCTGGGGATCTGGCTTTTTACCGAGTGTTTATCAAGGGGTACAGTGTCGTTCATTTGGTGATCCAGTTTTGAACATTGCAAACCCTGACGGTGTCACCAGAAATGTGCGCCGCGCGGCGCTGGATGGATTGAGCCGGATGAATGCGCTGACGCATCAGAGCATCGGCGATCCCGAAACAATCACGCGCATCGCCCAATATGAAATGGCATTTCGCATGCAGACATCGGTGCCAGAAGTGATGGATATTTCCCAGGAGCCGAAGCATGTGCACGAGCTATACGGCACCAAACCGGGGAAGGAGAATTTTGCAAACAATTGCCTTCTTGCCCGGCGCCTGGCGGAGAATGGAGTGCGTTACATCCAATTGTTTGACTGGGGATGGGATACGCATGGATCCAGTAACTCGGAATCGCTCAACGGCGGATTCGTGCAGAAGTGTGAACAAACGGATCGCCCGATTGCGGCACTCTTGCAGGACTTGAAACAACGCGGAATGCTCGACGATACGCTGGTGATCTGGGGCGGAGAATTCGGCAGGACGCCCATGCGCGAAAACCGAAATGGCAAGGAAATGCGGTTTGTCGGACGAGATCATAACCCTAACGCCTTCACAATCTGGATGGCGGGCGCCGGAATTAAACCTGGAATGAGCTACGGAGAGACAGATCCGGTAGGCTACCAAGCCGCCGAAAATCCCGTCCATCTGCGTGATTTTCACGCAACGCTTCTGCACCTTGCCGGAGTTCCTCATAAACAACTTTACTATCCATTCCAAGGTCTCGACCAGCGCCTGACGGGAGTTAAACCGAGCCGGGTGGTGACGGACATTCTGAGTTAATTCGACCATGGTTAGCTCCGTTTTAAATCGATGCCGACTGCCAGTCGGATTCATCTCAGGTCTTCTGGCGATTGCTTGTAGTTCTTCAGCAGGAGAGCTGAAACTCGATTCGCCTCGCGACTACCAGGTGTTTCAGAGGAAGCCGAGCGGGCAGGGGAGTATTGTCCTGCAAGGGCAAGTGGCAACCGTGTCCGAGCATGCAATCACTTTGCAATCAAAGCTGACCACCTCCAGTGGCGATGAGGGAGAGTGGCAATCCATTGCCGAACTCAGCCCTGGGGAGCAGGAATTTTCGACTTCGATCGAGGCTGTCGGCGGTGGTTGGTACCAGCTGGACATTCGATCGATGCAAGGAACCACGAATCGAGATGTGATCAATGTTGCACATGTCGGAGTTGGCGAAATATTCGTTATCGCAGGGCAGTCCAATTCCGCCAACCATGGCGGCGAACGTCAGCGATGCGAGTCCGGACTTGCAGCAACCTTCGATGGTGAAAACTGGCAGATTTCGAATGACCCGCAACCGGGTGCCAGCGGCGGCGGTGGCAGTTTCGTTCCGCCCTTTGCTGATGCCATTGCGCAAAAGTTCTCAGTCCCCATTGGGATTGTGGCAACCGGTGTTGGCGCTACCAGTGTGCGCGAGTGGTTGCCTGCGGGAGCACGATTTCCCAATCCACCTACGCTGACTGGCAATGTCACTGAGTTGGAGACAGGCGAGTGGGCTAGCAATGGCAAGTTGTTTCAGAAATTTGTGGAACGTCTGAAGGGACTAGGAGCCAATGGCTGCCGAGCAGTGCTATGGCATCAGGGTGAGTCCGACGCAAACCAGCGCGACGCCACACGGACGCTGTCTGGAAAACTCTATCAACAATTTCTCACCCAGCTGATTCGAGAATCTCGGCGCGAAGTCGGATGGGATGTTCCGTGGTTCGTAGCTCAGGCCAGCTACCATACTCCAGACGACCCGGGATCGGACGATATCCGTGCAGCACAACAAGCCGTATGGGAAACCAACGTAGCACTGCAGGGCCCTGATACAGACGCTCTAGACGGCGAATTACGTGACAATGATGGCCGGGGAGTGCACTTCAGTGGCGATGGCCTGCGCGCGCACGCCGCAGCCTGGGTGGAAAAGGTAAGCCCCTGGCTGAGGCAAATCGAGAGCAGCGCGGCCGCAGTGCCCGGCAAGTAGTTCGATCCACAAGACCTCCATGATTCTACTTTGTTGATCACAATGATACCGCGATCGTGTGAATCTATGCCGCGTCTATTTCCTCTTGTCATGCATGACGTAATCCAACGAGAATTTGCTCTTGGGGCGGGTGAGAAATTTATCCTGCACAGGAGAATATGTTTGAACGTCAATCATGTCCTTGTCAGGGCGGAAAGTCATGATCCGTAAGTACCCGCTTCCCGCCTTGATCTCAGGGATGTCCCAATACCAGTAATCTGCCTGAACCTGATGCACAGTGTTCTCGTGCTCGCCTTTACTGGTCAGTAGATTCTCCATGCTATGTCCTGAAAGTACCAGGAAAATGTTCCTGTGGCGGCTGACGAATTTTTCCCAAATCGATTCTCCTGAGTTCCCCTCCACTAAATAATCGTCAACATTTGACCGTTGCCCCTTTTTTCTCGTGAGATAACTATGTGTGACAACGATAGTGCGGTAATCAGGATGCTCCGTAACCACACTGTTTGCCCATGCGAGGGCTTCATCGCGAGGCTTGAATTCCAGGGTGAGGATCAAGAACTTCATCCCTCCTGCATTTAGAAACAGGTAGTAGTTCTCAGTCTTCTCTTCTTCTCGAAAATGCTGCTTCTTTTTCTTTCCAAAATGCGGGTTATACAGAGGGTTTTTGGTGAAACGTGAAGGGGGGAAGTAGGAACTGAAACGGCTTTTACGCGATTGGCTGGTCTTTCGGCGTTGGGGCGAATATCCCATGTCATGATTTCCCGAGCACACTACGTAGGGAACGTGGTTATCAATCGTCTTGAAAGCCGTATCTGCTATCTGCCATTCTTCATCGTGTTCGGTCTGGGTAATGTCTCCCACATGTACCGTCATGACTATATTCATCTTCTGCTTATTCTTCCTGATCCAATCGGTCTGTGTTAAGAAACAGGAGCGCTGATCACCAAGTTCCGGCCAGTGTTTCTGCGTCTCTCTGTGCCTGATATCAGCGTATCCTTGAGTGTCGGGCAAAACGATCAGGGTAAAAGAGTCAGCGTCTTGCTCAGATTCCTTATTCAGACGAGTCGCCGGTTTTTCCACATCATCAGCGCGAACTCGGATCTCTTTGCCCTGGCCGAAGGCGGTAACGCTCAGGCAAGCAGCGGTAATCACTGAAAGGATTGTTATTGGGCGGTTCATCCACTTCCATGCGGTTGAAATCGCAACTTCGATAGCCGTGTGCTGGGCCGTCCAGCCCAATCCGTTTTGAGCAAAGGATGGATCGGCGACGAGCGAAGCTGGATCTTCCTGACGACGCGGACGATAAACCAGTGGTATGGGAACACCCGTGGTCTCTTCTTCGCAGTTCATAATTTCCCTGATTGAGCGGTCTTTGCCTGTTCCCAGATTTGCACCCCAACGATCTATCATGCCGTTGAATATAGGTCAAGGCTGCGGCATGCGCTTCGGCAACATCATCCACGTGGATGTAGTCACGGATGCAGGTTCCATCCGGAGTGTCGTAATCGTCACCAAAGATTTCCAGGTGATCGATTTCGCCTTTCGCAGCAAGTGTTGATTACTGCGATACGGATCTTGCTGACTGAGGTCGTAGATCAAGCGGGACACGTTCAACTCGGGAGTGACGTTCCGGGGCTGTCCGCGCGGCGCTCAGAATCAAAAAGCACAGAGCGAGGAAGCTCTCTTTGATTTCGTTAGCGTTCCCCAGCGTTTCAGTGCCCATGAGTCCTACATAGATTCGGAACGCACCGTAGCATCCGACGAACAGTCCAGCTATCCAAACCGGTGGTACCGGGAGCGAAATTCGATTGCAGATCCCACTCACTCGTTCGCTGATGCACGAGAGGATTGGCAGGACTACACAGTAACCAAACCAAAACAGGCTGAACATCCGGCTCATGTTGAGCAGGCTTTCGCCATGGAAGAACACGAGGTTGTGGATGTTGGTTTCCTGCTGCTGATTCGTTTCGAGAATCGCGTCTGGGGTCTGCCATCCAAATATACGCTGCCCCCAACTGATCTCTTCTCCAAAAGCAAAGAAAAACATCACCGCAAGCCCTAACATGAATACATTGCGATGGAAAAATGGCACCAACCTTTGTTTTTTCGGCAGGTCTGAGGCAAAGAACAGCCGGAGCTGCTGCAACGACACGCCAAGAAAACAAAGGGCGCCGAACATCTCAAAAGCACCGTCTTCGGCGCTTAATTCGCCTGCCAGCGTGGTGTCGGCAATCGTTGCGAACCAGTAGTACACCAAGCCGAATGCGGCCAGTGAGATGAAAAGTGATACTGAAAATGGCCGAACGAGCTTTTTACGGAGTTGAAGTAACATGATGATTCGTTTTAGAGAGTCGCATAATTGTGAAGATTTTCAATATTACGACATTACCTCTTGTTTTTCTAGTAAATTTTACTATTGTTTTCACTTCAACAACAATTTCCAGACTAAAGACGCCATATATTGGCACTGATTCTACCAAAATGAACTTTTCGCAGACACACGCTACACAAGGCGTTTTCGGAATACTGGAGCAGCAAGCTCAGCAGCGGCCGAATGCCGTCTTTCTCAAGGCCCCTGACTGCGAGATTACCTACAAGGATGCGCTCGATTCCGTTCATTCTCTCGCAACTTGGCTGAGAGACAACGGTGTTCGCCGAGGCGATCGCGTCGCGATTCACATGTCGAACCGAAGTGAGATTGCGATCGCGATATTCGCGACAGCGCTGGTGGGTGGTGTCTTTGTGGTGTTGAACGAGCGCCTGCGGCCCAGTGGACTCCAGAAAATCCTCTGTCAGGCGGAGCCTACAGTAGTCATCGCCGACTCTACAACAGCGAAAAATCTAACAGATGACACGCCTGGGATCCGACTTTTGGTGGGAGCTGGTAATTCCACAGATTTCGATGGCTGGTATGACTGGAACAATGCGGTCTCAACGCCCGTCGAACGACCGATGAGTTGGACGGGGATCGATGTCGATCCTGCTTGCCTGGTCTTTACGTCAGGATCGACCGGAGTTCCCAGGGGTGTGACGCTATCGCACGACAACATCTGTTTTGTCGTCCGAGCGATTCAGGTAAGAGTGCGTTACCAACCCTCTGATGTGATTGGATGTTTTCTGCCGCTTGCTTTCGACTACGGACTCTACCAGATATTCCTCACCGTCGAAGCTGGTGCCACGCTTTACATTGGCGATCCCAATCAGGTCGGGCCGCGCCTGCCGCGCATCTTGAATGAGGCGGAAGTGAGTGTTCTCCCTGGCGTTCCAACTGTATACGCAGCGCTCCTGAAAATGCATCAACGGCGTCCGTTCGAGTTGCCGCGGCTCCGGGCGATTACCAATACGGGTGAACGGCTGCCTCCCGCATACATCAGCGAAATGCAGCAACGATTCAGTGGACTGGAAGTTTACGTGATGTATGGCCTGACTGAGTGCAAACGGGTCTCGATCATGATGCCGAATGAACTTGAGAGAAAGCCAATGGCGGTAGGCCGTGCGTTGGATGGAACTGAAGTTTATGCCGTGAGCGAAACTGGCGAGCGCCTTCCCACTGGCGAAGCGGGCGAACTGGTTGTTCGCGGTCGCCATGTCGCTCTTGGTTATTGGCGAGCGCCGGAAGAAACCGCAATACGTTTTCGAAAACGAGCTCCTGAGAACCCGGTCGAACTTTTCACAGGAGACACCGGTTGGGTGGATGAAGACGGATACATCTTTTTCGCTGCCCGCGCCGCCGATCTTCTCAAGCATCGCGGTTACCGAATCAGTCCGGTTGAGATCGAAAATGAAGCATGTTCTATCTATGGTGTTGCGGAGGCGGCGGTGCTAAAGCGCGAATCAGACGATACGCTTCACCTCTTCGTGACCATTTCGAATACGAGCCTTTCCGAAAGTCTCATTCTACGACGATTGAATGAGATTCTCGAACCGGCAAAGGTGCCGGGTTTCGTGAGCATCGAACGCTCACTGCCAAAATCTCTAAACGGAAAGATCGACCGAAAAGCACTTCAACACAGGCTCGACGCCGCAGCCGCAGCAGCTTAATCATGAATCCTTATCTTAAAGAACTTGCGCAACAATTCGGAACACCGAGTTACGTCTATGACTTGAATGAAGCGAAGCAGCGCGCCGAGGAGCTGCAGAGTCTCTTTCCAGCGCAGGCAAATCCCCGCCTGATGTATTCGTTCAAAGCGAATCCCCTGCCTTCGTTGGCCCGAGAACACTGTATGAACGGCTGTCAAGCGGACCTGACATCTACAGGCGAAGTTGAAGCTGCTAAACTGGCAGGCTTCGCCATGGATAAGGCACTGTATGGAGGTCCAGGAAAGAATGCGCACGAGATCTACGACGCTCTGACTGCTGGAATTCGAAACTTTTCGGTCGAATCCTGGCATGATCTTCAGGAGATCGCTGCCGCCGCGCGACAAGCAGAGGTCAAAGTCCGATGTATCCTGCGCATCAATCCGTTGGATCCTCCTAAAGCAAAGCTGGCGATGGCAGGCGTCGCGAGCCAATTCGGATTCGAGGAAGGATCATTACGAATCGAGGATCGCTCGAAGTTGCGCGACGTCGAAGATGTAATCTCTGTCGAGGGAACACATATCTATTGGGGCACGCAGATGAGTGATGCGGATGCTCTCACCGCTTGCTTTCGCTCGGGCGTGCAGGCGGCGGAGAAGGTTTCAATGTTACTGGGATTCAATCTGCGAATTCTTAATTTGGGCGGTGGCTTTCCCTGGCCCTACGCCAAGAACGGGGTGCGGGATCTTTCCGGATTAAAAGCATCTCTAGCCGAAGTGTATGCGGAATGCGGAGCGGCCCGTGATGCCGAGTGGTGGTTTGAGTCCGGGCGATATCTTTCCTCCTCATCAGGCACGCTGTTGACCCGAGTCATGGACATCAAGGTATCGAAAGAAAGGAAATACGTTATCGTCGATACTGGCATTCACCACCTGGGTGGTATGGCAGGGCTCGGTCGAATCCCTCGATTTTCAATCGATGTGCTGCCGCTCGAACCACGTGGAGGGGAAATGACTGCCGATGTTGTGGGGCAACTCTGCACGCCACTCGATTGTCTCGGGCGTAACCTGACACTTCCCGCGTTAAGCGTGGGCGATCTCGTTGCCATTCCAAATGTCGGAGCTTACGGACTCACTGGAAGCCTGGTCGGATTCTTGTCCCGGCCCGCTCCACGGGAGATCGCATTCCGTGGCACCTATGTTGTCTCCGTCCATCAATTTAACACCGGTCACAGCCCGGTTCTAGTATCCAATTTTGAAACTCAATCAACATCACAACAACCTAATCATGGAAACGACAATCGACATCACCCGGACACTGGAAACCCTTGTGCGGCCACATCTGAGACTGTTGAAGAACGACGACCGGCTTGATCCGGATGAAAATCTCGGAGAAACCGGCTTGGACTCGCTAGCCTCGATCGACCTGCTCGGGAAGATCGAAGACGCGTTCGGCATCATGATTCCCGACGAAGCACTCACGGAAAACACATTTACCAGTCTAACAACGCTCGCCGAATTGGTGGAAAGTCTGGTAGCGCCTGCCTAACTACGTCGAAAGAACGCGCACTTGAAATGAGTTACGCCATCCATGAAATCCGGTATCCTTGCGCTGAAATGGACGAGATCGCGCATTTCCTAGCCGACTTCGTCAAGGACGGAGAGCTTCCCTCTCCGGACGCAGACGAGGAACGTCAAGACGTGTGGGTGCAGCGGCTTGAAAGGTGGTGGGTTACCAATCCGTTCTGCCAGTCGGATTCACTGATCGGGTTTTCTCTAAAAGATTCTGAAGGGAAACTCGTGGGTTTCCACGGCTTAATCCCGCACGACTATGTGGTCGGCGAAGAGATCGTTCCCGGACTGATCGCGACAACATTCTTCGTCCGTCAGGCGCATCGTCAGGCCGCGTTAGGTATACTCATGCGCGTCATGCGATTGAGCACTCAGTTTCACATCGTCGACGGATCGCCCTCCGCCGAGATGCAAGTGCTCCTGGATCGATTCAACTTCAAAAAATCGTCTGTGGGTAGCCAGCACTACCGCATCGTCGGAGGCAGGAAATCTCTGTCCCCAAAGGTAATCGTTTTTAACCTCGCGGCCAGACTCACTGCCAGTTCGTTGAGCCGACCACCCAGTAGATCGATCGATGCAGAGAGCCTTGTGCGGAGCCCGGAACAGATCGTTTCTATCCCGGCATTTTCTGATTCAAAGTTGCGTAAACGTGTTACCAAGGAGGGCTTGAATTGGCTTATGAATGCCAGGTTGCAAAAAACGGTGTTCCTGGGACTTTGCGATGCCATGGGAGAACTGCGCGCCTACTTGGTCGG
>JBNMNB010000120.1:0-22676 GCA_051270635.1 Verrucomicrobiales bacterium | reverse complement strand
AAATTCGTCCAACACCTCGGCGCACGTCGCTCGGCTTACAGTTTCTGCATGTGCCCCGGTGGCCTGGTCGTTGCCGCTTCCTCCGAGCCTGGCGGCGTCGTGACCAATGGAATGAGTTCGTATTCGCGAGCAGAGGCCAATGCCAACAGCGGCTTCATGATCGATGTATTGCCCGAAGATTTTTGCGCCACGGAACAAGACCCGTTGGCTGGAGTTGCCTTTCAACGCAAATGGGAACAACGGGCATTTGATGTCGGCGGCAGCGACTACAAGGCGCCAGCGCAAAAACTCGGTGACTTACTGCGCCGGAAACCCACTCAATCATTCGGCGATGTTGTCCCCAGCTACGAGCCCGGAGTTACTCCAGCCGACTTACGCGATTGCCTGCCAGCGTTCGTGACTGATAGCATATGCAATGCGGTCACTGGCATTGATCGCAAACTGAAAGGATTTGCCCTGCCCGATGCGGTCGTCACAGGTGTCGAAACACGTAGTTCATCTCCCGTGCGAATCACCCGCGATCCCTCTACCCTGCAAAGTGTGAATACTCCGGGCCTCTTCCCTGCGGGTGAAGGCGCGGGATACGCTGGAGGAATTATTTCCGCCGCCATCGATGGCATGAAAGTCGCTGAGCAAGTCATTCGCTCAGCATAATCTATCCTATCAACGAATGCCCTTCGATTCGAACATTTTACTGGTGCTGCGCAAGTCTCTCGGGCACAGTCAAATCGTGGGGCAAAGCAAAGGAGCTGCACATTCCCGGCAACGATATCATGAAAAGACGTTCGACTACCACTTATGGCCAAGTAAGGAAACGGCTAGCTGCTCACTTAGTTTGGGTATCGCGATTAGCAACAACTGGACGACTGCATGGCATCACCACCCGCCCCGCTCATCCGCTTCTTCAGCAACCACTCAGACTCATCAGTCGATGTAGTCCGACTATGGCACCAGCGCTGATAGTTGGAGCAACACTCATTGCGCTCACAGTTCGCGCAGAAGCGCAGGCTCGGTTTGAGCTTCGCTCAGGAGGGGCCTATCCTTTCCCCGGACTTGATGCGGATTTTTACAATACACCTTCTCCTGTATTTGCTGATATCGACGACGACGGAGACTACGATACCATTGTAGGCGATTACCTGGGATTCCTGGACTTTTTTGAGAATACATCATCTCCGAATGCAGCGCCAATGTTCCTCTATCGATTGGGCGATTCCAATCCGATTGAGAAAGTAGAAGTGGCTGCATTTAGCGCACCTTCATTCGCTGATCTCGATAATGATGGTGACCTTGATGCGATCGTTGGTGAGTATGTAGAATTTGAAACACCTGTCCTGCATTACTTTCGCAACGAAGGAAGTAGTCGCTCGCCGTTACTAGTTAAAAAGCTCGGCTTAGCCAATCCTCTGGGCAATTTGACATTTCCAGATTCTCCAATGCCTGCCCTGGCAGACATCGATGGCGACCGAGATTTCGATCTGGTGGTAGGCACAGCGGACGGCGATATCCGCTACTTTCAAAATTCAGGCAACTTTCTGTTCCCGTCATTCACCGAACGCACAGGAAATTTCAACCCCTTCAATGGGCTCAAGGCCGGTGAAGGCGGAAATTTTTCTGCTCCCGCATTTGCAGACGTCGATCGCGATGGAGATATTGATATGATAAGTGGCAGCTACGAGGGGTTACTTTTCTATTTTGAGAATATAGGAAGCACACGATTGCCTCGCTATATCAGCAGGACCGGCGTGTTGAACCCATTTGCTCAAATTGACACTGGGATCTTGAGCGACCCGACCATTGCGGATCTCGACGGTGATGGTGATGTTGATCTATTAGTGGCAGGATACGACGGGCTCCTGCGCTACTACGAAAACACCGATCCAGGCCCAGCATCACTATTTTCCGCATGGCAGGCGGCCAATTTCAGCCTGCCTGTTGACGCTGCACTGGCAGTGGAAACTGCGGACCCCGACAAGGACGGAAGATCGAACCTGGTAGAATTTGGACTGCGCACCAGTCCCCGAATTCGCAGCTATTCCCCGGTCATTCGACCAATCATTAATACCAATGGTTTACTCAGCTTCACCGCGACCATTCGGGATGATCCCGGCCTTACCGTCACTGTAGAATTCAGCGACTCGCCGGAGTTTACAGAATCTACCATGGTGCAGCCGATTATTAACGATCCCGTCCCAGGTGATAAAATAAAGACCGCGACTTTCATCGATACCATGCCTGCAGTCGGCAAACGCGAGCGCTACATGCGGCTGGTCTTCGAACTAGACTAACATTGCAACTCCCCTTGCTCCTTACTCCTTAGTGGGCAGCGACTTTGGCACCTTTCGGCTGACCGATCGCAGTGAGTAATTCTGTGAACCACTGGGTGTCGACGTCGAATGGCTTGCCACCTTTGATCCGTGGAAACTCGATCACGGACATTTCGCCACCATTGTCTTCATCGAGTCCTGCAACTCCGCTGATGCCCTCTAGAGCGGCCTTTGCTCCAACCGCCGCTGAGCGTCGAATCAAGTCGAGATCTCGTGCGTTGGGCGCTGCTGACCGACCGAAGTAGCCGCTCTTCTGCACCAACACTTTTTCGGCTCCCAGCCGCGTCGCCAGCTGACTGGCGAACCACTTGCCCGGGTTCAACTCATCAATGCGAACGTGGCCAAAGGCATCGCGCCGCACTTCCTCACCAGCAGCTTCTTTCTCGCGGACGATCGCGTCGATGCCTGCACCTTCACTGAGGAACACATGCACACAGTCATTGTCATCCATCCGCTGGCGCAACCGAGCCGTTTCCGCATTGAGATCGATATCCATTTCGGGAATCCAGACGGCATCAACGTCCCAGCGATCCTTTGAAATCAGAAGCTCCGGAAACCACTTACGACCTTCCAGACGGGCACGGTATTCGAGCGCAGTTCCAGCAGTCAACCAACCACAATGGCGCCCCATGACCTCATGCACGATCAACTGTCGAGCGCTCGTGGTATTCTCATTGGCCACATTTTCATAGAAGATTGCGCCCTGCTCTGCTGCGGTCCACGCGCCCAGCGTTTGTTCGATTGGAAAGACATCATTATCAACCGTCTTCGGCATGCCCACGACTGTCAGGCCATAGCCATTAGCTTGAAGATACTTGGCCAGATCAGCCGCCGTGATGTTGGTGTCGTCTCCGCCAATGGTATGTAGAATATCGATTTTATCGGTTTTCAATTGCTCAGCAGCGACCTGAAGTGGGACTTCGCCCTCTTTCACAAATCCTCGTTTCACACAGTCGGCAACGTTGGTCAGCTTGACTCGGCTATTGCCGATCGCGCTTCCACCAAAGGAATAAAGAACGTCCACATTGTCCTTAACGCTGTCAGGAAAGACGATGCTTTTACCGAGTAGCAGCCCCTGATAGCCATGCAGATAACCGATCATTTCTGCATCTGGCGCCAGTGTGGCATATTGCTCGACCAGTGCACCGATCGATGATGAGAGACACGGGGCAATTCCGCCGGCAGTGAGAAAAGCGATTTTTTTAGGCATGACTGACTTGTGGTGGGTAAGTAAAAAATTCGGCTGCTCCGTGATACGGAAGCTTGGCGGAATCACTACCGACACCGGCCCACTGGTGCAAGTCCCAACAAGCACAACTGGCATCGAATTTCACGATTTGGCCCTCAACCTACCTGTGTGCGATTTAAATCATTGACTGTTATACACTTGCTGCATTTTGAGGCTCTCACTTGACCAATAACCTCTCCCCGAATAGAGTGCGCCCATTATGCCAGTAGCAACGCCAAAACAATTTGCCGCAATGTTGGATGCCGCCCAGGAGGGTGGTTACGCCTATCCAGCAATCAACTGTTCCAGCCTCGTCACCGTGAATGCAGCTCTCAAAGCATTCGCCGACAGCAAGTCTGATGGAATTATCCAGTTCTCAACCGGAGCGGGACAATTTATTTCAGGGTTGAACCACAAAGACGCTGCTCTTGGAACCATCGTTCTCGCTGAAGCGACTCACCGTCTCGCCGAGCAATACGATGTCTTCGTTGCACTGAACACTGACCACTGCCAACCGAATGCAGCAGAGGGCTTCCTGAAGCCCCTGATTGCAGCGACTGCAGCGCGCAGGGCAAAAGGCGAGAACAACTTGTTCCAGAATCACATGCTGGACGCGTCGAATCTTCCTCTCGCAGAGAACATCGCTATCTCCAAGGAATACCTCAAAATCTGCGCCGAGAACGAAATCATCCTCGAAGTCGAAGCAGGTGTCGTAGGTGGCGAAGAAGACGGGGCCGCTGGAACTGAAGACACTCCAGAGGAGAAGCTCTATACAACACCTGAAGACATGCTGGCAGTTTACGAGGCGTTGCATTCGATTGGCCGCTTTACCTTTGCGGCAACCTTCGGCAACGTGCACGGCCACTACAAGCCAGGTTCTGTGAAGCTTCGTCCTGAGATCCTCAAGCAAGGACAGGCAACTGTAGTTGAGAAGTATGGGAAAGAAGCGGAATTCGACCTCGTGTTCCACGGTGGTTCAGGCAGCCTGCTTGAAGAGATCCGCGAGACGCTTGGATACGGAGTCGTCAAAATGAACGTCGACACTGATACGCAGTACGCGTTCACTCGTCCGGTCGCCGATCACATGCTGGTCAATTACGAAAGCGTCATGAAGATCGATGGCGAAGTCGGCAACAAAAAAGCCTACGACCCACGTGCATATCTCAAAAAAGGCGAAGAAGCAATGGCTGCCCGCATCGCTGTAGCCTGCAACGATCTGCTTTCCACTGGCAAAACGCTTGCTGGCAGCATCTAGTCGAAGATCAGGCACACCAGTGCTTGCCTGAAAGCTTAAACACTTTGATCGGCCCGCAGTAATGCGGGCCGATTTTTTTTGTCCGTGCTTGGCAAGGATGATGTGATCACTCACGGTCAGAAAATGAATAACCCAAAACGTTTTGATGGCCAAGTGGCACTCGTTACTGGTGGCAGTGATGGAATCGGTCAGCATATCGCCCAGCGATTGCGGTCCGAAGGTGCCGCGGTCATTGTCATGGATGTGCAAGAGGGAACTCAGCTTCAACAGATGGCGTTCCAGAAGGGCGATGTTTCGGTCGAAGCCGATGTGATTGCTGCAATGGACTCTGCGATCCAGCAGCACGGTCGACTGGATATCGTCGTCCATTGCGCTGGGATCGTGGGTCAGAACTCGACTAAGATCACTGAGGTATCTGCCGAATCGTTCGACAAAGTCTACGCAGTGAATCTTCGTGGCTCGTTTCTGGTGACCAAGCACGCACTCAAACGAATGGCGAACCGCGACTACGGTCGGATCCTGCTATTTGCATCGATCGCAGGCAAAGAAGGCAACGCCGGAATGTGTGCCTACTCAGCAACAAAGGCAGGAGTCATCGGCTTAACAAAATCCGCAGGAAAGGAATTCGCTGAATCTGGCATTACGGTCAATGCCATTGCCCCCGCTGTCATCCACACGGCCATGGTCGAGGCCCTCGATCCCTGGCAGGTGACCTACATGACGGATAAGATTCCGATGAAGCGCTGCGGCACCCTCGACGAAGTCACCGCACTCAGCTGTTGGATCGTTTCCCCAGAAGCCAGTTTCAATACCGGAGCCGTATTCGACCTCACCGGCGGAAGGGCTACCTATTAGATTAGATGGAAGCAAGCGCGTAACACCAATCTACCAGTCGTTATTTCAGCTCTTTGATTCTGAGGTTGCGGAAGTAAATTGGAGCGCCCGCGTGCTTGCCCTGCAGACCAATTTTCCCTTTGGTTGGCAATTCTGCAAATGGCGTGCTGAGCCAGGAAGGAATGTCACTCCCATCGGGATTCTTGGTCGCTGATGTCCATTTTGACATGTCCATCTCGGTGACGGTTTTGCCATTGAGCATGACGTAGATCATCTTATCCTGACAGGTAATGGTGTAGCGATTCCACTCACCAGGCTTCTTAACCAGACTCTCGCTTGCTGGAAGATGGCCAAAAATTGCCGCACATCGCCAACTGGGAGCAGCATCTTCTCCCCACGTTTTCGAGTGATCGTCAGCGATTTGGATTTCGACAGAATTTGGAATCCAGTTTTTGGTATCTGAGCAGTAAACGATCACGCCACTGTTGGTCTCGTCAGCCGTCTTAAATTCAAGATCGATGATAAAGTTGTCGTAGTCCTTCTTCGACCAGATACACTGGTCTTCGGTCGCTGTCAGAACGCCATCAGTCCAGCTCCAAATTCCCTCAGGGACATCCGCATCTGATAAATCTTCGGAGAACAGTTTTTTCCATTCAGAAACCTTGGGATGCACCTTCGGCGGAATCACCAGCGACTCGCCCGCGGATGCCAAGGCAAAAAAAGCAATACAGGCAGCGCCTGAAGCAATGGGAAGAAATCTCGATTTCATGGTCATTTGCTAGAGCATTCTCCGGCAAAACGCAAATGCGTTTTCGCCCTAACGCTCCACTAAAATTCATTTACTCTCCCTGATAATCAGGCTATTTTATTCCTGATGATCACTAGCTAAAACCGTATGGTCGCAGGGAGGTATTTATCGATGAGCTCGGCGTAATAGGGGCGCAGTTTATTCCAGTCAGGCAGCACCGGACATTTTGAATAAAGGTCGTAGGGGTTGAATTTTTTCACCCACTGCAAGTGTTCGCGATCGTGATCGTCGCACAGGTAGTCGTAGTCCCCTTCCCTGTGCCAGGCATAGAACGAATGGTAGCGAATCATATAAAGTGCTGGCTCAGGCAGATAATCCTTCATCAAGTGGAACATGTACTCGTCGTGCCCCCATGAAAGGTGGACATTTCTCAGTCCACAGCCTTCCTCATAGATGCCCAGTCGAGTGTTGTAGCGTGGATCCTCATTGTCTGGATTGTCCCCGAAAAATTCAGGATAAACGATCTGGTCACTGAACTTGCAACCCACCGGAAACGTGTCCCCTACAACCGCCCATTGAGCTTCCCCGAACAGGCACAGCACTTTTCCCAAATCGTGCATCAGGCCCGTCAACACGAACCAGTCCTCATGCCCATCAGCACGAATTGCTTCTGAAGTTTGAAGCAGATGCTGCAGCTGATCGAGTTCGATGTCAGGATCCGAGTCATCCACCAATGTATTCAGGAAATCGAGCGCCTCGAACACCGTCATTTCTCGTTTGTCGAAGGACAAGTAATGTTCCTTCTTCTGTGTCACGAAATCGTAAGTCTGGAACTGATGATTCAGCCGGTAAAACTCTTTAACGGTATCCCGCGCAGGAGCATCGTAGTTTCGATAATCATCCTTCTTCTTTTCTCCTTCGACTGGGTACAGCCTCTCTTGCACGAAATCTTCCCATTCGTCGAGATTTCCAAGTGGCGAGTGTTCTTGATCGGTCGGCTGAATCATGGCTATTAAGACGCTATTGCTGAAGGGAATCATGACTCAAAATTGAGTGATTGGCAAGAATCCAAATGCAATCGATGCTATCCTGCAGACTCTAGCGACTCTGTCGACACTGGCTTGCAAAGCCTGAAATCTGATGTTTTCTGATGAGAGAATGAGCGATTGCGAGAAAAACAAGGGCCTGCTCACCGGCCCCGGCAAGAACCTCAAGACTGTCCGGCTTGGGGCCATGCGACTGTGGGCGTTGCTAGTCCGTAGCATCCGTTTCCTCTACGCTGAACCTGAGATCTGTCTGCTCGAAGTCGGCGTGGCCGGCTACCTGGCCGGCATCTTCCTGTTTCCGAATGCCTTCTTCCACAATAGCTGGCTGCTGTTCACTATTGCCATTCCGGTCTACCGCTGGCGCACACAGGAACTCAATTCAAAAGTCTACGATGACGTTGGCTTCTGGCTGTTGGTTGCGTTGCTCAGCTCCATGCTGGCGTCATCGATATTCGTTTCGAGTTCTGCAATGCATTTTGGAAACGTTTTCTTCAGCCTCGTTGATGCTGGCGGAATTCTCTGCCTCTACGCGGGCGTAAGCATCATCGTTCGCTCGCGCTGGCAGAGCTCGGCGCGACTACTGACCGCATTCCCTGTTGCTGGGGCATTGGTGATGCTCATCAGCGTTCCCGTTTTTTACTGGATCCTGCCTGAGCATCCATTTCCGACCGCTCGGTTAAGGAACGTTTTGGTGCACAGTGGATACGGAGGATTGCATCAAGTTCTTACCGGGCTCCTGTGTGGTGCCGCGGCTATGAGTGCCGCCTGCCTGTTCAGCAATCGTGCGCACTTGAAGAGACAATTGCTATGGCTCACCTGTTTCTCGGTGCTTACTGCCTCCTTATTCCTCACACATTCCCGTGGGGCCATCCTGGCACTGCTGGTTAGCTTTGCCGTCTACGTGTTCACCCGCATGGATCGCAGTTGGGTTATGCCAACTGTGATTCTAGCAGTGATCGGATTGATTTATGCGTTTCCGAATGACCCGAAAGTCGATGACCTGTCAAGCCTCACCACCAGCCCGGTAACGCAACTGATCGAACGTGGCGACGGCGGACGATTCACACTTTATAAACACCTATTCTCTCGCATGGATGGCTTCAAGGAAATCCTGCTGGGCAAGGGGCTGTGGGCGAACAGTTCAGCATCTCAAGAACAAGTCGGCTGGTCGGTTGCCTTTCATCCACATAGCATTTACATGGCAACATTTTACCACGGGGGTCTAATTGCCCTGTGCATGACGGTAGGAATACTGGCCTACGGAACTCACCGTGCCTATTGCCTCTATCGGGCAACAGGCAATGGCACCTGGCTCGTCCTTGTGACCTTCGGACTCACCGGCCAAATCGTTGACGGATCGCTCCCCTTTTCCCTCATGACTGTCCCCAGGATTGAACCACTTCTCGTGCTCTTACCCATGGCAGGCTCATCAGCCGCCTGGTGCGAGTACGTTCGAAATGCAGCACTCGCTCCCTCGACCACAACGAATGCCGAAGGCATAGAAAATCGGCTCTAGTCACTCTCTTTCACTCTCTTTCATTCTCTCGATTTCGCGGTCAGGAACGCATCCATGCAACAGGCACAGATACTGGGAAAGCTGTGTAACAATTGGCCGTCGTGAGCTCTTATCTTGTGTATCAGACTTCCCTCATGACCTATTGAACAACGATTTTCTAGACTCTAATTATCTAACAGTCAACAATTCACATGACCTGTCGTATCCACCTGAAGAGTTCACTCAGGATTAATCTTAAAGGGTTGACGGCGCTGCCCATTTTACTATTCTCTCCTGAACATCTTACTTACTGAACCCTCAATCTCAGCGTCAAAAGCCCTATGAATTCTTCCTCCAGAATCAACTCACCAAGCATTGATATTGAGGCCCTCTTTGACGGATTATCCTGGGACAATGAGACAGAAGCCCAATCAAACCTTGCTGCACTGGTGAGTGGGATCGGTCTGATTCATGATACGATTCTCAACAAATTGGTTATTCCGGAGTCGGTTGATTTCAGTACACTTACCCGGACACTTCAAGACTCCGATCCGCTGTTCAAAATTTGTAAGATTGTAGAAGAAGTTTCAGCGATCCAAATGGGTGAGCTTCCGCGCTTTAAGGAAATTGCCGCAGATTTAAGGGCATTACGCGAGCTCATCTCTGGCATTGCAAAGAATGCGTCGGACGAAGCCGGGACAACGGCGCTGTCGACTGCGTTCCAGGACTATCTAGACCTGCTGCCCAAGGTCCATGCCCATTTCGTCATCATGAAAGAAGCCTCCCTTCGCTGGAAAGGTGCCGTGATCCTGAAGCAGCAAATCGAGTTTGTCGACAGACTGTTAAAGCAGAACGATAAAATTGCTGGTTCTGAAGCACTCCTGACATGGGGAAATAATTTCCTCACCGTGATCTCGTCCGGCGGAAAGGAAGACGCGAAGGCACCAGCCACGGAAATAACGGCTCTCCTGACAGATATCAATAGCCAATATCTCGATCTCCTTCAATCCGAGATCACGCGAGATGTAGAATACTTTAAGAAGACCATTGTGCTCACCCCCGCGACCCATGCACACGCATTGAGTGGTTTCAGTGAACTCATCTTCAGAGCCCGAAAAGAAGCAGAGAAAGGGGCAACATTTCGTTTAACACTGGACTTCGAGGCAGTGCCAATTGCAGCACCCGCTAGTGCGCAATCTGGTGCACCAAATCCCGTGCAACCGATTCACCTGAACCGCAAGTTTCAGACAACCTACGTGGACATGGCCGAAATTCAAAACGTGGTTGCTGGCTTTGTGACCCCCCTTCAAGAAGAAGTGGATAGCGGCGTCTTTAAAGACCAGGATCCCGCGTCACTGAAAAGTTGGTTTACGGATTCCATCATTCCATGGGTTCAGTCCGACAATGTTGTCATGGAGGAGAGCTAGAACAGAACAGCGTTAGCTCATAAATACAGTTTACCCAGGGAAGCGCTGCGCTTGCCCAGGGGCTGTCTATGATACGAGCCCTTCTGGCTGAGGCTCAGGGCTCAAACGCGCCAACGGTGCGATTTTATAGAACCCAAGACAATGACCTTGGGTTTCAGGTTTGGTGTATTGTTAGAAATTAGGAAAGTATCTGAAGTGCCCAAAAAAGCAGGGAGGGCTCGTCTCGTCAAAAAAATGACGAAGCAAAGCCTCCCCTTCGGTACCCAATCGAAGTGAAAATACGAGATAACCTCGTACCCTCACAAGGTTTGAGCCCGTTTAAGGTTGTGAAGTCACAGAGCAACGGAAAATAATCTCCTTTTCTTTCAGATGCACTCAAAGCACCCGAATTCGCCTGAAATCTAGCACACCAGATAGGGCCCCCTACAGTGCCTGCAGATATTCCATACTCTGCTTGATGCTGGCGATCGGATCAGGCGACTGATCCTGCTCAACGTGGCAGATTTTCACGCCGATCTCAGCGGCCACATCGATGATCGGCTCCATGGCAATGATTCCATCGCCCAGTTCCTGGAACGCGTCGTTTGGAAGTCCACCATACATAGGCAGTTTCAATCCATCCTTGAGATCCTTGAGGTGCAGTTGAGAAACGCGGCCCTTCATTTTCTTCAACTGGGTAACCGGATCGTGTCCGCCGGCTTTGATCCAGAACACATCCACTTCGAACTGCATTTCGTCCGAAAACTCCGCAAGCAGCACATCAAATCCCGTTTTTCCGTCCTCCAGGGCTTCGAACTCGAACGAATGGTTGTGGTAGGAAAGCTGAATCCCAGCTTTCTTCGCCAGTGTGGCGGCTTTATTGCAATTCGCGGCGAGCTTTTTATAATCATCGAGCGATTTTCGCTCATGATCATGCAGGTAAGGCACGACTAAGTGACTCAAACCAACCTCTTTGGCCCTATCGACGATGGATTCGAACGACTTCACACCCTCTTTGGTCGGATTGGTCACCGATTCCCACTGGAAATGGGAAGAATGCAACTTCAGGCCGCAATCTTTGGCTGCGTCGATCATCGGCTGACAATCGGGGAAATTATACATTTCCCCCTGATTGTATCCTGCGTCGACAACCGCCTTGATCGTTGCTGGCGTGTCTTTCGCAATCTCGTTGCGCAGCGTGTAGAGCTGAATTCCGATTTCCTTGCGGTAAACATTTTCCTTCTCCAGAGCAAACAACGGCGAGGCAGCGTGAGAAGCGATAAAAGTGGCAGTGGAAGCGCTGAGAAAATGGCGTCGATTCATAGACACTTCTGTAACCGTATCTGGCACACCGGTAAAGAGCAGAAATGTTTACGTCACAATCATTTTAGCTGCATCAACTTACTCTCCTAATCACCCTGCAGCAGGTCGAGCAAATCCTGATCGTTGAGCCCGCGCATCATGGGTTGTTGGTCATCCAGCGCCGCATCCATCACGTCCCGCTTACGCTTCTGAAGGCGGAGAATTTTTTCCTCTACGCTGGAGCGAGCGATCAATTTGTAAACCGTCACCGCCCGCGTCTGCCCGATTCGGTGTGCACGGTCGGTCGCCTGAGCTTCCACAGCAGGGTTCCACCATGGATCGTAGTGGATCACCACATCTGCCTTGGTGAGGTTAAGGCCATATCCACCCGCCTTCAGGCTGATCAGAAACGCTCTCTTTTCCCGATCACTCTGGAAACTTGCCACCTGTTCCTTTCGATCCGACGAAGCCCCGTCTAGATAGCAATAACCGACGTCTCTGGCGTCAAGGTTTTGACGCATAATACGTAACATCGATACGAACTGACTGAACACCAACACGGAATGCCCATCATTTAATAAGTTCTCGATCAACTCATTCAGCATCTCAAGTTTGGCAGAATCCGCAGCTTTAGCTTGATCCGTAAGGAGTCTGGGATCACAGCAAACTTGGCGCAGTCGCAGTAAAGCGGTCAGCATATGCATTCTCGCGGCGCCACCGCCACCGGTCTTCAATGTATCCTGAATCTGATCTGCCGCTTCTCTGGAAATGCCCCGGTAGAGCTCAGTCTGCATCTTACTCAGCTCGACCAACTGCACTGATTCGATCTTTGATGGCAGGTCCCTGGCCACTACCTTCTTGGTTCTACGCAGAAAAAACGGCTGAATTCGCCGATTCAGGCGTTCGGTGAGACGGCGAACATCTGAAGATGTCAGCCCCACGGTTGCGGCGAGCGGTTTCTCATAGCGTTCTTTAAAATCCGTCCTCGTCCCAAGATACCCCGGAACCACGCATTCCATGATCGACCACAGGTCTTTGACTCCGTTCTCAATCGGCGTGCCAGTCAGTGCCACGCGCACAGGAACTCGAGAAGCCAGCGATCGTACTGCCTTTGCTACCTTAGTGTCAGGGTTCCGCAGGTAGCTAGCTTCATCCATGACAGCAGCGCTCAGTGGCACTTCCGCCCACTTTTCCAAGTCGCGGACGGCCAACGAATAGGTCGTGATCGCAATGTCATAGTCGTTAAGTTTTCTAAAAAGTTTACCCCGTGATGTTCCATGCAGAACAATTGTTTTAAAATCCGGCAAAAACTTGGCGACTTCTGCCTCCCAGTTCCACAACAGAGATGCCGGGCAAATGACCACGGCCAGAAATCGCTGTCTGTCCCCATCTGGTTCTGAATTTTGCGCAGCTCGGAGGCCAGAGAGGAACGCTAGCGTTTGCAACGTCTTGCCCAGGCCCATCTCGTCTCCAAGAATTGCCCCCCCATAACCACCCGCGCGTTCGGACAACCAGCGCACGCCGCTCGCCTGATAATCACGTAAAAACGCGGCCAGCTCCTTGGATATCTGGAAGTCACCCGATATTTTCTCACCGAATCCACCAGGAACTTCTGCGCCAAGCTGACCAAGTGCTGCAGCAATGAAAGATGCCTGAGTGGAGGGGACGCGGATTCGATCCCCAACAAATTGCACGCCCGCCTCTTCCAGCGATGCGTTCCATTCTTGAACTCCCTCAAGGTTAACAATGGCCTTTTTGCCATTGGCTTGATCATGCTTGCTTTGTCCCACCCGCAGCATCCGCTGAATCTCAGATACCGCTACTTGGGAGCCATCGTCTGTTGCGTAGCTGACCCCAAATTCCAGCCAGTCCTCACCAGTCGCATCACCATGGCCAGCACCGCTGTCGTTCCAGTCCACCGTTGGCTGCACCATGCTTACCGCCTTCGAAACGTGCTCGAAACGCTCGCCAATCTCGACCTTCCAACGCCTCTTCAAGCCTGGAAGCGTGGTCGATAAAAAACGTAGAATCTTCTCCTCACCCCTTAATTGCAATGACTCTCGCCCGAACTCGAATTGATTCTCGCGCAACTCTGTCAATGCCATCATTTCCCAGTCATCATTGCGCCGAATGCGGACGCCTGAGGAGTCCTGATAGGGAAATTCCTGCGAGACATCGCCTCCAAGTTCGACGACGGGCCCACCTCCGGGATAAGCAAATTTGAGCCAACCATCGAGCGCACGCAGCGATCCTTCTAATTTCAAAATTACCTGCGGCACGCCCATTCTGCCCCGACAAGCCGAAATCAACGCAGCATCCGAATCCAGCGATTCTTCAAATGCATCGAAAAATGGCTCTACTAAGCGCGCGAATGCTGACTCAGGCACTGTCAGTTTGCCTTTCGCTAGTAGCCCAAGGAATTCAGTTGGGACACCCAGAGGCTGGAGCAGGCCGCTCGACTCCCCTTCTCCTCCGCTCCACCACCACCGCTTCTCTCCCAAAACGATCGCGTCCCCTTTCGTCATGATCTCGAGGTCGACCTGCTGATCGCCAACACGCTTGATCCGCACCAGAAGCCGTCCTGGAACCTCCGCAACGCGCGCCGCCAGATTTCCCGCGCGAAACTGTGGGTGCGCCACAACTTCATAAAAGAGGTCTCCGGCTTTCTGAGTGGGCACACTCAGATGCTCTGGTAGCCGCTGCTGTCCTAATGCGCGCAATGCCTCACAGATGTTGCGATCGGCACAACTCGAAAAGCCTTCCAGCGACTGTCCTCCATTATTGGCTGAAAATCTCAACTGAAGGCTACCCTGCCTGATCTGCTGCAGCCAGCGATCGCCAACCGACGGCAGCAGTCGATCCTGCCCATCGCCTGCAGAAGGACTATCAGTGACCGCCGAAGATTTCGCACTTTCCGCATCCGACCGCGCAGGGACTTTTGAGGCAGCCTGCTGCAAATGGATCAGCCCCGTCGCAATACTGTGGGCGCAAATAGCACCGGTCATCCTGGCATCACGGCAGCTGCACAAATTGGTAACATCACTGATTCCGGCAATTTTCAGCCCGCAGGCTAGCCTCTTTTTACCATCCATTACCAGGCCGCGCAAAATCCGGCCGTCAAAATCCGCTTTAAGGACGGCACCACTGGACGCGAGCGATTTGGCAGGCTTCATGACCTGCCAGCCTGCAATTTCAGATAACCATTTTTCAGTAATTTCGAATGCCATGGAGAGGAATCATCGTGTGATGCCTTCAATGTGGAGAATCTACTGGCGTGGCAACCCATTTGTGTGAAATAAGTCCTTCTCCCTGCGATCGTTCGTGAGGAGTGTTCCCTATGAGAATCATTGCAGTAGCAAACCAGAAAGGAGGCGTCGGAAAAACGACGACTTCCATGAACCTTGCCGCCTGTCTGGCAGAGCGGGGCGTTCGTGTTTTGCTGCTGGATCTCGATCCGCAGGCGAACGCCTCCAGCGCCCTGGGGTATCCACCGCAACCCGGCGGTAGCCTCTATCCCGTGCTGCTCGGCGAAGACTGGCTGGAAGGGAAAATCGTCCAGACACGGTTTCCATCCCTTTCAATCATTCCCTCAGAAATGGAGCTAGCGGGGATCGAAATCGAATTGGCACGAGCTGAGAACCACCTGACACGTCTGGGCGAAGTTCTCGCGCCGCTACGCAATGATGGTCGATTCGACTACATGATCATCGATTGCCCTCCGTCGCTGGGAATCCTCATGACCTCGGCCCTGGCAGCTGCAGACGGCCTGCTCATCCCGATTCAATGCGAATACTTCGGCCTCGAAGGATTAGCGAAAATCGTTGAAATCCACGAGCAAATCAGCCAGAGCGACATCAACCCGAATGTGACCATCGAGGGAATCCTGATGACCATGTACGATGCACGCACCAACCTGTCCAAATCGGTGGTAGACGATGTGCGCCGAGTCTTTGGTGACCTCGTCTACAAGACGGTCATTCCGCGTAGCGTTTCTCTCAGTGAGGCTCCCAGCTACGAGCAGTCGATTATCGAGTATGCTCCAAGTAGCCGCGGATCAGTCGCTTATCGCGATCTGGCGAAGGAATTTCTGAAACGGGCAAAGACGGTTAAGTAAAATTTCCCGCCAGCACCAGCTTCTGCTCAACATCTCATCCTTCCCACAGAAAGGTGACCGGCCTGTCAATTTCCGCACGTAGACTACTGTTCACCGGGCAAGACAATGCCGCAGCCTCGATCATCGGGCGATCAGGATGATCCGCAGGAAGTGGCAACGCGATCGTCACGGGGAGCCTGGCAATACGTCGCGGCAAATCATCTGACATGATCTTGACGACATTGGCAGTTGCGCCGGTGACTTCCAGTCCCTTGCGCCGCGCGACAATGCCAATGATTGTCAGCAGGCAGCTACCCAGCGCCGTCGCGACCAGATCGGTCGGCGAAAACGACCCACCGCGGCCTTCATTGTCAACAGGAGCATCGGTAGCGACCTCTGCCCCAGACGGAACATGCACCGCACGGGTGTGCAGTTGACCTTCGTAATCAATGTGGATTTCAACCATGGGCCGACTCTGACTGCGAGAGGCCTGCGGTCAAGCGTCGAGCACATTCTACACTTCTGCAGCGCTATTTTTCCGCCAGAAATTTGCCAGGATTCAGAATCCCCCTGGGATCCAGCGAGTCCTTCAACCGCAAGTGCACATCCATGGCCGCGTCATCGATCGCCTCGCTGAACCAGCGCTTCTTGGCAATGCCAATTCCGTGCTCGCCGCTGATGACACCATCCCATGCCAAAACTTGCTTGAACAAGCGATCCAGCAACTCATCAGAACGGGAGCGCACCGCCGGATCCTCGATATCTTTCACCATGATATTGACATGAATATTGCCATCTCCCGCGTGCCCGAAGCAGGCAATGGGCATGCCGCACTCGTCCTGTAGCTTTTCGGCAAATTGCACCAGATCGACCAGCCGCCCACGCGGAACCACAACATCTTCGTTTAGCTTAGTCAGCCCTGTCGCGCGCAAACTGTAGGAAAACTCGCGCCTGAGCCCCCACAGGTGCTCGCAGCTTTCCTCGGTATCAGCCAACTGAATCGATAATGCGCCCTGCTTTTTCAGCAACGCAATCAGCTGCGCACTTTCCGACGCGACAGAATCCTTGTGTCCATCAAGCTCGATCATCAAGTGCGCCTCGCCTCTCGGGACAACACCTTCTCCCAGATAGGAACGTGCCGCCTCCAGCGTGAATTTGTCCGCTATTTCGAGAGCAGCAGGATGAAATCCAGAACCCAGCACCGCTTGCACTGCCGCCGCAGCTTCGGTGAATTTTTCAAAGCTCGTAGAAATCGTTGAGCGCGTTTCTGGATGCGGAATCAAGCGTAGAATTGCCTCCGTCACAATCCCCAGCATTCCCTCAGAACCAACGAACATCCCAATCAAATCGAACCCCGTCTTGTTCTTGTGGCAGCGTCCGCCAGTCCGCATGACACTGCCATCTGCCAGCACCACTTCAAGCCCCAGAACGTAGTGGCGCGTCACCCCATACTTTAAACAGCGCGGCCCGCCAGCATTGGTGGCAATATTGCCGCCCAACGAGCACTCTTTCAAGCTGGCTGGGTCGGGCGGATACATCATCCCCTTTTCCCGCACGGCTGCTTGTAGTTCGCCAGTAATCACCCCCGGCTGCACTACCGCCACCCCGTCCGTCTCATGGATTTCCAGGATCCGATTCATCCTCGCCAGCGAAAGCGCCACGCCGCCGCCCAGTGGTACACAGCCACCAACGTAACCAACTCCCGCACCACGCGGCGTGACAGGAATCTCACGCTCATGACAAAATCGCAGCAACTTGCTGACATCTTCAGTCGATTCCGCAAAAACGACCACTTCAGGAGAATGTGAAGCAAACCACTTGTCGGTGCTATGCTCCTCCAGCGTCCCCGCATCCACGGAAACCCGGTCATTCCCGAGCAACTCGGATAATTCGTCAGCAAAGGTTAGGTCAGCGTTTTCGCTCACAGGCATCATACCGAAACCGTTAGCCGCAATTGCCCCAGGAGCAACCGCCGAGGTTCCTCGCCTTAGCCACGTAACTAACTTTAACTAACAGTGACCTACAACAAATATAATCGCTCTGATTCTAATCTAATACTCAAAGTGGGCCCGGTGGGACTCGAACCCACGACCAAGGGATTATGAGTCCCCTGCTCTAACCGCTGAGCTACAGGCCCTTTAAGTCTTAAAAAATAGTCTTTCCTTAGGGAATTGCAACCTCTTAATTTGACAATTATACCATCCGATTATACCATCATACCAGAACCCACCCGCATCATGAAACAGGGAGTCTGGAGCAGCACTAAACATCGTAATCTCTTTCGGCATAAATCTGGTGTCTATTATGCCCGCATCACGGTAGACGGCAAGCGAACTTGGCGAAGCCTGAAAACCAAATTGGCCAGCGTTGCCAAGCCGGCCCTCGACGAGATGCTCGAAGCCGAGCGAAAAAAGGCGCAAATCGTCAAGGAGACGGGATTCAAGGGCAAGATGCTTATAGGGGATGCATTGGAGATCCGCAAAAACCGGATTGCCAACGATCCTTCACTCAAACCCGCCACGAAACACTACTGGGATCAGGTTCACACCGCCCTACTGAAGTCATGGAAAGGCATCGAGGAACTGGATATTGCGAACGTGACGGCGGCTCGCTGCGAGAAATGGGCAGGCGAATTGTCCAAATCGATGTCCGGCACTCGATTCAACAACACACTGGCCGCACTACGGCAACTCTTTGAAATCGGCATCGAAAACGGTGTCCGCCAGACCAATCCCGCCGCCAAAATCCGACGGCAGAAGCCTTCAGAAAAAGACCTCACCGGTAGGTTGCCCACCCGGGAGCAGTTTAAAGAATTCGTTGAGCGGATTCGCAACGGACAAGGCCGGTTTTCGCGCTCCTGTGCCGACTTCGTAGAATTCTTGGCCTACAGCGGCCTGCGGCGCGGCGAAGCGAAGCACGTCAAATGGCAACACTGCAACTTCGACAAAGGCGAGGTTCTCGTGACTGGCGATCCCCAGGAAAGCACGAAGAACCGCAGGGTTCCGATGATCGATGAAATTAAGCTTCTCCTGGAACGCATCCGCAACAGTCGCCCCGAGGACACCGCCGACAGTCCAGTTCTTCTGGTAAACGAATCTCAAAAGGCGATGGATCGGGCCGCCGAAGAAGTCGGAATGCCCCGAATCACTCACCACGATTTGCGTCACCTGTTCGCCACCACCTGCATCGAATCTGGCGTCGATATCCCTACGGTTTCGAAGTGGCTGGGACACAAGGACGGCGGTGCTTTGGCGATGAAGGTTTACGGCCACCTGCGGAACGAGCACTCGCTCGCGGCTGCCCGGCTTGTGTCCTTCTCTTCTTAACCGAGGATCCCCAGGTACTCCCGCCCGAATCCACTGATTTTCCGGGCGCTGCCTTGCTCGTAGCCCCTTTCGCTTGAACGCCGCCGCCATTCTTCTCCTTTTTGCTCGTCCGGCCATACAGATCTGCCTCACCAAGCACCCTCTCCACCTCAGCCGCCGGGATCATGATTCGCCCGAGCTTCGTGATCGCCTTAACCTTCCCCGCATAAAGCTGCCGGTATCCCCAAGTTTGCGATTTCCCGAACAGATCAGCGAATTCCTTTGGCGTGTAGGCGACTTTTCCCATCTTTGAAGGATCGTCGACCAAAGCAAGCCTGCCTTAGAGCTTGAGGTTTATTGCAAGAACAGGTTAATCAATCAGCAGAGTCGGATCGGTGAAAGCGGTTGCGAACTACTCGAGAAAGTACTTTTTGTCGCAAAATGGATCAATCCCAACTCAATTGGCTCACTGGCTTTATCTGGAACATTGCTGACGATGTTTTGCGCGACGTTTTTGTCCGGGGCAAGTATCGCGATGTGATTCTGCCGATGACCGTTCTGCGCCGACTCGACGCTGTCCTCGAACCGACAAAGCAGGCCGTGCTCGACATGAAGGCAGCGCTCGACCGCGAAAACGTAACCAACCAGGACGACGCTCTGCGCGCGGCCTCCGGTCAGGCATTCTACAACACTTCCCCCTTCCGGCTGCGCGACCTCAAGTCACGCGCCACCCAGCAGACGCTCCGGGACGACTTCGAGGTCTACCTCGACGGGTTCTCGCCCAACGTGCAGGACATCCTGACAAACTTCGAATTCCGCAACCAGATTCCGCGTCTCTCCAAGGCCGACGCACTGGGCCAGCTCATCGAAAAGTTCCTCGACAACGACATCAACATTAGCCCGTACCCAGTCGGCGACCTGCCCGGTCTCGACAACCACTCAATGGGCACCATGTTCGAGGAACTCGTTCGCCGCTTCAACGAAGACAACAACGAAGAGGCTGGCGAGCACTGGACTCCGCGCGACGCCGTCCGTCTCATGGCGAATCTCATGTTCCTCCCGGTCGCCGACAAGATCGAGTCCGGCACCTATCTGCTTTACGACTGCGCCTGCGGCACTGGCGGTATGGTCACCGTCGCGGAGGAGACTCTTCAACAAATTGCCGAGAGCCATGGCAAGCAGGTGGCCACGCATCTGTATTGGGCAGGAGATCAACGCCGAAACCTATGCGATCTGCAAAGCCGACCTCCTGCTCAAAGGTGATGGCGATGCTGCCGATAACATTGTCGGTGGCCCGGAGCACTCGACGCTCTCGAACGACGCCTTCCGCTCTCGTGAGTTCGACTTCATGCTCGCCAATCCGCCCTACGGCAAGAGTTGGAAAAGCGATCTCGAACGAATGGGCGGTAAAAAAGGAATGCGAGACCCGCGCTTCGTCATCACCCACGCGGGCGATTCCGAATACTCCCTGATCACTCGCTCCAGCGACGGACAGATGATGTTTCTTGCCAATATGCTGAGCAAGATGAAGCACGATACCCCGCTCGGCAGCCGCATCGCCGAGGTGCACAACGGATCGTCCCTGTTCACAGGCGATGCCGGACAGGGCGAAAGCAACATCCGCCGCTGGATCATTGAGAGCGACTGGCTGGAGGCCATCATCGCGCTGCCGCTGAACATGTTCTACAACACCGGCATCGCCACCTACGTCTGGGTGCTGACAAACCGAAAAGCCGATCACCGCAAAGGCAAGGTTCAGCTCATCGACGCCACGCAGTGGTTTCGTCCCCTGCGCAAGAACATGGGAAAGAAGAACTGCGAGCTGGCCCCCGAGGACATCGAGCGCATTTGCAATACTTCCCTCGCCTTCGAGGAAACGGAGCAATCGAAAATCTTCCCCAATGCCGCCGTCGGCTACTGGAAAGTAAAAAGTGGAACGCCCGCTCCGGCTCCACAGTCAGCTCACTCGGCAGCACATCGAAGCGCATCGAAACGCATCGAAACGCATCGAAACGCATCGAAACGCTTCGCTACGCCTCTGGCGACGAGGACGTTCGCGCGGCCCTCTTCGACGAACTCGGCGACGCCGTTTCCGACAAACCCGCATCCGTCCGCAAAGAACTTGAAAAGCTTCTCGATGACTGGGGACAGTCCGAGCCTGACGATGAGGAAGATGGAGAATCCGAAGCACCGAAAAAGACCCTTCCCGACAAAAAGAAAAAGAAGCTCCTCAGCGAAGCGACGTGGAAGCGCGATGCCATGCTCGTGGATACTGCGCTGAAGCTCCGCGACGAACTCGGCGGCGAACTCTTCGAAGACCACAATGTCTTCCTCGCCAAAGTGTCGGCCGCGTTGAAAAGGCTCAGCATCAAACTCTCGGCGGCCGAGCTGAAACTCATCATCAATGCAGTGAGTTGGCGCGCGGAGGAAGCACCTCCTGTCATCAAGAAGATTCACAAGCCCGGCAAAGGCGGCAAGTCCGCGACCACAGGGCTCGACCCGCTGCGCGGAATCTTTGAAGTCTCAATCGACGGAAAGAATTGCCTCGTCGAATATGAACCGGACAGCGAGCTGCGCGATTACGAGCAGATTCCCCTCCTTGAAGAAGGCGGCATTGAAAGCCTCATCCGCCGCGAAGTCCTGCGTTCTGGTTCTCCTTCTTGCGCTCATCGACTTCCCCTTCGGCAACGAGGCCGTCGACGTCCTTTTCGTCACTTTGTTTGTCTTGTCGGGAAAATTTGCGCTGCTCGCGACAAACGGCCCAAACGACAAACGCCCCAAACGACAAACGGCCCAAACGGCCGGCAAACAACTTCGGTTGGCTGTTGCTTGATCGCTTGATCGATGTTCGCTCCTGCACCCATCGCTACTGCTCCCATCGCTACTGCTCCCATCGCTATGGAACCAGCAGGGGCACCGAGGTGATTGCTGGAAGCCGTTCGATTTTGTTGAAGAACACGCTGATCTTCTGGCTGTCCCCTACGGTGCCGGAAACAGGAAGCGTTGTTCGCGCCACCACTTCGTAGAGTCCCGGACTCAGGTCGATGACCGCACTGCTTGAACTGCTCGCACTGCTCGGCTCCCAGTTTGCCAGCATGAAGACGTCATCGATGACGACCTTCGAACCCGTCAGACGAAGCCCGAAGCGGACTTCTTCCTCGCGCTCCCGCCTTGGACGCATCCGCCGGGGAGGGACGCACCCGATCGAAAATGAAATCTCGGAACTCCCGGGGCACACCGACGCCCCGTCGCTCGTCCATCCACCCCATCACATCCGCTCCGTGGAAGTGGAGTCGACGCGCATCCAAGCGCCTGCGCCTGCATCTCCCCGGCACCTGCTCCGGCACCTGCTCCGGCTCCGGCTCCGGCGCCTGCGCCTGCATCTCCCCGGCAGCCTGCGCAGTCGAATGAAAATCGCCCATCATCGCCCATCATCGCTCTTCCTTGGCACGATCTTCCGAAAAATCCTTGTGGCGTAAAGCTTAAGCAAAGAAGCCTCTTCATCCTGCATTTCATAGCGCATGTAGTCCTCGGTCGGAAACAAGGCGCGGCACAGCCAATACATCCGCTCGCGCCAGGCCAGCGACCGAAGCTGCCCTAACCCGTCCGTGAACGCCGTCCGATTGGATTTCAACAA
>JBNMNB010000119.1:0-22715 GCA_051270635.1 Verrucomicrobiales bacterium | reverse complement strand
TCAACTGGATAGAGCACCTGACTACGGATCAGGAGGTTTGGGGTTCGAATCCCTACTGGCGTGCTTTTATTATTAAGGAATTATGTGGGGGAAGTGAGGGATTGTAGCCACGCCTTTTTGCTTCAGAATTGTTTCGAGACATCACGCCCTTCCATGCAAGGATGTCCGCCGACACGCCTGAGATACCAAGCCTGCCTTTACCAAGGCGAATGAAACTTAGACCTCGAACCAAACGATGTAGACTGTGAGTGTTCGATCAGCATTGTCGACAAATGCAACACGCATGAAGTCATTTCCGACTCCGACTTTACCTCCGATGAGTTGACGGCTGCCGACATTCCTCCAAACAACTTCGATCCAGTCCACTCGGAACTCGAAGCCATCCCAACTGAATTCGGACTGACTGATTGAACAGGACGCTTGATTTGGATTGTTCACATCAGCGGCTTCGTTAGGCTGTCAGTCTCCGTGATTTCAAAAAACGAACATTCCGATAATATGAAATTAATGTCATCCGTTCCGATAACGATCCTTTTGCTTCTTTTCAGTTTCGCTCTCACGCTTAATGGCAGTGCAGCACCCAAACTGATCCAGGCTGGGCCAATGATTGGTCATGTCAGTCCATCAACGGCCACCATTTGGGTGAGGGTGAAGCAAGGCAGCGTGCTGACTGGGATCGCCTTGCAGGATAATGTCGAATCGAGACTTACGGAATTAACCGATCTTGATGATGGGTTTTTTCTCGTCCATTTTGATGATCTTGCTCCGGCTACTCCTACGACAGTAACACTGAAAGTTTCAAGAAATGGCAGCACTCAAAGGGAGCTCGTTTCCTTTCGAACAGCACCAGAACCCGCTGACACGGGGAAGATTCGTATCGCATTTGGTTCTTGCAGCAAATTGTCTCAATACGATGGCGCTCCCATTTACGACTGCATGGCCAAGGAGAAACCAGACGTTGCCATTTTCGCCGGCGACAATTCCTATTTCATCGTCGCGGACGGATCTGCCAACCACTTTTCCACTTCTGGCCCGCGTGGTGATTGGAACTTCGAAGAATCGATGACAGCCAGGCATCTGGTAACTCGGGTGCATCCCGACGTTCAGGCGGCATTCCGTTCGATTCCGAGCTATGGCATCTGGGATGATCACGACTATGGGCCGAACAATGCGGATCGCAATTTTGAGCTCAAGGAAGAGGCACTGAGGGCATTCCAACAGGTTTGGGGAAACCCAGGTTGGGGGACAAAGGACACGCCGGGAGTTTTCAGTAAGTTTCGACTTGGCCCTGTCGAAGTCTTCCTCATGGATGGTCGCTACTACAAATACTCACCCGATCGCTACGATGATGTGACTCCAAAGACTGGTGAGATATGGGGAAAGGCGCAGACTGAGTGGCTGCTCGAAGGACTTAAGGAATCCACTGCACCCGTCAAACTGATTGCGAATGGAACTCAGGTTCTGTCCGCTGGAATGCGCGGCGAAGGCCACTTCCAGGAAGCCCGCAATGAACGCCAGCAGTTGCTCGACTTTGCTTCAAAGAATAAGATCGGCGGCATCGTCTTTATCAGTGGCGATCGCCACTTTAGCGAGGCCATGCAGTTATCGCAGCCTGACGGAACGCTGGTTGTAGAAGGAACCAGTTCGCCATTCCAGCAGGGACAAAGCATTGGCCACCTTGTCAGACCTCACGACAACCAACTGTGGGCGATGGTGGGCAACAGTTATGGTCTCATCACAGTAGATGTTCCTGAACCTGGCGCGGGAACGGTGACATTTGAAACGCGTGACGAATCGAATTCTGTTCCCATCCTCTACGACGAGCCACGCAGCACCACGTGGAGCCTGAACCAGCTCAACTACGGTGGCGACGATGAGACGCCGTCTACTTGGACATCGATCTTCAATGGTGAAAACCTCGACGGATGGGAACAAAAAAACGGAACGGCAACTTACCGAGTGAACACGGCCACTGTCATCGGTAAGACGGCCGAAGACAGTCCGAATTCGTTTCTGTGTACCACCAAAGAATACGCCGACTTTGAACTCATGTTCGATGTGAACGTAGACCGCGAACTAAACTCCGGCGTCCAGATACGATCAGAAAGCTTTTCTGACTACAAGAATGGGCGCGTCCACGGCCCTCAGGTGGAAATCGAAGCCAGCCCCGGCGAGTCAGGATACATCTATTCTGAAGGAACTGGCAAAGGCTGGATGAGCCAGGAGCGGAACAAAAACGTCTTTCGAAACGGCCAGTGGAATCACTACTACATTCGAGCAGTCGGTTCCCGCATTCAAACATGGGTGAACGGAATCGCTGTCGCCGATGTTACCGAAGATGAAATGTCCCGAAAAGGATTTATCGGCTTGCAAGTTCACGGGATTCGAAAAGGAGCCGGGCCATTCGAAGTGCGATGGAGAAACATTTTTGTCAAAGAGTTGCCCTCACCATAGATGACAGCGGTAATCTAACCATCGTAATTGATCGATTCCTTTTAAAAACAGAATAGGCCAAATGGACAGACGCAAATTTTTCAAACTCACCGCTGCAGGATCCGTCATCGGTGCATCGACAACTACTACTGGTGTTGGGCAAGAGGCTGAGCCTCAAAAGCAATCCACTCTTGCTGTGGGGCCTCCCACTGTGATGGCGCCACGCACGGATGGTGTGGAAATTGTCTGGCGAATTAACAGCCTGGCTAAGGGATACGTTGAGTATGGCGCTACAGAGAAGCTCGGCAGTGTAGCCCGAAATGATGGCTGGGGATTACGCCCTGCCGGAAAAGAAGTGATTCGAGTGAGGCTAGACGGTCTTGAGGAAGGGGCTACGTATCACTACCGAGTGATCACTGAAGGTTTCGATCAAAAAGCCCCCATCGTAGAAACGGGAAAATTGCGAAGCTTTCGCACCCTATCTGCATCGGCGGATAACACTTCATTCTGTGTTTGGAACGACACCCACAAGAACAATGACACCATTCAAAAACTCGCTTCCATTACGCCGCCCGGTGACTTCTTGCTGTGGAATGGTGACGTCTCTAACGACTGGTATCGTGAGGGTGAAGTAGCGGAGGCATTGCTGACTCCTGGAGGCGCTGAAAGCGGTGTAGATTTCACAGCAAAGAGCCCGCTTCTTCTCCTGCGTGGCAACCACGATGTAAGAGGAACACTCGCTTACCAAGTAGAAGACTATACCGCTACACCCAGCGGAAAACCCTGGTACGCTTTTCGTTCGGGCCCTGTCGCGGTCATTTGCATGGACACGGGGGAGGACAAACCTGACGATCATCCGTACCTTTTTGGACGAGTCGCCTGTGAGCCGATGCGTAAGGAGGAAGCTGAGTGGTTGGAAAAAACCATTGAGCAATCCGAGATCAAAAATGCACCCTATCGCATTGTGTTTTGCCACATCCCATTGCGTTGGTCCGATGAGACCACTCAACATGGCTACGACCACTTCAGTAAGCGCAGTCGCGAACTCTGGCACGATTCACTAGTGAAATGGGGAGCGCAGGTCATCATTTCAGGTCACACCCATAGAGATGCTTACATTGAAGCTAACGAAGCATTTCCCTACGCTCAGCTCGTCGGCGGAGGCCCGAAAATGCCTCAAGCTCGGCTCATCACCGGCAGGGCCGATAGCAAACAGCTGGTATTCAACATGATCGATATGGAAGGAAAGGAAACACGCAGCCACTCTTTCCCGTCACTGTCCTAGTATCAGAGCGGTGATAGGATTCTAGAGCGCCAGCACAGGAGCCCAGTGTGTGGCTCGGAAGCTGCGACCAAATTGTAAACATCGTAGACGGTTTTGCAGCTGAGAAAGCGTTTCACGCCCCTTGTCATCTTGCGGACAGAATTGCGACGTGGTCACGGAGTCTCTGGACTGGGCCGAGTGCAAAGAAAAAGAAGGCGCAAGAATTGGGGGATCAATTTCACACTTCCATAGTCCCAATAATTCCAGGGCGAAGAAGCGGCTGCCCCAATATACTATCCGTCGCTGACTCAACCGCGCCAGTCACCCATAATTTTTTCGTGCCACAAACTGCCGGATCGCTACATCAATTGAGGTTTGGCATGCGCATCGATCCCAAGCTTGATGGTTTCACACGTTTCTGTAGTCTTAGATTTTGCTTAGACTTCTTCAGTTGTGAGGATCCAATAAGCGAATTCAATCGAATCATGCATCGCTTGCGTACTATAATTTCTAGAGAAGCCTTGCGCCCGATTCACTCCTCCCTCAATCGCTAGAGCCACCTGTACGTCGAAGATGTGTCGATAAATCCGAGATCTGTTTTCAACGAGAGTAAGATGAGAAAAATCTGGCTGAACATCTTTATTGCGTCGTTTCTCGCCGCCATTCTAATCGATGGATTGCCGCAAGCGGGGCAATTTCATCGGAAACTGAAGGAGCTGATCGATCCGATTCTGGATGCCACGGGATTGTGGCAGGAATCCTGGCGATTATTTGCTCCTGAGGTCGATAAAGAGAACGTCCGATTGAGCGCTGAGATTCTTTACGAAGATGGCAGCATCTCGCAGTGGACTTCGCCTGACTGGACCAAGATGTCAGCATGGGAGAAATTCATCCGATTTCGTGAATTGGAATTTTACGATAGCATCAGACTGGATGTCAACAGGGGAGCTTGGCGCAGTTTTGCGGACTTCCTGGCGAGGACACATTCGATAGGCGATAGCGAGGAAACCAAGCGAGTCGAACCGCTGACAGACGAGGATATCCACGGCAACCTGATCGACCTGATCAGCGGAGCCAAGCCGGGCCGTACTTCAGCGAACGAGAGAACTTACTTTAACGCTGTTGGGCTGGCGTATGCGGATGTAGGAATTGCCCATGCGATGTACCTGCGGGCGCTGGAGGCAGGAATGGGGCAGGATCTAAAGATACAGAAGGAAATGATCTTCGAACACGCACACCTGCGTGATTGGGTGAGAATGTAAGTATGATTCCCCTTAGCATTAGTGAGATTTCTCTGCGATCAGTTCGATCCCTGACAGAACGGATGTTCCTTCGCTTCCCTCTGCGCTCCTGAACTCAAGTTTAAGGTCTTTTGCAATCGGAATGCCAGGCAGTTCTGTGGTGAATGCACCGTGGCTGTCTGCCGTCTGCGCCGCGATGTCGAAGTCCTTCAATATCGTGTTTCCTTGAGCCAGGATATCGAACACCCGCTTGCCGGGTTTTAGAGCATCGATTTCGAAGAAATGCAGGCGAACTGTATAATGTGGTAATGGGTCAGAAGATGGTTCACTTCCCGTGAGTGCTTCGGTCTCGATAATGAGCCTGGGAGATTTTTTCTCCTTGCCTCCGCCGTCAACAGCATGAGCGACGCGATGCCCGGTGCCAGTCACAAGAAATGCAATCGCATTTCCAGGTTTCCAGTCATCTCGATTGACGACGTGTTGAACGAGTGGTGCGATATCAGGCGATTTTTGTTTGAGTCCAGCGCCCTCGTCCTTGCCCCATGGCTCCGGTTTCCACTCAATGCTTTGCGTTGATCGCGCCCGGGTCGAAACGTTTCCGTCGTCGGCAGTAAATGCTGAAGCGTTCGCGGTGTCTTCCACATGAAAGGCAACCTGCGTAGGAGTGTCGGTGGGCTCATCGACATTAAACTGAATCGTTGCGCGTGTGATGCGCTGTCCGCGTTCGATAGCGATGTCGGTAAAGCGCATGCCAACGACTTGTGCCTGGTCGCCATCGCTGACCAGTTCGAGATCGCTGCTGTTGAGTGCTACTTTTCCATCAGTGCCTTCTTCGGCATCATCCTCATTGGCGGTGATGGGATAAATGGGCGAGTCACCTCGGGCTTTGATTACCAGAACTGGCGCAAATTTGCCCGGCTCTTTTGTGTCGAATGCGTGGGCGATGCGTTTGCCTGAACCAGAGAGGATCAGGCTGAAAGCATTGCCGAATTGCCACTCTGGGTTCGCCAGTATTTCGTTTAAAAGTGGAGCGAGGTTCGGTGTGCGCTGATCACCGCCTTTATCGCCAACTTTTCCCCAGGGTTTGACGTTCCATTCAGCGCTTGCCTCCGTGATCGGACGGTCGGAAATATTGAAGTTTTCTGCTTTGAATGGCAACGGATCGGTATTCTTCTCTGCGTGCACCTTTAATTTCGTTTCGGATTTTCCGGGCACTGCCACGGTGAATTGAATGTAGGCGTCGACCACCGATTGCGCACGGGTGAGAGGAATCTCAGCGAAGCGAATGCCCACCGCTTGTTTGTCGCCTTCGTCATCGACCAATTCAAGGTCTCCGCTAGTTAGTCGCAAGTTGCCAGCAAATGATTCCTCGGCGTCATCATTGGCATTGGAAACAGTCACGCTGAGTTCCACGTCTTTTGCTGCATTGCGAAGTCGTGGAGTGATCGTAATCGAGTCCATATTACGAATGCCCGATGCCATGACCCATGGCAGTTCAGTCGTTGTCGCTTGAATCGATGAAGTGTGGCGGCGGAAGTAGTCAACTTTCTCTCCCTTGACTTCGATGCCTACTTCCGGCGAGTGCCCGCCAACGCTTGGGAAATCGAGCCACAATGTGCCATCTTTTGCACGGCGATCTCCAGGGGCACCGAAGTTAATTCCAACGCGCTCGACAGTATCGTTGTCAGGCGCATCGACTCCGAACCGATTGTAGGTCCACATTTCGACGTCCGGCATGTGAATCAAGGCGAGCGAAGTTTGGTTCTGGTAGCCACAGGAACATGTCCGGGTGTAGTCAGGCGCATTGAGGACGCCGTTGGCAACGATGAGATTCGAAGTGCAACCGGCACGAAATCCGCCGAGATTTCCAGTGCCGCCGAGTCCGCTTAAGTCGTAGTAGCCAGCGGCTCCTGAGCGGAAAGTGATGAGATTCTGGCTGGCGATTGGAGTGTTGCAACCATAAGTCCGCGTAATCCTGAGAGGTTCCCATTTGCCGGTGAGAGGATTGCGGACGAGATGCGGAGAGCCATCAACAATGTTGAATGCGCCTGCGGAGTCTTCATAGCTGCCAGGTGTGGTCAATACCATGTCGTCGTGTAAAATGCAGGGGCCAACGTATGCGACTTCCGGTCTTTTCCATACTTCGTCTCCGGTAGCACCGCGATAGGTGACGATTCCCTGGCCGACTTCATCTCCCCAGCGATCTTTCGCCTTTGCGCCAGCTTGAAGAAGAATATCATGGCGCTCAGAATACCCTAACCATGTTCCAAAACCATCACCCACTTTCTCCCAGGCCTGTTCGCCTGTTCGAGTATCGATAGCCAGAACGCGGTAGTCTTTGCTGTCAGCCACGCCTCGACGCTGCAGCTTGTCCTCGATACTTTTGGGTAACTTGTCGAGACAGTAGATCTTGTCTTTTCCTGCCACAATACAGTTGTGAAGAAAGCTGAAACGAGCATCTACTTTCCACAGTTGCTCTCCAGTGTGACGATCAAAAGCGATCAATCCACGGCTGGCAGACAATTCTTCGATGGGTTTGTTGTTCCGCTTCTTGTCAGGAGCTTTCCTGTCGCGCCGCCGCTTTTTCTTTTTCTTCTCTTTCCCTTCGGTCGCTTCTTCCTTCTTCTCGGGATCTTTTTCGTCTTCCGCTTTCTCGTCTTTCTTATTCAGATCGTAGAGGTCGGTGTAAAGGGCGTAACCATTCCCTGCAAGGAGCAGGTCTTCGTATACTCCGATGTATCCCCAGCTTGGCGGCGATTCTCCCGAAGTGCCGTCATGAGGGAGCGTGAGCACATCGGTGGTCTTCCCGGTTAGTGGATCAAGGATGTGGCATTCGTTATCAATCGCAACATAGATATTTTCGTCTGTTGCGATGTAATTTGTGCCGCGCGCGTTGGCTCCCGGAATGTGCACTTGGTTGTAAGCAGTATCGAGCGGTGTGTCCTTGTAGGTCTCATCATAGTAGATGCCGAATGTGCCGAGGTCGTTGAAGTTTCGTTTCCAAAGAACTCGACCAGTGTAAACATCGCGGGCACTGAGACTGTTCAACCCTTCAATAAACATGCGGCCGCCCACGACTTGCTCGGACGGGCCATGCGCATGGCGCGGTAAAACGTCGTCGTTCGAATTGCCGCCAAACCACAGGATGCCAAGTGGTAACTTCACGCGACTATCGTCTGATTTTACACTGTTGCGCACGTCACCATATTGGTGCGTCCAATCCGCTGAGCCGGGCAATGCTCCCTGTCGACGAACGAACGTCCCGGAAAGGCTGGTTTCGATCTCGGCATTCACAAGTGCAAGATTGGCAATCTTTGCTTCCAGTGGTGCATTTCGAGCGAACCAAATCGCACCTCCGTATGGTTGCACCGATTCGTAGATGGCTTTGATAGATGAGTTCGAAGGATCGCTGGCGACGAATGATTCGCCGAGAATGGTCAAGCTGGCAATGTAGGGCGGTGCTTCGAAAAGTTCGGGGCTTCCTGCGTGGAAGCTGATCCGCTCGCCGTAGAGTCCTTTTGCATCAAATTCCTGACGGAAGTCCGCTACTTTTCCTGCATCTGAATCGACGGCAGTGATGTGCAAAGTAGTCGCTGCCAGAAGTGCCTCGAGAAGTGCTCCATCATCGATACCGAAACAAAGTGCGTAGCCCGCCTCAGCGTTGGCTTTCACGGCGATACTTTCAGCTCGAGCGAAGTCCCGGTCAGTTACCTGGCGTTCCTCGGGTTTGTTTTCATAGGTTTTTGGCTCCTCCTTCTTATCAGGGCCAAAGGCCATGATTTGCCCTTCGAGCGTCACCGCAATGAGTTTGCCGTTTGCTGCCAGCAGGCGCAGAACTTCGCCCTCGACATTGGTTGCCCAACGCTGGGCTTTTCGTCCTTTTCTAGCATGTGTGTCCAGGGCAACGATTTTCCCACCGCCGGCGGCATAGAGTCGATTTCCAGCTTTGATTAGATCGCCCGTTCCGTCTGCTCTCGCTTCCCACATGAGTTCCTTCTTCTTGTTATAGCCATGAACGACCGGGCCATCGTAGCCGAAGGATTCCCACTCAGTCTTGAGTTCGTCACGATATTCCATCGCTTTCACCACCTCACCCTTGGCTTTTTCGATTCCGTCGTTCAGCTCCTTTGGAATCGGCTTCATTCGATTCTCCCGGGTTTCGTTGAGCTTCTTTTCGGCTTCTTTCTCTTTTTTATCAGCCTCGCCACGCTTTTTATCGGCATCCTTCAGCTTGTCGTCCTTGTCCTCTGCTCCTGACTCTTTCCATGAGGCAGTCAGTTCGTCCGCGACCTTCTTTGCTTCCCAGTGTGCGTCTTTCGCCTTCTCCAGCGCTTCCTCAAGATCGGTCAATGGCTTCTCTTTTTCTTTCTTCGCTGCCTCGAGTTTCTTCTCGGCCTTGTTCTGGTCAGCTTCTCGATCCTTCACTGCCTTCTCAGCATTTTCCAATCGAGTCTTTAAGTACGGCCGATTTGCTGCGGCAAAGATGACTTCTTCCGCAAGCACGGGTTCATTGACCTCGAACCCAGTCTTCTTGCCTTCCTTCAATTGGTAACCACGCACGCCGCGCCGGCGCGTGTGGACGAAAAACTCCTCACCACGGGCGATGACGAATGCTCCGCCGTTGCCTTTGCCTCCATCATTCAGGTGAAAGTATTTGAAGTCCCCGGTCTTCCGGTCAAATGCTGCCGGCACTGATCTGCCACCAGGAACCAGCAAGGTGTCACCGGCTACAACAAACGTGCCCTGTGGCGCGACGCCCGCAAATGCTGGTGCCGAATGCGGTTGCTTGATGAATTGGGCACCGGTTCCATCATTGCGCCAGATCACATTGCCATTCTTTGCGTCGATCGCATATACGAACGTTCCCATAAACGGCCAGATGCTCGCGGAGAAATAGACGACATCGTCCTGCACGACAGGACCACCACGTGCTGGCCAGGCGGAAATTACACGAGTGTTCCCCAGTAATTTTTTTGCGGATGGTGCTCCACGAAATTTCCAGACAAGCTCACCCGATGCCGAATTGAGGCAATAGAGAAAGCCGTCATCACTGCAAAAGATCACTTTGTCTTTCCATCCCACGGGAGAAAATCGCACGGGCCCGTCGGTGTAATAGCTCCACTTCTCTGCTCCATCATCCAGTCCATAGGCAGCAACTTTATCGCTGTCGCTGAAGCCGACGAACATTGTTTCTCCCAGGACGATCGGTTCGAAAACTCGATCGTAGGTCATCAGATCCTGGTTCAAAACATCGTCCCAAACGCGTTCTCTGGGATCGAACTCGAGGGTCCATTGCGGGTGCAGATCATCCGAAAGTTCTTCGGGCGAAGAAGCGGTGTGCCCGCTGTCGTAGCGCCACATTGGCCAATCCGTCGACTGGGCGATGCCAATTAGAAACAACAGGCATGCGCCAGAGAGAGAACCACGTAGAATCATGATTTAGGGGAGTTTCGATTAAGAATGAAAAGAGTTCCTGCAATCAGGACGAAAATTACCAAGGTGACAATGGAGGCAATGCCTCGCCAGTAAGCACTCCTCACTTTCGCTTTGTCAGTGAGAGTGGAGATCGGCGCTGTATCTGCAACGACATTCGAACTTGAGTCATCGTGCAACAGAATGCCAGCCCCTTCCAGTGGCGGCAATTCACGTTCGGCGATCTGTGATGTCCCAATTGCTGTGTCCCAATCCCTGGCGATGAGTAAGTCGACACCGGGGTTCTGCTCCTTCACCTGACATGAGCAAGCGCCAGCAATGTACTCGGCGGCTTGATCAATGGTGCCCGCATTGATTCCGTCTCCAACCAGTGCATAGAGAATGCGCCCGCGGCCGAACACAGGGAATACGATTGGAGCATCTTGATCAGACAAATCCTCTTCGCTATCCAGTAGCATTTCGATGAGTACGCTTTCGCTTGAATTCTCCCGTGAGAGCCGCAGCATGGAGAATGCGACTTTGAGTTCGTCCTGGGAAACCGATACCAGTCCCGCATCGATATCTTCCTGTTCGAGAGTTGGAAGCTCAAGATTAGATGCGAGGTGAGCCAGCCTGCTTTCGAGGGCGCTCGCGGCAGCATCGTCTTTTTCCTGATCGCCTGACTCTAACAGTATCCAAACCGCCGTTTCGCCGGCGATGAGATCATCTGCGATGCGCTGACGCATTGGTGACAATGACAGGCTGGTCAGCACATCGGTGGTGATTTTTCCAGAAGTCACTGGGCCCAGGTAGGGGTAGGCACTTGGATACGTCAGGACGAGCCACGGCAGCGTGTCCGATTCCTCATCTTCCCAGAGCTCAATGAGTTCGGGATCGGTTTCCGTATCTAGATCGATTGCACGGAAGTTAAGATTCGCAGTGTTCGATTTTTCTACGGCAGCAATCAATTGGGCTTCGGCATCAGGGATACTGCCGCGATAGTAGATCAATGCTTCAAATGGATCTGCCGGCCAGCGTTCAAGAGCGTATCGAAACACGGGAACCGAGCAGGCACAGGCGATCGCAGCGAGGCAGAGCAAACATGCAATGATTCCAGTAGCGGTGCAGGTTGCCTGCGGCAAGTGAGACCGACCAAGAGGCTGAGGGGTATTCGAAGGCATCTAGGATGCCTATTGAGGAGGGAAAACGCCGTTCATGCAATCAGGAATACGCGCAGAACGAAGCGAATCGCCTTGGGATACGAGATTGGGAAATAAAGTTGCTTGTGGGCCAAGCGATTGACAGGCAGTTTTTTTCTCGAAGTTCCCAATCAAAATCGACTGGTTCAGCGAGCAAACGAACGGGGATTCAAGATGTTAAAGGCAATCTGACGCCACTAGAATGTCGCCACTAGAATTGCCTTTTAGCGAAGGTTCTGATCGTTCCTGCGCGTGGGAGATTCAGGGCTGAAGGATAGCTTTCGTGGGTCGGCAGGATGGGCTCTACCTTTGATCGGGGGCCTTCACTCCTATTGATTCAGCCAGGTGAGGCCAGGCCGAGTCGCTGATTCCGCAAAATCTGATGGTGACCCCAGACGCGCTGTGTCACCTTTGGAGTGACCATCGAGAAAGAGTATGAGCTGAAGTTGGCATTCGGGAAGCTGGTACTCATCTGCGAATTTTTGCGCGATGAGTGTTGGCGGCAGCGTTCTTCTGCCCATCACATCGACCAATGGAAACTCCAACTCGGGTATGCCGGAGAATGCTCGGAACACGAGTTCGGAGCACACCAGTTTATCAGAGCTATCAAAATCGAACTCAAAGTCATACGGTTTTCCCAGGTGACGAAAGGCGCGCACAATGGCATCCTTGATCTGAGTTTTCGAGAGCCCACTAGGACGTAAAATCGCGGCCGAGTCAGCGATGCCGATGCAGTGTTCCAATGTCGTAGGACGGACACCTTGTGGGACGGCTTCCAGGATATTCAAGACATGCCCATCTGCATTGGAATGTTGAAAGGCGTCCCAGTATTTCGCGACGGTTTCGTCATCCTGAAGTCCAAGGTCCGCGAGATCTTCTGCGTCGCCAACATAGAGGGCGACGTGAGCCCAATATCCTGGCATCACTGCGCGCGACAAGTACCAGTCCTGGCGCTCAATGAGGATGTCTCCAGGCTTGAGTATATCTCGCATTGATTCGAGTTGTTTCTCACTAACCTTCGGCTTGCGCTGACGGACACGGGTGTTTCCAACCCAGGTCGACATCAGTGCTTGTCCATCGTAGATCACTTCTTTGCCCACCGCAGAGACTTCTTTCAGCCAGGCTTTCAATGCGTTTCCGACTCTCTCGATTTTTCCTGTCTGCGCGATTAATTCATGGAATGTCTTGTGTGGAATCGTATTTTGTAGGTACGCCTTCGAAAATGCGTCCGACTGTGCGCAAGACTGGTACCACGCCATGACCTTGCTTAGAGCGTCCAGGTTCGTGGCGTTCTGAAGATTTCTGCTGATCTTATCATACAGTCCCGCCTCGATCTGCCAGTAGGGCTCGGCTTCATTGAGTAGCTTTCTAGCCTCAGGATCACGATCAAACATCGTGATGAATTTATGCGAGAACTGATAAAGGGCGCTACCTGCAGTGAGTCCCAGCAATGATGCTCGCAGCTGATGTCGGGAGGCGTCAATTGACCGTGTGTCTCGATACTTACTGATGTATCGCAGCAATTCGTTGCGACAATTCTGATAAGACACAACGAGATGCCGGACAGCATCGGTGTCTTTGTCGTTCGAGTAAGAACGGGTGCCTTGCTCGAATTCTGTGCGGAGTCTTCGTGCATTTGTCTCGAGATCCTGCAGTCCGATGAGCACGCCGCTGAGACCGGTTTCGTCTTCGACGAGAATGGCATCCAGGGCATTGGTGTTCAGCGTGGCGAAGTCAAATGCAGGCGCGGACAGTGCAGGCAAAACGTTGTTGCGAAAGCCAACGCGAACACCTGCTGTCACCAGGATCCCTAGGCCCGCCGCCAATACCGTAAAGATAGCAGCACGGCGGAGCATCGGGTTCTGATACAGAGTCAGTCGCTTGGGCTCAATAGACGGACGCAGGTGGGAGTAGGCATCGCTCAGACATTGAATGCGCGAACGTAAATCCTCCTGTGTAGCCCGCAGATCGACCAGTGCCTTTCGGCTGAAGAGCATGCGGATCTCTGCCCACCACGCGAGAACTACCGATTGCAGCGTCCGCCAGAATCGCAGGGAGAATATTCCGGAAAAGGGTGTCGCAATCACCCAAAACCAGGTCACCCACGGTAGGAAATAGTGCGACATCACCCACCAGACCAGCCCATACCAGAGAAGAAAGACTGGAACCCCAACGGTGACGCGAGACAGCGCGATGGTGCTTTGGTTTGACGTGGGAAGCAACTTGACGATCCCACGTTCAATAAAGAAAGGGATGGCATTCTGCAAAGTCCCGGCAACGACGGGCATCAATCCGAAGCAGAGCCTGACAGATTTCCAGAGAAGGGATAATAGACGACGGGGCCCATTGAACCGCAAGATCTCTGATCGCACTCTGAGACCGTAATCTCCCAGATGGGCGCGATGTGCGATCAACGTCTGCCCTATGTCGGCAACTTGCTCAGGATTCATTTTCCAGAAGTGGTTCAGGCTATCAGCAACGGTCTTGCGCTGTCGGAGCGAGAAAACGGCGTGCCCATCAGGTGTTTCCAGTGCCGAATCAAGGATCTCAAGGTCTTCCAAAAAAGGTTCCCACTGCGGATCATCGAGGTGAATGATGACCTTCTTCAGGCTCGCAGCGATCTCATCGGAAAGTTGCCGCTTTGCCTTGGCTGCACTGCCTGCAGCGTCCACAAGAGTCTTGGCAATGATGGGCTCACCCACCTGCACCCAGACCGAACTGCGAAACAGTCGCTTGTCATCATAGTTAATTCCGACAGGAACGATTAGAAGATCATCTGCACCTGCCTCGAGCGCCTGCAGAATAATGCGCGACGTGCCAGCAAAGATAGTTTCCAGCGTTCGATTGTCATGACTCTTGCCTTCGGGGAAAATCCCAACGGCATCTCCATTCACCAGTGCGCCAGCGGCTTTTGCGAGGCTTTCAAAGTTGCGTTTGACCTGCTTCCGATCATCCTGGGATCGGAACACCGGGATCATGCCGAGAGTCTTGAGCAAGCGCCCGGCGGCAGGAATTTCGAACAAGGGCCCTTTCCCCAAAAAGCGGGTACGACGTCTGGTAGTGAGCCCGAGAACGACGGGATCAAATAACGAATTGGCATGATTGGCGACGAATAGAACCGGGCCGGTCGTTGGGATGCGATCGCGGCCGGATACCCGGATAGTCGTGTAGTAAAACCAGACCAGCAGACGGACTGAACTGATGATGCACTTGGCGATGGCTGACACTATAAAATTCATTTTGATGGTCAGTTATCTTCGTCTAAGGTCGCGGGGATTCGGGGGCTGGCACGATAGTATAGCAAGACGCCGAGAATTGGGCAGTTTTCTGAAGGAGAAGTTGCCTGTAATTTCGTGATCAATGTGTGGCTTACGTATGCTTGGTTAAAAATCAAAAGGCTGCCATATCACCTTCGTTGAGTCGTGAGGATGGCTTCGATCGGCTAGTCAATAGAATGGGGATGTAAAGGATTGAGAATGCGACCAGGCTCACCAACTCGAGGCCGATGATGTAATAGGGCCACGGCCCCATGACATCGAACAGAGAACCTCCCAAAGGCTTGGCGCGTAAAAAGCCGTAGTTGGAGCCACTTATCAGGTTCACGCTTGCCGCGACAATGACGTAGACCTGCAGCCAACCCCAAGCCCGCCACACAGCGTGTTTTCTGGGTTTCATTCCAAGTCCAAAGACGAGATAGAGAGCGGCCACAACAACGCCGCTGTGGGCAACAAAGAAAACGAAGAACGTAGGGTGAGGAAACCCGTATTGGACACTAGGGGTAATGACCGCCTGTAAGGTTGCTGCCAGTCCCCAAAAATAGACCAGTTCGGCCGCTAGTTGATGCCTGAACTTCAGAGCAACGAAGGCGAGAACTGCCACGCAGTTGCAAAGATGGAGCGGCAACAACTGATCTGTGGTCGACAGATTCATCACCTTTAGGGTGACAATCTTCACAGGATGACTAAAGAGGAGAACCCAAGCCAGTACGGCACTTGAGTAGCAAACGAAGCGGTGGTCTTTCCACTTTCTGGAGCTCACGATCATCCCGACGGTAAATGCGACAGTGAGAACCAATACCGTGATGTGTGCGGAACCAAATCGAACGAATTCAGGAGATGTGGCCAGGCAAGGAGTGATACTCATACCCATCATTGATCAAATTGTTGGAAAATGTGGCAGGAAAACTTCAATTACCTTCCCATCAGCTGGAATGATGAAGGGAAGGTTCCCTCAAAAGGATTTCAGGTAGTCATCAACAAAGGGCGCAATGCGCGCTGCGACGTCGGCTGCGAACCACGCGGCGAAGGCCCCAGCAATCACATCCAACGTATAGTGAGCACGAAGGACGATTACGATGATCACTTCTCCGAGGGCAATGAGAACCACCGCGAAGCCCAACGGCCATGGTGCCAGTTGGCTGATTTCAATAGCGCCAAGCACGGCAAGCGCTGTGTGACCGGAGAAGAAGAAATCATTGCTGACTCCATAGGTGACGAGCAGGCTGGGAAAGCCAGGATCACGCCAGATCATTCCCGGCGGCGGTGGCAGCGTGCAGCAGAGCTGACAGATTTGCCTTAGACTGAAGACGATCAGAATGGCAAGAAACGGCGCGAAACTCGGGCCGAATATTGCCAGGGCAATAAGCGTGAGCCCGAGTAGGTCGATAAACAGGGAACTGATGATGAGCGCCCGGTTGGCTGCTTTTTCGTTTTCCGTAAAGTAGCAATGCCAGCCAGCAGTAAGCCGATGCGCTGCATCTCCAATTCCTTGCCCTGCGCCACTCTTCCCGCCGATGAGTCTCTGCGTCCAGAACCAGATGACAAGGGCCACCGCGATGAAACCGATCCGTAATACTATGGGATTCATGAGATGCTTTTTTCCGTGGAGGTGACTATGCTCGGTCGTTTGGTGGACTCTAAAAGAGCTTCCATCTGCTTGCGGATTTCTGTCGTGATCGGGTCGGTCTCCTTCGAGCGATCACGCTCACCCTCGACGGGGATAGGATCGCCAACAGTGATCTCTGCCCTGATCGAGACGTGAGGGCGTGCAACGTCGGTAAGATCTTCCTCGTAACGTTCGATGGTTTCGAGAATGCGCTCAGGCGTGGGAGTCTGGACGTAGTCGCCGGGATAGCAATGAAGTTGCTGAACAAGGTAGATGTCGCTCAGGTCGCGCCAGCGGGCAGTGCGTTCGGTTTCAGTCATTTGCCCGTTGACCATGCCGGGAAGAATAGCGGCGCGCAGGCGTTTCACACGTGCCATGGGGTCACCGTCATGGCGACCGGAACACCATTGATCTTCGAGTAGGATGAGCAAGTGATCCACCAGGCGATCCAGACGCTCTCTGAATGTGCCTGACTGGGATTCCTGCAAGTATTCGATTTCCTTCAGCGCTAACAGCCCATGGCCAAGCTTCTGGATGCGCTCGCGCAGGGGAAGGTGAGTCTGTGGTTGCCAGGTCAGTCGCCGCTCGATCTCCTCCATGACGGGAGTGATCGTTTTCTCCAAATCTCCCTCGAAGAAGTAGCGGATGAACACCGGGTGAATGACGACTTTGCCCGCTTTTCGTTTTTTTGCTGCCGCACGCGCCATAAAAACTGGGCCTTCCATGAAGTTGAAGAGGATGTCGTTACAGCGCGTGACGATACCTTCAGCAAAAATGACGAGAGGGAATTCTCCTTTGGTCAATATTTGGATTGCGCACTTCAGCGATTCCCGGTCCATTCCCTCGCGAAACACGCTGAATCCACCCATCCTGGGGAGCAGGAAATGTTGGAGCCGGTTGGCCATGAAAACGTGCCAGCTGGCGAGAATGTTGAACGGTCGGTGAACCTTCGCCGCTAGAGTATCCAGCACCATTGGGTCACAGGGGCGGCAGTGATTTCCCACTAGCATGATACCGTGACCTGCATCGAGAGACGCACGCAGCTTCTCTGCTCCTGAGCAGTGCACAGCAGTAATACCGTATTCCTTGCGCAGGTAACCGGGCAGTAGTTTGCGCATAATCCATTGCCATCCTTTGCTGACGCGCGGAGGAATGAATTTGTATGGTTTATCGATGACGACTTTTTGCATGGGAAGCAGGCGCTAAATTCAATTGGCAATCGAAATTCTCGTTCACAGGCGCGCGCTTTCGTCCATCTCCAGAGCTTCGGAGGCACGAGGCCTGATGCAATAGTAGAGCACCACCCCGAGCACCAGGCATCCTCCTGCGACCAGTGACATTACGCGAATTTCATCCCTGCCTGCAAGGACGGCAGCGATGAAGATGGCGAACCCGTTGAGAATCTTTACTACGAAGTTGAAGATGCCCATGTAAATCCCAATGATGTGTTCACCGCCGCGCTCTGTCGCGCATGCTACAACGCCTTCGGGTTCGAGTCCCAATAGTCCGGCGACCATGGGACCACCCAGTGCAAACAGTAACCCGGCGGTAAGCATGGGTGAACCGATGAGATCGATGCCCAGAGCGGCTGTCGATGAATAGACCACGGCAAGTGCGATCGAACAGATGACCATCCCTCGTTCCCACCCAAGCTTAGCCGATACACGAGGAACTAGCAGAAAGCAGGGAATGGCAACCACAAGGAGCGGGCCAAGCAGCTTGGCCACATCTCCGGTCGTTCCATTGAGAAGACGGATCGCGATGAATGGGGCTGCTGTGGTCATGATCGTGAACGACATTTGCGATCCACTGAACAGCGCGATAAGCCCCAGAAAACGCCGGTGTTTCATAGCAACGCAGAGTGACTCCATCAGTGTGAGCGATGCCGGGCTATCTGCCCCATCGCTTTGCTCGGTCGAAGGTCGGAATCTATCAGAAGGAGCAGCGAAGTAGGGCAGGGCCATGAGCAAGACAGCGAGAATGCCCAGGATCACGGCTGCCATCGTGTAGCCCACATTATTGACTAGCATCGGGCTCAAGACAAAGCCGATGGCAGTCGCAACGAGTATGCCTGAACCCAGCAGGTTCGAGAGGACGCGGCGGCGTGGCGGATTGTTGGGAGCGAAATCGCCGATCAAGCTCCAGTAAGGAATCGCAAAAAATGTATAGCCCACGAAAAAGAGAAACATGCCCAGGGCAAGAAATGTCCACCGCACTGACGGCTCCATGTCGTGATTCGGTAGAAAAGTGAGTATGATACCGATCGATGGAATGAGAAATGCGAACCACAGCAATGAGCGCCGCTCCTTCCCCTTACGAATCCATAAATCACTCAATCGGCCAGCGAGTGGATCCGTCACTCCATCGAAAATCCGAAAACCGAGAAGCAAAGCACCAACAGCAGTTGCCGAGAACAACATCTCGCCGTCTACCTGCGTAGCCGCGTAGATCACGATCCACTGAAGAAAAAATCGGTTCAGCGTCATCATGCCGATCTGGCCACAGCTGAAGAAAAGGTATTGGAGCGGGTTCAAAGTAGCGGATCCTTGATTTTCTAAAACTAATATGGGGCAGCGGCGGCTTTAATTGTCGAGTGGATAGCCTCGCACGCAAATCCACTGATAAGTTCTGGTATATGAGTCAGTTCAATTAGACAAGACAACCCGATCGCACAGCCGATGATCACTGATACGCAAATCACCGGGAAAAAATCATTGGGCGCTTCTGAAGCAGGAATTTCACTTTCGTTGTCGATGAAATATCGTGATGGCAGCTGGGAAAACGAGGCATTCGTTTTGATTTCTGTTTTCATGATAGACGGATGGTTTGGATTGCCGATTGGCCGGTTGCCATCAGGCAAGTGCATGGTTCACCCATCTACTGATGGTATCTGGGTCGTTCGTGGCACCGATTCTTAAGATTTCTTGAGAATTCTACCATTGCTTCTCCGTCGACAGCAAAAACTACGCTATTCTGCCACACTCTTGGAGAATTCTGTCATTTCTGTATACCGCCGCGTGAGAAGCCACTCTACAGGCAGATTCAACCAGTGACGGGATTAATAGTGTCACTACTCAAATCCAATCATCATCAGAATCCGACCATGAAGAATAAAGAAAAAACGATCGCTCGGGCATTATTGGGTCAAGCGAAGAACGATAGCGGGCGGATGGCGCTGGCAGATTCGAGCGGGGCGAAGGTGACATTTTCGGAAGCGATTACGAAGGTACTGTTTTTGACCGGGCGACTGGAGCCGATCTGGAGAGGGCAGGAGCGCGTGGGGATTCTGGTGCCACCTTCGGTGGGAGGAGCGCTGCTGAACTGGGCGGCGATGATGATGGGAAAGGTTCCAGTAAATCTAAATTACACGTTGTCGGCTGAAGGGATCGTGTCGTGCATCGAGCAGTGCGGGCTGACCGATGTCGTGGTGTCCGATAAGCTGATGAAGAAGCTGAAACTGGATCTACCGGTAAGAGTCCACAGGCTCGAAGAACTGGTGAAAGAGCCGAAGCTATCTGAAAAGGTCAGGGCGGGTTTTCTAGCGAAGTTCTATTCGGCCGAGGGCATCCTGCGGAAGTTGGGTGGAGACCGGGTGACGGAGGATGATCTGGCGACGATCATATTCAGCAGCGGGAGCACGGGAGATCCGAAGGGGGTGATGCTGACACAACGAAATGTGATGACAAACCTCGGTTGGATCGATGAGGTTTATCAGTTTGATTCAGGTGATCGATTTTTGGGTATACTGCCGTTTTTTCACTCGTTCGGATTCATCGCAACGATCGCGGGGCCAGCAGGAGTGGGGTTCGGAGTGGCATTCCACTTTAACCCGATGGAAGCGAAAGTGATTGGGCCGTTGATCAAGGAACACGAGGTGACGTTTATGGTTGCGACGCCGACGTTTTTGCAATTCTACGTCCGAAGCTGTGAAGCGGAGCAGCTTGCGAGTCTCCGACAGGTGCTGGCATCGGCGGAAAAGCTTCCGGACCGGCTGGCGGACGCGTTCGAGAAGAAGTTCGGCCAACGACCGCTTGAGGTATACGGGAGCACCGAGTGTCTGGCGGTAACCGCGAATTCGAAGCAAGCTGAGAGGAAAGGCTCGATCGGCCAGGCATTGCCAGGTGTGGAGTTGAAGGTAGTGGATCCGGAGACGGGCCAGGAGATCAAAGCGGGAGGCGAAGGATTGTTGATGGTGAAAAGTGCAAGCCTGATGCGCGGCTATCTGGGGATGGATGAGCTGACCTCAAAGGTAGTGAAAGATGGGTGGTACGAGACGGGCGATATTGTCAGGATCGACGAGGACGGGTTCGTATGGATCGCAGGGAGGTTGAGTCGGTTTAGCAAGATCGGCGGGGAGATGGTGCCGCATGGAAAGGTGGAGGAAGTGCTCCAGGAGTTGGCAGGAGTGACAGAGCAAGTATTCGCGGTGGCGGGATTGCCTGATGAGAAGAAGGGGGAGCGGCTGGTGGTTTTGCACACGGCGGAGGACGGAATGCTGGATGAAGTTCTGGAGAAGCTCGGAGCGACGGAGATACCAAATTTGTGGAAGCCGAAGCGCGGGCAGTTCATTAGCGTTGAGGCCTTGCCCTACTTGGGGACTGGTAAATTGGATCTTAAAGGGCTGCAACGGATGGCGGAAGAAGTAGGAAGGTGAGCGAGCGATTCCCGCCAGCCTGGGAGAGCAACCGCTCAAGCTCAATTCAGTCTTCGGCGATTATCGTCGTGCACTGTTCCTGTGCGTCCGCTTTAAATCAGTTGCCACCAGAAATCCGCAAATGCCTAGAGCAAGGACGACCGCCATCGCCCAAAAACTGGTTCGTATATAATGCTGTCCGGGATCCAGAGTAATCGGTAGGCGGTCTCCTACGAAGAAAACGAATAGACATACAACGAGGGCAAGGAGTCCGTATCGCACTAATACTACGACTAACAGGGCGACAGCACTGCTGAAGATAAAGCCTGAGATACCGACTCCCTCATAGAACAGAGGCATTGTAAGTTGGGCTGCCACTAACGTATAGATTATACAGGCCAGCCATCGCCAGCGTAGAAGTTTTGCCAGCAGGACGATGCCCAATCCGATCCCAAAGGCATAGAAAATAGCTGTTGAGGCACTCACTAGAACATTCGGAATCCACGCGGTGGCGCTCGACATTGCCTGCCAATGAGTGCGCTCAACCGGATGAGAGAGCGGCTTGTCGAGCCATTCGGGGACAAGGAAACTAAGACTCCAGAGCAAAATTACGATGGGCCCAACAGCGGTTCCTACTAGGACTGATCGTCCCACTAGCGGGTCGCGCCACTTTCCCGCAAGCAATCGACTCCAGCCGATGAGAGTTTGCGGCGAGAATCGACGCATGAGCGGCTCGGTTGCGATGTAATAGATCGCCGCCATGGTTGCAAGGCCGAGGGTGCTGTAGACGGTTTTGAGAATGAAGGTCGAAGGAATGTCCACAATGGAAAACCCGACCGTTAATACTGCTTCGAGGAAGAATACGATCCATACGAATACAGCAACCCTGAAGGCGCCCTTCCGGTCGCCCCTTCGGTGCCAGAAGTTGTAGATGCTGAGGAGCAATGCAGTGATGAGGGAGCCTGCAATAAGCCAATCAAACGGTGATGCCCTATCGTTTGCATGGGTATTGCCAATTTGAAAAAAGACAGGTCGTCCTCCCATCGCGGCCGCCTCTATATGAATAGGTGTGTCAGAGCCCTCTGCAGTTCCAGTCCAGGCTCCCACGGTGTGCCCATCGACGGGAGTGTTGAGCTGCCGCTCGGTCGGTTCAAAATCTTTCAGTGCAAGCCCTGCTGTCGAAAAAAGTTTAGTCCAGACTTCTTGGATAGATTCAGTCGGCTGAATATCTGGATCGACGAAAACAGAAGGTTTCACTAGAAGGCGAACGAGTTTGCCATCACTGGGGTCGAGGCGTACTCCGACCATCTCCGAGATGACAGGTGGATCATGTTCGTCAATGTGACTTTCACCAGGGCCTTCGATGGGGAATAGGGGATCTGGGCCTGTTCGATACCAGAAATAGACAAGCGGTGGTTGGTTCCGGCGATGCCAATCCCCCCCGTCTGGCTGCGCGTCAATCTCTTTAAGTTCACCATGGTTAACGGCAAAGCCGAAAGCCTCCTTGCTGGTTCTGGCCGCATCTTCTACATTGTAACCTAGTTCCTTGAGCGTCTCTCTGGCACGGTAGCTCAATTCTTCGGGAGTTGTTTCAAGTGCGACATTTCCATACAGACGTGCCTGAGGATTGAAAAATCCTGCAACGATCA
>JBNMNB010000118.1:0-22903 GCA_051270635.1 Verrucomicrobiales bacterium | reverse complement strand
CAACGAACTGCCAACCATCGGCCTCCGCCTCTGCGATCGCGGCCTGCAAGACGTTCTGCAGCGCCTCTTCATCCGGAACAGTTCCAGAAGAATAGCGAAATAGACTATGTGGCGGCAGCGTTTTCGTCGGAACTTTAATGATGGAGACGGTACGGCGATTCATCGGCAAAATAGGGTGTGCTTCGGTAAGAAAGAAGATACAACATCCGCCGAAGAATAGCGAGCACGCATCCATCAATGACCGGCTGGCTTTCTTGCCACAATCGGAACCGTGAAAAGCGATTTGCCGGATGGTGGAGAATCGTTAGCGTAAAACGTATGATCACGGTCATTTCGCCCGCCAAGACACTTAATTTCGACAATCAGACACTCACCAGAAAATCGACGACGCCAGATTTTCTGGATCGATCGACTGTTCTGGTTGACCGGCTGCGCTCGACTTCCGCTCCACAGCTGGTAAAGCTAATGGGGATCAGCCCAAAGCTTGCAGAACTCAATTACCAGCGTTTTCAGGATTGGAGCACTCCCTTCACCACTGACAATTCGAAACAGGCATTACTGGCATTCAAAGGAGACGTCTACACGGGCTTTGACTGCGATGCCTGGAAGGCGGATGATTTCAACTTTGCGCAAAAGCACCTGCGCATTCTGTCTGGATTGTATGGACTACTGCGTCCGCTTGATTTGATGCAGCCGTATCGCCTGGAAATGGGGACGCGACTAAAAAATGCCGAGGGTAAGGACCTCTACGCATTCTGGGGAGACACCATATCTGAAGCCATTAGTGCCGCAGCGAAGAAATCGAAAAGCAAGTGTCTGGTCAACCTTGCCTCCAACGAGTATTTCAGCAGTGTGCGCCCGGAGACGATTGGCCTTCCGGTAGTGACGCCCGTCTTCAAGGATGCGAAGAATGGGAAGTACAAGATCATCAGTTTCTTTGCAAAGAAGGCGCGTGGAATGATGTCGAACTTCATCGTGCGCAATCGCATCACTGACCCGGCAGACTTGCGCGAATTCGATGTCGCAGGCTATTACTTTGATGAATCCTCTTCTTCGGAAACTAATCTAATGTTTTTGAGAGAGGAGCAAAAGTAGCGACGCGACCCAGCCCCGATGCAACTCAAACTCACTGAGATTTCGCTGCCTCTCAGGCATCCGTTCACGACGACACATGGCACGATAACGACTCAGCAAAATCTACTGGTCGAACTGAGTAAGGACGGAATTCAGGGTTACGGCGAAGGGGCCGCGTCACATGCATACAAAGAACTTACCGCCGAGGCAATGCGCGTGGCACTTGAATCGGTGCGCGATCTCATAGAAGCGGACTCGATCGACAACGAAAGACCCAGCGACTTGTGGCAACGCATGGAACCGCACCTGGCGCACAATCGCTTTGCTCTCTGCGCACTCGACCAGGCCGCCCACGATCTCTGGGGCAAGCTCCACGGCGCTCCGGTGTGGCAGCTGTGGGGGCATACACTCACTGACTTGCCAGTGAGCAACTACACGATCGGCATTGATTCGATCGACATCATGGTCGCGAAAATGGCTGAATTCGAGGACTGGCCGATTTTTAAAATTAAGCTGGGCACCGACCATGATCTAGACTTGGTGCGCCAGCTGCGGAAGCATACTTCCGCTCGTTTTCGCATCGATGCCAACACAGCATGGACGGCGGAACAGGCGATCGCGATGGCACCGGAACTGATGACGCTGGGAGTCGATTTCCTCGAGCAGCCGCTCAAGGCTGATGACTGGGCTGGCATGGCCAAAGTGAAGGCCGATTGCGTGCTGCCAGTGATTGCAGATGAGAGTTGCCAGGTCGAAGCAGATGTTGATCGCTGCGCGGAAGTTTTCGACGGCATTAACATTAAACTAACGAAGGCGGGTGGCCTGACTCCTGCACGACGAATGATCCAGAGAGCCCGCCAGTTGGGGATCAAGGTGATGGCCGGCTGCATGACTGAGAGCACAGTGGGTATCAGCGCCATTGCTCAACTGCTGCCTGAGCTCGACTTCGTTGACATGGATGGTGCGGCCTTGATTGCGGATGGAGGCGACATCGCTTCCGGGGTCCACCTGCACAGGGGGCGACCAGTATTTCCGACAACGAACGTGAACGGAAATGGTGTTACATTGTTAGCCTGACATGGCGCACCGCTAGTCAATCGCAGCCTCGATCGCTTGATTCAACCGATCGGGAACACGCTTAAAAATTCTTACGAAATCGTCGCGGATGGGAAGCAATCGCGACTCCACTTTGGCGGCGTGATTCAATGCGATGTCCGCCAGACGGTGATGGGCAAAGGGATTACGGAAGCGCTCAAACGTCGTCTCACAGAAGTCACTGCACGAAAATCCACGAGCGGTGAGCGTAGGCAAAATTTCTTCGTAGGCGAGTCCGCGCACCCATTGGAAATGCTCTGATGATTCCATTACGTCGCGCACGGTCTCGGCCCCGGCAGGCAATGCCCTGGCTACCATCGCTGTGTGACAACCATTGAGAATTCTGAACTTCCGCAGTGCCACTTCCTCGAGGCTATCGCACCATTGAATCGCAGAGTGCTCGAAGAACGGCACCCTTTGCCCAGCGGCAGGCTTGGCGATGGCCCACATTTGAAATGGTTCGGCGACAACAGAACACGGATCGGACTCCAGTGCAGGATCGTCGCTCGCGGGAGCAGTTACCATGCGATCAACAAGCGTATTCAGCCAGACGCATTCACTACGAATCCAGTTCATTAGAGATTCCGAAAACTTCCACACCTCGGCTTGCTGGCAAACGAGTTCCCGCAAGCGATCGCCATTGTCAGGAACCAACTCACAGGGGGCAACGACCAGCGGCGCGCCTCCTTCATCAAATCGTCGCTGCAACAAGCGCGCTAACTTTCCAGGAAACGAAACTGGAACAGTCTCGATGCTTAATGCATCATCCGCAGCTGCCAGTGTCAGACCGGCTTCCGTGGTATTGGAGACTATCCAGCGCAGGGCGGGACTGGCAGTTGCATCCAAAATCGTTCGCCACTCGTCGTCAGCAATCGCAATGCGAGCAATCACATCAATCAGTTCTGTGCGATTGACCGGCTCTCCGTTTTCGCAGCCACGCACCAGCAATTGAAATCGCCCCTGCTGCTGCGTCAACGCTCTGGCGGCACTCCTATTCGGTGTCGACTGCACGATCAGAACCTTGCCAATTCGGCTACCATCGAAACTCCCCTGAGCGATCATCGGTTCGACGAATCCTCTGAGGAATCGCCCGCAACCAAATTGAATCACTGAAGTCTCCATATCTCGCTAAAAATTCTATCCGCCCTGCACAGGAGGCATCAGAGCGATTTCATCCCCTCCCCTGATGACGTGACTGCGTTCAACATATTCCAGATCCACAGCCACACGAATCTGGGCATCCCACTGCTTCAAATCAGGCCAGCGGTCATAGATCTCCAACATTAATTCCGCGACGGTGAGAGATTCACCAGTAAGCGGCCAATCAATTTGCTTTTCTCCGCCAGCAGCATCCTGCAGTACGGAAAAAAACAGCACTTTCATTGACGGTTCGTTCGCTTCGTTGTTGCTACTGTTCATCGGTGTTCGGGGGCGATCATCTCGGATTTCAATGTTCCGATCACTGGTAGATTTCGGTATCGCCCTTGATAATCCAAGCCATAGCCCACTACAAATTCATCGGCAATCTCGAACGCAACGTAGTCGGCCTGAACTTCCTCAGTTCGTTCTTTTTTCTTCTGCAAAAGGACACAGACACGAACACTCGCAGGATCACTGTCATCCGTGAGGCGGCGTTTGACGGCTGCCAGCGTGCGGCCACTGTCGAGGATGTCATCCATCAATAGGACGTGCTTGCCTTTTACATCCGGCAATTCACCGATGATATCCACCGTGCCGGAACTCTCGGTTCCTCCGTGATAACTGGATACCGCCAGCGTCCGAAATTGCAGTGGCAAGTTCACGCGGCGCATGAGATCGGCCATGAAAATCAACCCGCCATCGAGGATCGCAAGAACCGCGAGATCACCGCCTACGTCTCGGTAGTGCAAAGTAATCTCGCGAGCCAATTCGTCGAGCCGCGCGAAGATGGTACTTTCGTGGTAAAGAACATTTTCTAAATCGCCATACATGTGACTGACTCTTAGATTACGTTCCATCCCATGAGTAAAGAACAACCATCAAAAGATGCAGCAACTACTCCCAATGTGGAACTGCATAGCCTGAGAGAAGACTATCGCCGCCACACGTTATCCAAGACAGATGTTGCTCCGAGCCCGTTCGACCAATTCGATCAATGGATGGCCGAGGCCTGCAAGGCGGGTGTACCAGAGCCCAATGCCATGGTGCTGGCGACCGTGAACGAGGAAGGTGCTCCATCCACCCGTACCGTGCTTCTGAAAGGACTCGAACAAGAAAAGTTCATCTTTTTCACCAATTACAGCAGCCAGAAAGGCCGCGAGCTGGAAGCAAACCCGCAGGCGGCGGTGACTTTTTTATGGAAAGAACTGGAACGCCAGGTGTCGATTCGTGGAACCGTAAAAAAAAGTTCACGTGAGGCATCAGAGGCCTATTTTCATTCGCGTCCCTATGGAAGCCAAATTGGCGCGCACACGTCGAAGCAGAGTTCTGTGGCGAAAGATCGTAACTCGCTGGAAATGATCTATAAAGAGCAGTTGAAACAATACCCAGAAGGAGAAATTTCTGTTCCTTTACCCGAGCAATGGGGCGGATTTGAGCTGAATCCCACAACCATCGAGTTCTGGCAGGGACGCCCAAGTCGGCTGCACGATCGGATTCGTTACTCTCTCAATTCTAGCAATTTATGGAAAATCGACAGGCTCTGCCCATAAAAAAAGCTTTGTGAGAGAAAGAAACTTTGAACGGATCCGGTCCGTGGTGGTCAAAAACTGCAAGAGACCTATTTACTGTGAGTCTGAAAATCGCAGTGAAGGTTGCTTAGTTTCATAGATGTGTTGAGGTTGATGCGTCCGCCGGACTTGCCTGTAGCAAGTCCGGCGGTTCGTTTTTATAGGGGAGAGGATGAGTGGACGCACACCTGCCCCGCACTTAAAACTTAAAATTCAGCGCTACGGAATGGTTCCTCCTCACCTCCTGGAAAGATCCGATCACGCGCAGTCGCTCGTCCGCAGGTCGGAAAGGCAATGCCCTCCTCAACATAAAGGAACCCCTAAATCGCTGAGCCTGAGCACTACTCTGTGCTCATCTGAGGAAATAGCTGACAACTCTGGCACTGAGGACGAACTCCTCTTGCCCTAACCTCTACCGCAATTTCCTGCTTTGTACTCTTACTCTGAATCGGAAGCGGGAGCAGTTTCTTCACCTGCGTCCTCTACTTCAACTTCAACAGTCGTCGCATCTGTCTCTTCGCCGCCAGCGGCATCGCCAGCCTGCGGAACAGCAGAAAATGGAATTGGGGCTCCGATTCCGGGCGCAGGAAGTGTCGCGTCAGCGGGCAGCGGTTCTGGGCGAGGTGCGACGATTTCTGGAGGATCAATCTTGGATTGCTCGGCTCGTTGCTCCGCCAATTTGGCAGCTTCCGTGCCCGAGTGCTTTGTCAGCACTTCAGTGTAAATCTTCCGCGCTTCGTCGGTATTTCCGTCTTCGTAGGCAAAGTCGCCCTTCGTCAGCTTGGCATAGGGAGTCAGGTGAGACGATGGAAACTCGCTGATCAGTTTATCCATCTGGGCGACGGCATCCTTTTTCTCGCCATTCTCAAGCAATAGTGTTGCCAGTTGAAACATCCCCTGGTCACGCAGCGGATGCTCTGGGTAGGACTCGACAAATGTGCGCAACTCTGGGATTGCGTCCTTTTTCGTCTCATCCTCTTCTGCGAGCTTCTTGCCGATCATGATTTGGGCATTGCCTGCTGCGGCGGTGCCCGGATAGCTGCTCACCACTTCGCGATACTCAGCCACGGTCTCCGCTGCAGTAAATGCGTTGGCTTCGTCCGACGCGTTCGATTCGGAAAAATGATTAAAAATCAAATAGCCGATGGTGCCGACAAACATGACTACACCTGCAATCAAGAGTGTTTTAAGATTCTCTTCCAGAAAACGCTCAAACGAAGACGCCTGATGTTCAAAGGTCGCTACGGGAGCTTCTGGAATTTCTGATGGTGGAGTGGTATTCGACATTATGGTCGGTCAATCGGATTGCGCGGGGGACACGAGCGTCCCTCCCAAAGGCGGCAGAACGGAATATCTACCTTAGTCGGCATTTGCCCGCAACCGTTAAATACAGCGGTTTCCCACAGTGTAAAACAGGCATTCTGGAAGTTTAGCAGGCGCTTCGCGGAATCGTTTGGCTTCTGGCTTTTGGCTAAACGCCAACTTTTGCCCGAGCATCATCTGCAAGAGCTGTGCTGAGGTAACGCTCACCAGTGGAACAGGCGACGGTGACGATCAATTTCCCAGCGTTCTCCGGGCGACGCGCAACTTCCAGTGCAGCCTGCACATTGGCACCCGAGCTGATTCCAACCAGTAGCCCTTCCTCTTTAGCAAGGCGACGCGCCATGGCAAATGAGTCGTCATTGCTGACCTGCACGCATTCGTCTACATACTCCAGTTGCAAATTCTTCGGGACAAATCCAGCACCCGTGCCCTGAATTTTGTGCGGCCCAGGTTTCAGATCTTGTCCAGCCATCGTCTGCGAGATCACTGGCGAGTCGCAAGGTTCAACGGCAACCGTCAGGACATCTTTGCGTCCTTTGAGAACTTTCGACACACCAGAAACCGTTCCCCCAGTGCCCACTGCAGCAACAAATACGTCAACCTGACCATCTGTATCATTCCAGATTTCCTCGGCGGTGGTGCGCGCGTGAATATCAGGATTCGCGGGATTCTCAAACTGCTGCGGCATCCAGGAATTATCCGTTTCCGCTAAAATCTCTTCAGCTTTTGCGATCGCGCCCTTCATTCCTTTGGCACCTTCGGTCAATACGAGGTCTGCTCCCAGCATCGCCAGCAATGTGCGACGTTCGACACTCATGGTATCCGGCATGGTCAGGATCAGTCGGTAACCCTTCGCCGCAGCCACAAATGCCAGCGCAATCCCGGTGTTTCCACTGGTGGGCTCCACGATCGTGGTGCCTGGCTTCAAGTCGCCACTTGCTTCTGCAGCCTCGATCATCGCCATGCCAATACGATCCTTCACACTGCCGAGCGGATTGAAGAATTCGCACTTTAAAGCGATCGTAGCGTCGATGCCTTCGGTGACTCTGTTCAATTTGATTAGCGGCGTGCCGCCGACGGTTTCGATGATGTTGTTGAATATTCTGCCCATAGCAAAGTTGGTTATTCTGAGATGACTGAGTGGATACCAAAATCACGCCCAACGCAAGACCTAGAATTCTCCTCGTTCTGGCCGAGTCGCATCGGAAGTTCAAAAAATGCTTCATTTTTTCCTTGTTTCCACTTGCCAAACCCCCAAATCAGCGACTTTAGATGGGAGAACCGCAAGAGCCTATCTATGTCAGACCGAATTCCAAAAGACGAATTGAACCAATGGATCAAAAAAGTTCCCGAATGGGATCTTGAAGAGAAATCCATTCTCCGCACGGTTGAGTTCGATACCTTTATGGAGGGAATCGATTTCGTAGATAACGTTGCTGAGATCGCGGAAGACGCTCAGCATCATCCAGACATCGACGTCCGTTACGGATCCGTGACACTTCGGCTGACCACCCATGACAAAGCTGGCTTGACCGCAAGCGATTTTGAAATGGCCAGCCGCATCGATACGCTGATCGACTAACGCGCCGAACAGCGAAATTCACAGCAGACGAGATGAGGACGCGAACATTCCAAGCGTCATCTGTGCTGCTTTGGATCGTTTCTTGTTTCGCCCTGCCCCTCTGCCACGGGCAGGAGGAAAAGCCAGCGCGTCCAGATGATGATACGCATCAGCGTGAGCACTGGCAGTCGTTACTGCTAGGCGACACAGGTGTGACGCTGCAGGTGCCTCCAGTATCAGCTGGAGCGCCCTCTGCCGGCAAACGGGTCGCCATCAGTGCGCAGCCTTACGCTGGCACAAAAATTCATCACCTGCTGTATCTTCCTGTGGACTGGAATCCCCACTGGAAGGAGAAAGCTCTGCAGTGGCCAGTGATTGTCGAATACACTGGCAATCACTACCCGGCATCAGGATCCACTGGCAAAGTGGAGGACGCCGCACTGGGTTACGGCATTTCTGGTGGTCACTTCATCTGGGTGACATTGCCATTTGTCAGCAATGATCATTTGGAAAATGAAGTCCGCTGGTGGGGAGACGCAGCAGCAACGGTGGCCTACGCCTTATCTGAAGTGCCGCGCATCTGTGCGCAGTTCGGCGGTGATGCGCAGTCGGTTTTTCTATGCGGGTTTTCACGCGGTGCCATTGCCACCAGTTACATCGGCCTTCACAATGCCCAAATCGCCAGCCTCTGGCGTGGATTCATCACTCACGATCACTATGACGGGGTCGTGGAATGGCACGGGACACGCTGGGGCAGTCCGTTGAAAAATTACCGCGCAGCAGCAAGGAAAAGACTGCTGAGAATCGGCAAGCGTCCCGTGCTGATCTGCGAAAATGGAAGCACCAGCAAAACGGCCCGTTTCCTTGAATCAACCGGCATCTCCGGTCACTTCACTTATCTCAACGTCGATACCCGTTCCATTCTCGGAGAATTTCCAAATTCCCTGGCAAAGCATTCGCACAATGATCGGTGGTTGCTCGTCCCCAGTAGTAAGCGACTGGAAACCAGGAAGTGGCTGGCCAAGGCATTGGCTGAAGCTGCAGGCGAGTAGAGTCGCGAATAACGCCCCCCGGCCGTGTTCTCATTTATGACACGCGAAAATTGCAAAATATTCAAAAACGCGATTGCAAAGATGCGTCAAGCATTGTAGAATTTCCGTAATACAGAGGATCTACTTCATTTACACACAACTTCTACAGCAGCCATGTTCACATCACTTATTCCCCAACAGATCGTCGCATTTGGCGATCGCACGGTTGAAATGCAGAGCAAGTCACAGTGGGTGACGAGTAAGACGAAACGCGTCTTTGATACACTGATCTCTGGAACACTGCTTGCAGTGACAGCCCCCGTTCAGCTGCTGGCGATGGGAGCCCTGAAAATGCTCACGGGACGTTGCATCCAATCCGATCGCCGCACTGGCCAAGGCTGCCGCACCTTTTCGCAGTATTCACTGTGTGTCGATGCTCTCGACGTGCGCCACTTGGGGTTGAAGCTATTCCTGATGCGTTGGGGAATCACTGAGCTGCCACAACTTTTCAACGTAATGCGCGGAGACATGAGCATGGTCGGCCCCGAAGCGGTGCCATGCAAACAGGGAGAGCGCTACCGCTACGAGATCCCTCACTACGGAGTTCGTAATTTTGCAAGGCCGGGGATGACTGGTGCCGCACAACAGGCCGGCTGGGGTGGAAGCCGCAACATTCGCAAGCGCGCGGTGTCCGATGCGCGCTACGTGAGCACTTCAAGCATCAAGAACGATGTCCGCTTGCTGAAAGCCTCACTGCTGCCCAAGCGCAGCCACTGATTTTTTTTGCAGATTCAATCATTCAATCGCTGCTTCGGCGAAGATTGGCAACGGTGTAATCTGGATCGTCTGGCAGCACTTCCACATTCATCAATGTGTCGGCGTTCTTCAACATGCGCCGGCAATCTGCGGAGAGATGTCGCAGGCGCAGATTCTTTCCAGCAGTGCGATAACGCTCGGCCAGGGAATTGATTGCCTCAAGCCCTGACATATCGCAAACGCGGGCACCGCCGAAATCGATCACGATGTTCTTAACGTCTGAGCGAGCCTGAAACTGATCTGTAAAATGACGCACGGAGCCGAAGTAAAGTAGCCCCTGGAGCGAATAAATTTTCTCGTCCGCCGTTTCCTGTTCCACGGTCACGAAGACATGGCGGGAACTCTCCCAGGCAAAGATGAGCGCCGAAAGAATGACGCCGACAAATACGGCGGTGGCGAGATCGTGCATCACAACGGTAATCAGCGTCACTGCGACGATCACGATAATTTCAGAGATCGGAACTTTGCCGAAAGTTTTCAGGGACGACCACTCGAAGGTGCCAATCACGACCATGAACATCAGCCCCACTAGCGCGGCAATCGGTATCTTTTCGACCACTGGCCCGCCGACCATGATGAAGATGGCCATGGCGACAGAAGCTACAATTCCCGACGTGCGCCCGCGTCCACCTGATTTAATGTTAATCAATGACTGGCCGATCATCGCGCAGCCGCCCATTCCGCCGAACAAGCCAGAGAGGAAATTGGCACCGCCCTGGGCGATACATTCGCGGTTCCCCTGCCCGCGCGTTTCCGTAATTTCGTCGATGAGCTGCAGCGTCATCAGTGACTCGATAATGCCGACCATGGCAACGATGAAGGCAGTCTTGAAAATGAATTGCCACTCGGTTGCCCAGGCAATTCCGGTTGGAACAGCGGGCAATGGGAAGGATCCAGACAGTTTTCCCTCAGGATTGCCGGGTGCTTGTGCCAGGACGTCTGAAACCGTTGCCGTGCCTTCGATAAAGAAATAGGAAATAGCTCCAACTACCAGGATAGCAGCAAGTGACGATGGAACAGCCTTGGTGAATTTCGGTAGAAACTGGATGATGAGCATGGTCAGGCAAACGAGTGCCAGCATGACTGCGAGCGCCTGGCCGGTCAGCCATTCTCCTGTCGTCAGGTCACGGAATGATGGAAACTGTGACGTGAGAATGACGATCGCAAGTCCATTGACGAAACCAATCATGACCGGATGCGGCACCAGCCTGGCAAAGCGACCAAGCTTCAGCATTCCGAAGACGACTTGAATGAGACCGGCAATCATGATGACGGCAAAAAGGTATGGCAGCCCCAGACCATCCCCCATTTTTTCCCCATGCTGCACAGCCTTACCCGCGACCACTGCAATGGCTCCAGTAGCGCCTGAAATCATTCCTGGCCGACCACCACAGGTCGCGGTAATGAAGCCCATGAATACGGCAGCCCACAGACCAATCAGGGGATCCACATTAGCCACAAAGGAGAAAGCAATCGCTTCAGGCACTAATGCCAGGGCGACGGTCAGTCCCGATAGCGTGTCATCTTTATAGTTGCCGTTCTTTTTCCGAAAAAGTTCAAACATGAATAGAAACGCCCGCCACCGACGCACCATGCGCGCTGCGGGCATCGATCGAAAACCTCCTGCCAGCCCATCACTCAGTGCCAACCTTGGTAGCCAAAAGGGCTGCATTCCCGCAAACCGTAGCGGCATTGAGGCAATGCTCACCGTTACAGAGATTCTCGATCTCTCCCGCTAGTCGCGATTTTTCGGTTTGTAAACCGGGAATCTTGCTGCCTGAGAATTCCCTTCTTTAACCGAATAGCGGCAATGGCGAGCCGTCGCTGATGGGAAATGGCCGGCCGAGTCTATCGTGGATGATACTCTTGTGAGGGATTCCCAAGGCCTCAAAAATGGTGGCGTGTAGATCCGCAGGCCCACAACCGTGAGTGTCAGGCTCAGAGCCGATCCGGTCAGAGGCGCCATAGACCTGCCCTCCCTGAATCCCTCCCCCTGCGAGGGCGATGGAATAGCAATTCGGATAATGATCACGCCCTGCATTGCCGCTAATTTTCGGCGTTCGCCCGAACTCTGTCAGCATCACAACCAGCGTTTCATCCAGTAATCCGCGTTCCTCCAGATCATCGAGCAATGCGGCTGCCGGTCGATCATAGGCGGGCAGCATCGTGTTCTTCAGGCGATTGAAGTTATCAGCATGCGTGTCCCAGTGATCGCCGACGGAACCATTCAAATCCCCCGCCGAACAGGCAACCGTCACGATCGGCACACCGGCCTCGATCAATCGCCGCGAAAGGAGCATGCTTTGACCGCAGATGTGATTGCCAAATTTTTCATGCGTCTGTGGCGATTCCCCGCCGAGGTCAAATGCCTCGCGTACTCTGGGACTGGTGAGCATGTCGGTAGCGAGATCCCGGAAATGGTCTGACAACACCAGCGGCTCACCGATTCCAATGCAACGCTCTAGATTTCCCAGCAGGCCTAACCTTGACTGAAGTCTCTGACGATCCAAGGCCTCTCGCGGATCAATCTTGGAAGCTCCAAGGTTACGCGACACTCCTCCGAACTCGTCCCCTTGAGGCGTCCGAATCACGATGGGATTGTGTGTGGCTCCAAGCCATCCCGCATATTCCCCTGCCTGAAGTGAGCCATTATCCACCAATGGATAGGGAAGGCGGATCGCCGGCGGCAAGCCACGCGGTGCCTGTTTGAATTTCGATATGACGGAAAGAAGTGATGGCCAGTCGTCGCTGGACGGCGGGAGATTCGCTGCCAGTTGCTCACGCGGTGGTGCATGGCCAGTAAAGTTCCAGTACATTGCCTTGCCGTGCCCAGAGCTTCCGTGATGCATCGACCGAACGATCGCCAGCCGCTCTGTCTGCTTTGCCAGGAATGGCATGTGCTCGCCGATGCGAATTCCCGGCGTTGCCGTTCGGATCGTCTGGAATTCACCCCGCACTTCCCGTGGTGCATCAGGTTTTGGATCCCAGGTATCCAAGTGACTCATTCCACCCCACGCAAAAAGAACGATGCAGGATTTCGCCTTCGGCGCTGTTGGCCTCCCCACGGCAGCACTGGCAGTTCGCAATGAGAGCAGGTCAGTTAACGAGTATCCGAGAACTCCCAGACTCGTTCCAAGCATTTTCCTACGAGTAATCTCTCGCGGTAATTGGCAGGAGGAAGGCGAATTCATCAGGTGGCAGAGGGCGTCCCTGAATAATAAATGACTTCCCCGTGCTCGTCTACATTTCTATCCAAATGATCGAAACAATCCAGTTGATCTAAATGATCTAACTGCTATTTCGCAACCGCCCAGCGAAGCGCATTATTCAACAGCGCCTTGAACTGTGGAGTTGAAAAGTCATCGACATGCCCCAGCGAAGTGTAGAACGAGCGACCTCCATCTTTGCGAGTAAACGTCCATGCGACTGGCTGGTGCACATCTTGAGTTTCAGCACTCCCTATCATCACCACTTCAGCCCCGTCAGCCAGCGGCAAAACCTCGTATAGTGAGCCTCCAGTCGCGAACTTGTCGTCAGGAATCCCCTGCGCCAAAGGATTATCTGCAGCTGCGCTCGACACCCTCCAGGCAACGGTTTTCAACTGGTTGCCGTGATGACCGTGATAGTTACCACCCCATACTGTGGCATCGAAGTCGTCCCAAGTGGCGAGACCGGTCGGCGGCTGTTTGTCACGCAGTGAAAACGCATGACTGGCGGTGCGAATGCCCACCATCGGCTTTCCGGCGGCAGCGAATTCCCGCAGTACCTGCAACTGATCTGCAGGCAAGGGACGGCGGCGAACACTGATCAGCGCGACATCCGCATCGGCCAGCACATTGATTCCATCCAATGTCGTCTCCCCCTCGTTGCCCAGCACGTAGCTGATGCGAAAATCATTACCGAGCTCGGCTTCCGCAAATTTCGGCAGTGTGATCTCAGTCTTGTATTCCTTTTCGCCAGTCACGATTACCAGATGCTGCCTCTTATCTCCTTCAAAATGAAACGGCACGCCACCCAGCAGCTGATCACTGGTGACTGAAGGGCAAACGAATTTTTCGACATGATCAATGGTCAGATCCGTTCCGCGGAAATGGCTGACATGCGGCGGCATCTTCGGGTTGTACATCGTGTCCGTCAGGTCACGCATCAGCACAACATTTTTCCCGCTGAGTGTCATTTGTCGCAGACCAAATGGTCTCCCTAACACACACATATTCAGATGCACGCCAACGAGGATGATGTTGTCGATCTTCTTCTCATGAAGGATGTTCCAATTCTGCACTCCGTCATCGGTAATGAAATCCACCTGCGGATCGATCTCGAGCCCCTCGGCCTGACGGATCCACGGTGCCCGAGGATTGCGCCCGCGCTCGGCCAGTTCCTTTGCCCATGCTTCGTGTGCTGCGGGCTCATCGTCCTCTCCGCCATCGGATGCATCAATCGGATACCCGGCTTTTTCTTCCTCATCATTGATCCAGTTCAGCCACTGATCGATCCCATTGGGAATGGATGGTGCCGCTGCAGTATCGATCGCCCGCTTGCGTGCAGGGTGATCTTTATAGAATTCCATACAGGACGAAGGAGCATGAATGATCGTGGCTCCACTAGAGCGCGCCTTATTCAACAGAGCATTCATGCGTGGCATCAAATCCCCGCCGCGCTTCGTGGCATTAAGGCAATGGTGAGCGTCCCACATGTCGCAGACGATCACTGCTGTGCGCTCGGCTTGCCAATGCATTGCCGACTGTTGCTTGAGCCAGATGCCATCATCCTGCTTCACTGACTTGGTCGCCGTCAGCGTAAAATCCTTAGAATGGACGGTCAGAACGGAACAAGACACGAGAGCAAAGACAGCAATAGCGACGGTTTTCATGGATGCGATTAGAGACCACAGCGCGAAATCGGTCAAGAAATCAGCTGGGGATACCCGGAGTATCCAACACCGCACGCAAAAGCGTCTGCGTCGGAATATTGAGATCCAATTCTTTCAGCGCCCGGCGCGGATCAATCCAGACGAAATCCTCAGCTTCGTCATTAAGCACGACATCGCCCGAAACGCGGTTCGCGGTGTAGTTCAGCAACAGAAAATGCGCTGGCGCGTAAAACTCCTCGGGATCGACACAATCCTGCACGACGACAAACCGAATTGCGTCGATTTCGAGCGCCGTTTCTTCGCGAATTTCGCGCCGCAGCGCCTGTTCACAGGTTTCGCCGCGCTCGATTTTACCGCCTGGAATCCCCCATCGATCAGACCATTTGTGTGTTCGAATCATGAGAACCTCACCGTCGTCATTGTGAATCAGCCCACCCACCGTCGCCAGCGGATAGCGAGGACTCGGCTCAAATGCGGTTTCAGTCATCACTTGCCGGAGCACCTGCAAGTCATTGGCCATCACGTCAGGTTCCGCTGCGCTCAGTGCCTCACGGGAATCGTATCCAGTGAGCACGGCGACTGACAACAGGTTCGCAGACTTCGCTGTTTCCACGTCATGCTCCATGTCACCGACAAAGGCAGTTTCCTCCGGCCTGAGACCGTGCGTTGCAAGGATGTCTGCAATTTTGTCCCGCTTATCCAGAATCCCCGCATAAATATGCTCGAAGAAATCGTGAATCCCAGCTTCGCGCGCCTGCTCGCGAAGTTGCTTTTCCAGAGCGGAGCTGAGCACAAACATCCGGCAACCGCGCTGCTCACAGAACAACAGGAAGTCCTTAGCGTACGGAAGAATGGTGGCTGGCTGTTTCGAACCAATAAAGGCACGACGAAAAACAGGATCCAAGTCCTCCAATGGCACGCCGGGTAGTACGCGCTCATAGAACACTGGGAATGGCAGGCAGAACTCGCGTTTAAAAGTTTCGCGATCCATGGCTGGCTTACCATAGTGGGTAAGCACTACGTTAGTGGCTTCGATCACCGGCGGCAAATCATCCACCAGGGTTCCTGACCAATCGAAAATAAAGTTACGGATCACTCCGCAGTCCTTAGCGTTGCTGGCAGCAAACTCAAGGCCACTATGGGAAAACCGTGATAAAATGGGGCAATCCCCGGCGCAGATTGGCGGGCTCAGCATAGGAATCGACCAGCCGACCATCATACACCAGCCGCGCCACGAACCCGTAGTAGAACCGCTGCCCAAACGCCTTCTGTTCTTCTGCGCTCATTGCAGGAAGCGTGTAGCCGACTTCCATCACCTCGGTGTCGGTTGCTTTCCAGTCCGGCAGCACAGATATCCACTGCACTTCGGGGGGATCAGCAGTGGAAAGATCCAGCGACTCCTGGTTGACATGATCAAAGAAAAAGACCTGCACTTCCAGTTTCTCGGGATCCACGGAGATCGATTCCTTAGCCTGAATATCGAGACGCACACGGCGTTTTTCCCCCTCAAGGCTTCGCACCTGATCGGAAAATACTTCGACATCTGAGATGATGAGCGGGTTCTTCGCGCGCTGAAGTTGATGCTCTTCCATCCCGCCCTCAATCACGCGTGCATAACGTCGAATTCCGGCAGCGATCACCTTGGCTGTTTTATCAATGTGATCAGGATCACCGAGCAATGCCGCATCTTCCTTGTTGCTGACAAACCCAGCACGGCAGTAGACAGCTGGCACTGAGATTCCTTTTAATTCATCGAAGCGCGCCCGCTTCAATCCCAGGGTTCTCAATTTTTTCCGCAGCGCCTGACCTTGAATAGCAACAGCCAGCGCCAGGCTTTCGCGATCATTGATGTTTCCAGGGTAAAAGGAATCATCCGGCTTGGTAGACGGTGGGTCATAAGTGGCGGGAGTGTAAGGTGGAGGCAGCGTGAAGATCTCCAATCCACGGGCCTTAGTATTTCCGTTGCCAAGATGCAGACTGACAAAAACCGACTCTCCTGGTGTTGCCCCGGCCAGCGTTAGCCGCTCAGCAACTGTAAGATCAAAGTCGCCCTCGCGCGTCAGCACAACGCGGAAGGGAGCACCCGCAAGATGCATTTTGACTCGAAGAGCCAGATCCAGCGTGATGTTTTTTTCGACGCCACAGCGGCCGTTCACTCCCGCAGCACGACCACCGTGTGCAGGGTCTATGATGACCGTCTGTAACTGCGACGGATCTCGCTGCGACGACGGCCGTAGAGTTGGATCGATCACATTCACAAGGTCAAAATTCGACAGAATCACGCGATCTTCCCCCCATGGTAACACGGCGTAACTCAGGTAAAACTGGAGCCCGTTTAGAAGTAGCCCCTTAGTTCCGGTAATGAATTCGAGTCGGACTTTGTCGTCGGTCAGCCTCGTCCACTTTTCATCGCGAGAGAATTTCAGACCGTAGAATTGTGCGACTTCCTCCAGAGAAACGTATCCCCTTCCTTTATGTCTGACTTCCTTCCAACCCACTTGGGGAGCAGGCGCGGGAGTCTTTTTCTCGCTGCTGTTGCTCTCCTTTGCTGCCAACTCCAACTGTAACTGCGCCATCGACAGGAACAACAGTCCAAGAAACAAAAGATACTGGCCTGGGCCAGGGGCATTCCGATAGTCACACACATGATAAGTTCGACCGGAATTTCAATTACTCAAGATGATTGAAGCATCTGAGCTGCCTTTCGAATTTACTTCAGCGAGCGCGTGACGCGCTTCCAAAAGAAATCCAGCTCATCTACCAGCCCAGCCATTGCTTCTGGAACAGGAACTTCAAGGACGCCTTTTTCCGCGTCGTCTAGAAGATCACTGGCAGCGGAAAGACGTCGCACAGCTGCGGAATCCAGCTCGACGATATCAATATTCTGATCGGCCTGCGCCCCAAGAATGGCACTGATGCGCCCACGATCTGCGCTGTCGAAAATCGCCAACTTGCGGGTGCCTGGCGTGCGCGCCTCAACATGCCGCACCAGCGATTTCCAGTAACCAGCTTCCTCATACGGGCGCAATCCAAACAATACTTCTGATTCTCCCGTCTTCCATTTTCCCACCAACGCAGGCGGCGCTCCATTGCCGCTAGGCACTGGTTCCTCGCCATATTGCACCATCGGAAACTGCTGACCAGCAACACGTAGCAGCGCGGCGATGCGCACGGGATCCGGCGCGAACACTTCCACCATGGCGTCTATGCGTGCATCGAACACTTTCTGGATGCGGTTCGATGCATCTGGCAAGTCCACGGGCGGAATTTCCGCAGTTCCAACCGAGGATCCCAGCGGCTTCAATGGTCGAAGCCCATTCACCACAGCCACAGCAGCCACAGCAGCAGTTGGTAAAGTGTTGGGTGCCTGCGCGAGCACTGGCTCTCCTTCCGCAAACAGACTCGGTGATTCTTTAGCCACGAGCTCGACCGGATCAACTGACTGCGTCACTGAAAATGTGTTCCACCGACTTGAGCAATGCCGCAGCACAGCGCGCGGCGAAATCGGTGCTACCGAGGCCTCAATCAAGCGGATGATTCCCGAATGAACAATAAAACGCTCCACGTTCGCAGGCGCCGTTTCCGCTTGTTCCAACCGCATCCTCACCAGTGCTTCTGCTTCCTGTGCAGTCACGCCGGGAAGCCTAATCGTGCTGCCGGTCAAGCGATCGCCCATCGCGCTGGGCAGGTAATGCCGGAACCCGCTATTCCACACGTCTTCATTTACTGCAAGAACCGCCATGCTTTTGGGCACTGCAGCCGTCAATTGGGTAAGAACGTCCGCCAGACGCAGGCAAGCCGCCACATCACGGTGGAGCACGTCAATATGATCAACCGCGATTACCGGAATTCGACCAATTCCCTGCAACTTTAAAAACTCAATCAGCCTCATCTTGGCAGAAAGCTGCTCGCTCTCGTTGGTGACGGACAGCACATGCACTCCATCATTGAAGCCTCCCTGCATCGCTTGCGAAATCTGACCAATCCCCCACTGCAATGCCTGCCATCGTGCGGACGGTGCGTCATTTTGCCCCTGCTCATAGGCGCACAAAACGCGCAGCCACTCAGATGCAGAATCAGCGCTGATCCCCGACAGCCGCGCAGCAGCTTCGGACAAAGTCGGCAGCAGCGCTTCAAAATTGCGCAGAAACCATTGGCTCATTGCCGACGACGCCTCGGTTAGATCAAAGATCTCGATCGCCCGCTGCTGCAGTGCCTCTAGCGTCCCTGTCTTGTCGTCATCTTCGCAGTCAACCAGTCCATGCTGAATCAGATCCGCATTCAACATGGCAAACAATGTCCTGTTGCAGGCGCTGAGCACTGAAATGCCCTCGGTCTCCGTTACTGACGAATGGCAACGATGAAGGACTTGCTCCATTCCTGCTTGCCACGAAACGGAACGCTCCAGATCGAACTGTAATGGCAGCATCAGAACGCTGGAGTGCAGTTCCTGCAGGCGGTGCAGCAGATGCGTTTTGCCGAAGCCCGCACGGGACGCGGTCAGCAACACCAGACGCCCACTCAAATTGGACTGACTGGTTAGGTTTTCAATTACGTCGAGAAATTCTTGCCTGGCCTCCTGATGGAGGCACACTGATGGGGTGGATGACGTGCTGCTCGCAGCAAACGTATCCTGCACAAAAGGATTGTGGCTTCCGATTTTCAAAGCGGTTATAAAGTGAAGCAGCGAGCGATGATTCCGAACACTGTTCGTCTAATTTATGCGATCGTTACCATAATTGCCACACATATTTGCGCAAATCAAAGACGACTCATCATTCCCAAGATCATAAAGAAACCTTTTATATCACTGATTATTAACTACTTCCGCGTCAACGTCTCGACATGACCGGAAATCGGCAGTTTTCGATGACGATATCGATTCGCACGATATAGTGCCGCCACTAAATGGAAACCGTCCTCTCTATCCTTTCTGAACAGTTCACCTGGGGCTTACTGCTTGGCCTTTTGATCGCTGGCTTCTCGATTTGGAACCACTTCAAGACCAAGCGCGAATTGAAAAGGTATCAGCGCCACCTGAGCGATAAGTTGGAACTGGAGGCAGAACAACTTGAAGGCCTTAAGCAAGAGCGTGAAAAAGTAACAAAGGAAAACGAGAACCTCCGTCTGCGCATCGGAATGCTGAATGAAAAACCGGAGCACAAGCAATCACGTGATCTGGAAATCTTCACCCGCGCGGAAAAGCGCATGATGATCAATGCCCCAGGATTCGCAGCGGCATGGGAAACTGCCAAGGCAGATGCCGCCGTCGATCTCGAAGCCGAAGACCGGGGCCGAAGTCTGCCCAAGCGCCTATTCTCAAGGCTTCTCGGCACGAGCGCTGAAGTGATCGAAGAGCAGCAGCCAGCACCTCCAAAAGAGGGAAATACCGCTGAAAAACCGGCTGAAGAAGTCGTCAGCGAAGAAACGGAAACCACCGAAAAAGTCTCCTGATTTCCTCACGAAAGAGAAGCAGGAAAGTTTTTACGTTTTATCGATGACACGGTATCAAATCTACGATTTAGTGACAATAGTGTTGGCGGTAGCTCCTTTGAATTGAAACGTTATGTCTTACGAATCATCATCATTTTCTCGCTCGTCTTCGTCTTCCTCCTCATCGGGAAGTGAAGGTGAAGGTGAAGAGCGCAGGCGAAAAGTCCGCAAAAAGCGTCGCAAGACGATGACTGCCGACGATATGAGAAAGGGTGTGACCTTTCAAACGGGTCTCACGGGAAAAGCAAAACTGGCACTGCTGGGCGTCATTGTTGCTGGGATTGCCATCACCGTTGTCGTCATGATGGCCGTGAATGGATCCTTTACTCTCAAAGGACTTGCGAACGATGACCCAGGGACTTCAACCTTCCCCGAGCAAGATGGTTTGAGCCTCGATGCCTTTGCTCCTGAAGGAGGTCAGAACTCTCTGCCTGAAACGACTCCTCTTCCACCAGCAGCACAGGAATCCGCTCCGGCGCTGCCTGCGGATGACATATCACGGGCATTCGAGGAATAGTACCGGCAAAAGTCGCTATTCAAGTTACCTCGGCACCGGGACTTTCTCGAGTAGCTTGTCGATACTCTCGGCGACGGTCATGCCTTCGATTTCGTATTCAGGGCGAAGAACGATGCGGTGACTGAGCACTGGCACTGTCATTCCCCGAATGTCGTCTGGCGTCACAAAGTCCCTGCCTTCGATCGCCGCGACCGCACGGCTGGAAAGCAACAGTGCCTGAGTGGCCCGCGGCCCGGCACCCACCAGAATGCTGTCTGACACGCGTGTCGTGCGCACAAGTTCGACGGCGTAATTGATCAACTCATCTTTTACCAGAATGCCGTTCAGTGCATTACGCATGTCTGCTATTGTTGTGTCGCCAACCACCGGTTGAACCACTCCCGCAGATAGCATTTTCTCAGGTGAATCATCGCCAAGGCTACGCCGTGCCAGCTCCTGCTCTTCACTTTCACTCGGGTAATCGACATCGACTTTCAAAAGAAAGCGATCCTTCTGCGCCTCAGGCAGCGGGTACGTCCCCTCGTATTCGATCGGATTCTGCGTAGCGAAGACAGTGAAACTGGGAGACAACGTGTACGTATTGCGGTCAATCGTCACCAATCGTTCCTGCATCGCCTGCAACAGAGCCGATTGCGTTTTCGCAGGCGCTCGGTTGATTTCATCAGCCAGCAGAAAGGAAGTGAAAACGGGCCCCTGCACCAGAGTGAACGCATTGTCCTTCAAGTTGAAAACATTGGTTCCCGTGATATCCGCAGGCATCAAATCGGGCGTGAACTGAATGCGAGCAAAGTCCGTTCCCAGCACATGCGCGAGCGTGCGCACCAAAAGCGTCTTCGCCACTCCCGGCACGCCTTCAAGCAGAATGTGATTGCCAGTGAAAATGGCAATTAAACATTGGTCGACAACTTCACTCTGCCCAATGATCACTTTCCCCACTTCCCTGCGGGCTCGATTGAGGACTTCGTTGATGCGTTCTACGTTTTCGTTCATTGGATAGCGTTGTTCAAGATGGTTGATGCCTCAGCAATTCATTTTGGCCTGCGCGACAGTGACTGCGCAATTTCGCGATAAGCAGAGACAAGATCTCGCTGCCCTGTCGATTTCGATTCCTCTGCGACAACGCGATCACGCACAGCGGCAACATCAGTTTTCGAATACCGACGCCGCAGCACAGGATGACGTGCCCAGGCGAGATAACATTGCCTCAAAATCTCCTGCTTGGAAATTCCACTGCGCATCAGACGCACAACACCGGAATCCGCATCAATGCCATCGACAGTGACCGCTCGTGCATTTTCACTTGCAGACAATGCGGCACTGGGCACCAGCGAAGAACTTCCACGCCACAGGACTAACAGAAACAGAAGAATCACCCCTGGAATCACCCCATGTAAATGATACCGCGCAACCATCCCTACCACGCCCTCACTCTCCTGCACACCATGATGCGTCTCATCTACAACCAAATTTGAACGTTTTCCCACCGCCCATAGCAATGGCCCCAGTTCGCGATACTTCGCCAGTGATTCATTGCTCAAAAACCACGAGTCCGCGCACATCACCAGCGTGCCCTTGCCGTACGGTCTCTGCATTATTACAGGACGCCCCGCAATGGTCGCCACAGGTTTCCACATTGGACCCAACCCGGCAAATCTCCACGGACTGCGCACAGTGATCTCAGCCCCTAACAGCGGCGATGTCACCTCCACCTTCGCAGCTATACCTTCTTCAAGATCCCAGTCTTCGGTTGTCGTATAGCCGACGTCAAATTGCCAGCGTTCCTTGATCGCATCAAAACCTAGAAATTGTGACTCGCTTTCATCTTCCTCGGCTCCAGCCTTGTCTCCGTCGTCGACCGGCTTCTCCGCCTCAATGTTGATAGGCTTTTTCTTGCTGCGATTCGCTTCTCTCTCGAGCACTTCATCTGGCGTCACATGCTCGACTTCCCCGGTTTCGACGATTTCGATCTCGCGGCCAATCGCATTATCGCGCCCTGAAAGCGTCATCACACACCTCGCACCTTTTTGGATCGCCGTGTCCAGCACTTCAAATTCTGTTGGTGTAAGGGTTTCGTTCAGCCAATCACCAGTGACTCCTGCAAATAAGAGCGTGCTGTCCGGTTCCACCTTCAAAAACCGCAGATTCTCTCGATTCCGAGTTACCAGAGAATAATTATCAAGTGCATCGATAGTATCGTAAGCCGCCTTTGCCCCCAGTGGATCTGCACGCAGCGTAGAATACTCAGGAAAAGTGTCCCCCGCCTGGAAACGCAGGCGAAACACTTCGTAAATTCCACCCAGCAGGAACAATACAAGACAGGCGACAATGATCAGGGTTCCAGCCTTATTCATGCGTCTTTGATGCGTTCGTAGTTTTCAGAGAAGGCCTGCACCAACTTCTCAGTAGGATCGT